>CAZYXP010000285.1:0-3637 GCA_964651325.1 uncultured Phycisphaeraceae bacterium
GGGGCGGGAACAACCGCGCGTACGGTTCCACGGGTTGCGCGGCGGCCCGCTTCGCGGTTACGCCGCTCCACCCGTGGCTACAAGCCCCGGTCCCGCCGGGACCGCCTGACCCGTCGCCTGAACCGTCACGAACGCCCATGCCACCGGCGGAGTCTTCAGCGGTAATGATGGGCGTTGCGCCGACGGCACTGGACGGTTTGGAACTCGAAGGCATGCTCGGCGAGAGCACCGGGACTTGCAAGCGCGTCTTCATAGCCGTTGTTCCTTCACAGCCTGACTCATCGAATCCAGGCGCCAGAGCCGAGTAGCCCCGGTCGCCATCGTTGTCATTCCGCCCCCATCGAAAAATAGAGTACGATTCACCAAACGCTTGCGATCGGTCGAACCGGGTTCCAAAAATACCGCTGATCTTCAGGCGAACCGAACGCGTCCAACCCGAGTTTCATTCTCCACGCTCACGTGGACGAAATGAGACCATGATTTCGGCCTGCCGGGCCCACCGGGCCAGGCAAGAACGATCATGGCCGATCGTGGCGGGGGAACCGCGTGCGTGCCCCAATCGCCGACGGCCTTTTCAGAGCACCAGGGCGCGAGCCCGGTGACCTCTTTCACCGCGGCGCGAGCCCGGTGACCTCTCGCCCCGGATGGTCCGCGGATCGCTGATCTCCTGATTGGCATGGACGGTTTGGAATGCAACGTGCCAATCGGAAGATTGGCGGTCCGAGGGTCGGCAGGCTGGCGCCGGCGGCTCTGAGGCGCTACCGCATCGCGTTGGAGCCTGAGCCGCTGAGCACGGGGCACAAGCAATCACAAGACACCGCCGAGGGCGGGTGCGCTGCATGACACAGCCGAGGGCGGCTGCTCTACAGGGTCAATCGGGAAACTCGCGGGCCCCGCTACGTCCGAGAATGTCGGTCCTCACCTGATGTTCCGGAACGCTAATGTGTCCGGTTATGGTGCGTCTTGGCCGAAAATCGGGGATTGGAGTCCGAATTTGCCGATCATACCGGGAGTGGGCCGTCACGATTCGGTCACGAAGTCGGCGTACCGGCTCGCGTGCCTTGTTGGAAAACGTGGTGTAAACTAAGATAGGTGACAGGAGTCGTCTGGATAGGCCTATAGTATTCCAGTGGCCTAGGAGTTTGCGATGCGTCTGGTTCGGTTCAATCTGTTCTTGGTCTTGGCAGCGGCGGCCCTGCTTTCCGCGGGCTGCTACTCCGACACAATCACCGCGGGCGACCCGGCCGCGAAAGTATTGACCCCGAGTCTTTGCCTGACAACCGACGACGCCGACCGCCTCTCCGACCAGGTGCTTCAGCTTATCAACCTCGAGCGATCCGCGGCCGATCTGAATCTTTCGCCGGTGACGGCAAGCCCAAAACTGAGAGCCATCGCGGAGAATTACGCCTGCCGCATGATCGAGGAGGCGTTTTTCGATCATACTGATCCGATTACGGGCCGGGGGCCCGGCGATCGCGCCGTGGCGGGGAAATACCGTTTCTACGCCATCGGTGAGAATCTAGCGGCCGGGCCTGAAACCGCGGCGGAAGCCGTCAAGGCATGGATGGAAAGCCCGAGCCATCGAGCGATCATTCTCGACCCCCGTTGGACCCAAGTCGGCATCGGCCTACGCAGCGGCGGCGACTATGGCATTTATTGGGTCCAACTTTTTGGCGTTCCTGCCTCCGATCTGTAGCATTTGATGGCTGATTCGCGACAGGCCGACCCATCGCTTTTCCCTTCGTCCGATTCCCCCGACGGCGTTCGTGTGGTCGTGACCGGGCAGGTCGGTTTGGACAAAGCGGCGTTTCTGCAGAAGTTGGTCGATCTCGCCAAACAAAACGGGCACGACGTGCGGCTGTTCAATATCGGCCAACGCATGTGCGCCGAGGCTCCCGATATCGTGCCGCACCGCGTGCTCGATCTTCCCCGACAGCGGCTCACTGCTCTTCGCCGGAGCGTTTTCAAGGATGTCTTACAGCACGCGGCATCCGGGGCCAACCTGATCGTCAACACCCACGCGACGTTTCGCTGGAAGCACGGCCTGTTCCATGCCTACGACCACGACCAGATGGCCCAGCTTCGTCCGACGCTCTACATCACGCTGGTCGATAATCTAGATGCCGTCCACGAGCGCCTCGACCGCGACCACGACGTCAAACACACGCTCAAGGACATCTTGGTCTGGCGTGAGGAAGAGATCGTGGTCACCGAAGCCATGGCGGAAGTGGTATCGGGGCACGGGCACGCTTACGTTTTGTCGCGCGGTTCCAGCTCGATTACGGTGCAGTCGCTGTACCGCTTGATGTTTGAGTCCCATCGCAAACGGGTCTACCCGTCGTTTCCCATGACGCACGTGCTGGATCAGCCGGCCGTGATGCGCGAGATTGAATGCTTTCGCGACGCGCTGGCCGAGTATTTCATTACGTTTGACCCAGCCGATCTCGATGAAAAGCAACTGCTCGTGACCGCCGGCGAGGCCATCAAACGCGGCGAAGACGAGATCACCATCCGCGTCAACGGCCGCGAGTTACGACTGCCGGTGACGGAAATCACGCGGGTGGCCCACGACATCGACGCGCAGATTTACGCCCGCGATTTCAAGCTCATCGAGCAATCCGACATGATCGTGAGTTTCATCCCGGCGCTTGCCGGAGGTCGGCCGGCGCTCTCGTCGGGCGTCGAGCGAGAGCTACAGCATGCGTTTGAATGCACGAAGGAGGTCTACGTCATCTGGGCGGCACCATGCGAACCGTCTCCGTTCATCACTGAGACAGCCACCAAGGTGTTTGCAACGCGGGACGAGTTGTTTCGCCATTTTCAACAACTCGGCTACATCGGCGACTTCCAGTTGCCACTGGCCGAAACCACACCCAGGGAGTAGCCCATCTCTTCCTATCGACTTCGTGAGGAGTCTTTACCACCAAGACACAAAGACACAAAGAAGAGGGGGTTCCAATTTCTTGGCAACGCCGACGATCGATCACGCGCGTGAGTTTCCTATTCTCCGTTTGCCGCACACAAGCGCAAAGCATGGTTTACCTGCTGGCCCGTTGGTTTCCTGCGCCAACCACTCCAATCCTTCAATCTTGGTGTCTTGGTGCCTTGGTGGTTAATCTTTGATTCAAGGTTGGATGTCGATGGAGCGACCAGATCAAAAGCGGCTGTTTACTTGCGCGGCTCCCGTTAAGACAGCGGTAGCGTCGTTGGATCTGGATCGGCTTCGCGTGATCTTTCGCGACCTGTTTGATGACGCAGACAGCAAATTGCAACGTGAAGGATTCGATCACGACGAGATTGAGATACGGCGATTCCTGCTGTGCCGCAGGCAAGACGGCACGACCTTGAGGATCAACACGGATTCGCTGGCGGACCGAAAAACGCTGCTTGAGCAATTGCAGCGGGAAGTTATCGGCAGCGGCGACCTCGCGGATGGCGAAAACGTTCTCACCGATGGCACGATCGTTCAAGCTGAAATCGACGTTGTTCGCGACGATTGGAAGTGGTACGGGGGTTAGAGGTCAGGGGGCGACCCCAACTTTCGACCTTCGACTTTTGACCTTTGACTTTTGACCTTTGACTTTTGACTTTCAACCCTTCCCATGCGACAGAAATCCGACGCTGGATTGAAAGATTC
>CAZYXP010000286.1:0-3607 GCA_964651325.1 uncultured Phycisphaeraceae bacterium
ACCTTGCGATGCAGCCCACCCACGTTGGCCTCCAACGCGGCTTTCTTGCCGAACTCGTGCAGCTCCTCGGCGAGTTCCTTGCTCACATGCTCGACCAATTCTTCAATGCGGCCTGGGTGAATCCGCCCATCTTGGACAAGCTTCTCCAGTGTGCGCCGCGCGGTCTCACGACGAATCGGGTCGAACGCGCTGACGACCACCACGCCGGGCGTGTCGTCCACAATCACATCGACGCCGGTCGCCCGCTCAAACGCGCGAATGTTGCGTCCCTCGCGTCCGATTACGCGCCCCTTCATGTCGTCCGACGGAATCTCCACCGTGGATACCGTGCTGTCGCAGGTGTGCTCCGAAGCGTAGCGCTGTATGGCCGTCAGCGTAATCTCGCGCGAACGCCGGATGGCCTCATCTTTCGCCGTGGCCACGGCATCTTCAATCATCGCCGCCGACTCGTGCTCAAGCTCATCTTTGAGTTCCACCAAGACGAGCCGCTTGGCCTCGTCGTAGCTGAGGCGGGACGTCTTGAGTAATTGTTCGCGCCGCTCGACAAGCAATTGTTCCGCGTCGCTTTCCTGAACTTCAAGCTGCTCAACGCGCGCGTTCATCTTCTCGCGGGAATGCTCTAGGTTGCGTTCCTTGGTCTCGAGCGTATCGAGCTTGGCCTCCAGGTTGTCTTCTCGTTTGGCCAGCCTCTTTTCGACTGCCTTGAATTCGACGCGCTGCTCGTTGGCTTCCTTTCGAAGCTGCTCCTGCCCGGTCAAAAATTCCTGCTTCGCGTCAACGGTGGCCGTTTTGCGCAAAACGTCCGCTTCCGTTTTCGCATCTGCCACCAGGCGTTCGGCTTCCAACCGAGCCTCCTCGATCTTCGCACGACCTACCCACCGATTCAGCAGATACCACCCCATGATGCCCACGATCGTAGCCAAAGCGCCGAAGACCATGGTCCATACCCAAGGTGGAACACTTGAGGAGGCCTGTGCGACGAGGAATGTTGTGTCCATAGTTAACCCAATCCGAAATCTTGCCGCGTCGCGACGATTGGCCGCAGACGCGCCCTAGCTCATGCTTCGACCCAGGATCAGGTCCACGGGTCGAATCGGCGCGTCCACAGGCCCTCGGGTGCCAACCCATTGCCAACGACGGTTTCATTTTGTATGTGGATCAGCGGGCGAACCAAAATCTTTGGCTCCCCTTGAGGCAGGAAGTTGAAGCGTCCAGAACACTGGAACCAACCGGACTGTTACCGCACCCGCGCATCACGGCGCGATTCCCGATCACGCAACTTAAACGTTTCAGGTCGTACATTCCGGACTAGATTTACCGTCTTGGGCATCAAAGAAAGGCTTGGGGAACAAACGAAACCACCGACACCAATGCTGCCCCATGCCGCCGGACCCGTCAGCAGTGTTCCCATCATCCAGTCGATGATCGAAATCCTGCCTACCAAAGCCGGCTCCTCAGAAGAGGAAAATCCACCAATCAATCCTGTGATGCGCAGGGCCAACACCCGCAGCACCAGACAGATCCCCTGGCTTAGTCGAAAATCCCTCGCTGTCATCGATAGCCCAAACATGGCAATCGCAAACTTCCTATCTCATCGCCACCCACGAAACACCGAAAACGGCGCTCGTGACATCCGCGCACCTTTGCCGCAGTCTGAAGCCAGCAGGATACCGCCAGCCGCTTTGGACCGCGCCACATAAAGCCACAATCGAACAATTGAAGCGAAAAACGCCTCCAGCCCTTTATTATAAGACATTGTAACGGCTCGTCAAATCAGCGTTCGGACCTGTGTGTGCGGGCACTGCGAGAAAGAACGCGGCGGCCACGCCCCAGCACAGCCGGCTTCTTACCCGCGCCGCCTCCCGGCGATCGCCCGACGGCCACGCCACGAAGAATGCAACTGCCAATCGGGAGACCGGCGGCTTCGGGGGCCGCAGGCTAGCGCCAACGGCTCTGACTCTGCCTCGCAGCGGTGCGGCGCGGCGCCGGACCAGATACGGACCGATGCCGTACCCGTAACGAGCACGTCACTTGCAAGATGAAGCCCGGGGCAGTCGAAATATTCATACGTATAATGGGCGTTACATAGGGCGTGGCAATGGCCCCCGTGGGATCGCGGCGCAAAACCCGAAAAGGGTCCGAAAAGAGGCTTGTGTATGAAAAACGCATTGGGTCGTATGACGATGGCGGCCGCCGTCGCCCTCTTACTACTTTCGTCCCCCGCGCCGTCCGAGGCTGGGTTCGGCAAAGGCAAACCGAAGGCCAAGGTCAAGCTCCTGGCTTCCGTCGCCGCGGTATCGCCCGGCGCGGCATTCGATCTTGGCATTCACTTTGAAATCGATGACGGCTGGCACATCTATTGGATCAACAGCGGTGAAAGCGGCATGCCGCCGCGTATCCAATGGTCGCTGCCAGACGGCTTCCAAGCCGGACGGCTGGCATTCCCGATCCCCAAACGGCACACTGACAAGACCGGGATCACCACCAACATCCACGAGGGCGAGCCGGTCCTGATCTCGCGGATCACCGCGCCCGAATCGATCGATTCCGCCAACGTTGAGCTCAAGGGCCAGCTCCGCTTCCTCGTGTGCAAGGAGCAATGCATCCTCGACAGCGCAGATCTCAGCCTCTCGCTGCCTGTGACGCGCGGTGAGGTAAAACCGGCGAACAAGGAGTTGTTCAAAGATGCCTTGGCGGCGCTGCCCAAACGTGCAAGCAAGTACGTTTCGGTTCGTCCTGCTGTCTCCGCGTCAGATTTCTCCGCTGGCAGCAGATTCGATCTGACGCTCACGGTAGAAGTAGCCAAACGCCACCACATCCAATCGGACAAGCCGTTGATGGATGTGTTCGTGGGCACTGAAGTGTTCTTGGAGCCGGTATCAGGTCTGACTGCCGGTAAGGCAACGTTTCCCAAGCCGCACATCCGCAAGGTCGAATACCTCGGCAAGGTGAGCGAGTTTTCCGGGAAAATCGACATCATCGTTCCGATGGAAGTCGATGAAGCCCCCGAATCAGGGCAACTCCGTTTTGCCGGAATCTTAAAATACCAGGCCTGCACCGACGCGGGGCGATGCTACGCCCCCGATGCCGTCTCCTTCGAAACCGTCGTGCAACATCGCCAGACCAAAGCAGCACCACCGCCGGATTTGAAGCCGGAGCCGCAGACTATGCTGGCAGAGACCGCGAATCCCAACGCCCCCGCGGATACTCACTCCGCCGCGGCAAAGCCAGATGCCCCGAGCGCAGAAATCGATATCATTGCCGCCCCGCCGGCCGGATCGCCACCCGCGACGACCGCTCAAGCGGACTCCGTTGTCGAGCTCGAGAGCGACCAAAAATCGCTCTGGTATTGGCTCGGATTCGCCCTCTTGGGCGGGCTGATCCTCAACATCATGCCCTGCGTGCTGCCGGTTATTTCGATCAAAATCTTGAGCTTCGTCCAACAGGCGGCCGAGGAGCCGCGCCGCGTGTTTCACCTTGGCCTCGCATTTGCCTCGGGCATTGTGCTTTCCTTTCTCGCGCTGGCGGCCGCGATCATCGCGATCAAGGCCACCGGCGAACAGGTAGGCTGGGGGTTCCAGTTCCAAAACCCCATCGTGGTCATCAT
>CAZYXP010000287.1:0-3571 GCA_964651325.1 uncultured Phycisphaeraceae bacterium
CCACGCGGAGATCCCACAATCTCACGACGACAACCCTGTTCACTTGTGAAAGAACATCCCGCCGAAGTGGTTAGCACCACGTTCAAGCGAGCAACGCATGATACTGACGCCCCCAATGCTGTCAACCGAAAATATAAACCTTTTCCAGGCAATTGTGGTTTTCTTGGAAAATGGCAAATGTGCAGCCAGACTTCATTCCCCTTTCGTCTGCGGAGGCGATTCTTGACGCCCAAGCTACGCCCCAAAACGGGCAGGCCGGCCCGTCCGGCTTGGCCGCCGCGGATGGGTCGGGCCGGTTCAAATGGTTCGCCTCCGCGCGGCTGTTTGCATTATTCCACCGTTGTTTGGATAACTACATCCGCGCCGCATTGCGCGGCCGCAGGAGCACCGTATGAAATCTGCTTCGTTGAAAGTCGTATTGCTCGTCGCGTTTGTCGATCTGGTCAGTTTCGGGTTGATCATCCCGCTTCTGCCCGACTATGCCAAGCGTTTCGGTGCTAGCGGGTTGACGCTTGGATTGCTACTGGCGGCATTCTCATTCACGCAAATGGTTTTCAGCCCGATCCTCGGCCGCTGGTCCGATCGCGTCGGCCGCCGGCGCGTACTCTTGCTGAGCATCAGCGGCAGCGTCGCCGCGCACGTGCTCCTCGGCGTCGCGGATCTCTACGTATCCTTGCCGATGCTCTTTGCCGCGAGAATCCTCGACGGCATCACCGGCGCTAACATCGCCACCGCGCAGGCGTACATCGCCGACGTCACGACGCCCGAGAACCGCGCGAGGGGCATGGGGTTTTTCGGCGCGGCGTTCGGGCTGGGCTTTGTGCTTGGCCCCGGGATCGGGGCAGGGCTTTACGTCTTGGGCAAGGCCGTTCAAGGAGAACGCCTTGCGACGAGCTGGCCCGCATTTGGGGCGGCTTTCATTTCATTGATCGCGGTGGCGCTGGTTGGGTGGAAGATGGAAGAGCCGAATGTGCATAAGGACTACCTCAAGCAGCGGGGGTCGATATTTGATTTGAAAACCCTCGGCGAAACGTTGCGGCATCCGCGATTGGCCGAGCTGTTCTGCATTCTGTTCACCTCCGTGTTTGCGTTCGTGTTGCTGGAGGTCAGCTTTGTTTATCTTTGCAAGAACAAGTTCAAGCTCGACATGTCGGGGGTCGGGCTGTTGTTTGCCTACATCGGCATGATGATGGTGATCGTTCAGGGGGGGCTTGTCGGCCGGTTGGCCAAGCGATTCGGCGAGGCCACCTTGGTTTCCGTCGGCCCGTTCCTGACCGCCGTCGGCTTCTTCGCAATCGCCGTCGTAGCGGGGATCGAAGGCGAGTCGCTCGCATGGTCGCTGCTACTGGTCGCGTGCATACCGATTTCGTTTGGCAACGGGATTACGACGCCCAACCTCAACGCGCTGATTTCTCGCCAGGCTGCTTCCGACCACCAAGGTGGCACGCTAGGGCTCGGGCAGGGGTTTGGCTCGTTGGCGCGGACGATCGGCCCGGTCGTGGGCGGGGGGCTCTACGATCGCGGTGCGGCCTTGCCCTATTGGGCCGGCGGCGCACTGTTCGTGCTGGTAGGTCTGATGGCGTTTCACGTGCGAAAGCGCCAGCAAGATGCGCTCAATGATCAATGATCCATCCGATGCCACGACCTCGGCGCCGCACCAGCCACCGAGGATCGCATGACTAGCGAGACCACCACCGGGGGTCATGACGATTCCAGCCCGAGTCGATCTTGGACCATTGCATTTTCGATAGCGCTGATTCTGGTCGTGCTGCTGGGTGGCTATCTCCGGATTCGCGGGCTGGGATTGCGCTCGCTCTGGCAAGACGAGTTTTCGACGTGGCATGCTGCGCGGCTACCTTTCTTCGAAAGCCTTAGCTGGCAGCCCGAACTCAACATCCCGCCGCTGTATCAGCTATGCCTTCGCATGCTATCGGACGTGAGCGTTGCCAGCGAAGCGACGTTGCGCGCGCCGGCAGCGGTTTTTGGCGTGGGGGTGATTTTGGCGGTGGCGTGGCTTGGATTTAAGACGGGCGGTTGGTGTGTGGCTCTTTCCGCCGCCCTGCTCGCGGCCTGTCACACCATGCAGATTCGTTATAGCCAGGAGGTTCGCCCGTACACGCTTTGGCTCCTGTTGAGCACGGTTTCCATGGCGTGCTGGTACGCACTGACGATCCGCCGCCATGTGCATGGTCTCAAGGCGCCGCTCTGGATCGCGTATGTCGTCGCAACGGCGCTGGCGTTTCACGCCCACTATCTCACGGGGCTGATCCTGCTGGCGCAGGCGTTTTGGCTCTTGCCCAGCCTAGGGAGGCCGCATGCTCGAGCCGGTATGCGTCTCAGGCTGACGGCGCTGGCCGCTACTGTGGTGTTGTGCGCGCCGATTGCGATCCACTTCCTGCATGCCAGAACGCAAGTGCTGCAAGGGCTCGGATGGGTGCCGCCGATTACGCCCGGCTCGGTATGGCGGGAGTTCGCGCGCTCCTCGTCCGGGGCAACCTGGCTGGCGCTCGTGGGGCTGCCGGCAATCGTGCTCTGGCTCATGGCGCGCACGGGCGTGGCGCGTCGGCTGCTCGACAAGACTGGAAAAACCATCGCCTCCGGATCGGCAGATCCGGTTGGGTTGCTGATGATTTGGCTGGCGATCTTCTGGGGTGGGTTGCTCGCAATTTCGATGGCCGGCGCCCCGTTGCTGGTTTCGCGGTACCTGCTTCCGTCGGCCGTGCCGGCTACGCTGATTCCTCTGCTCGTTGCCGCTCGAATTGACCGGCGCTTACCCCTGATCCTGGCCGTGGTGTTCTGTATTCAAACCGCACCGCAATGGATCATGCAATCCGCCCAATACGAACCGGGATTCCGCGAACTAGTTGCGTTTCTCGATGAACATATCGACGCCGAGAAGGAGCGGGTTGTTTTGGCTGTGGACCAAAAGAGCTATCCGAACCAAGAGGCGCTAGAGCGTGTCGCTTTCGATTACTATCCCACTCAGGGCGTTCCCATCGATTACGTCGCGCTCGATGGAAATGGCCTTCCCGCCGATCCGGACGCCTTTTCCGATCCCCGCGCGACGTATCTGATCCTATTCGGTTCGGATCCTGGTGCCATCCTGATGGCCATCGATCGCACGGCGGAATCGATTCATTATGAAGGGGAAGCCTACCCCCAACTCCGTTTCGACCCACGCCGCGTAGTCCGCGTCAGCGCCAAACCCCGCTGACCCGCGGTGCCGGCCGCGCATCCGAACCGCGCCCGTAAGGAAGCGGATCCGTTATCCCGAACCGCATGCTTCAGCGGGTGCCCTATGTCCTTCGGACGTGGGGGAGGCGATGATTTGGCGATCGCAATGCGGATGGTCCGAGGGCTAGCGCCCACGGCTCTGAATCGTCGGCAAGGGCATGCGACCGTTGGTCACCATCATCGTCCCCCACCTCCAAAGCAAGGACGTGGGGCACGTGCCGTCCTGGTGCTGGGGCGATGCTACGGCGAAGGCGCGTCCGCGTTGGCTCCGGTGTGTTCCAAAATCGCGATCATCAGGACCACGCAAAAACACTGCACAAGCAACAGAATCGCAATC
>CAZYXP010000288.1:0-3548 GCA_964651325.1 uncultured Phycisphaeraceae bacterium
AGTTCGGCAAGAAAGCCGCGTTGGAGGCCAACGTGGGTGGGCTGCATCGCAAGGTGATCGACCTGTTGGGTCGCTTGAAATACCGCACGAGCTACGGCCAAAACGTGTTGCAGCACAGCCTGGAGGTCGCTTTTCTGTGTCAGGCGATTGCGGACGAGCTGGGCTTGGACGGCCGGCTCGCGCGCCGATGCGGTCTGTTGCATGACATTGGCAAGGCGATCGATCACGACGTGGAGGGCGGCCACCCCAAGGTGGGGGCCGATTATTGCCGGCGCTTCCGCGAGCGTCCCGAGGTGCTCAATGCGATCGAAGGCCATCACGGTGACATTCCTTCGACCAGTCCGTATACGCCGATTGTGATGGCCGCCGACGCGATCAGTGCTTCGCGGCCGGGCGGTCGGCGTGAATCGCTTGAACGCTACGTCCAGCGGCTCGAACAGCTCGAAGGCATCGCCAAGGCGCCCGACGGTGTCCGCGAGGCGTTTGCGATTCAGGCCGGACGCGAGATTCGCGTGATCGTAGATGCCAAGCGAGTTGACGATGCCATGGCCGCCAAAATATCACGCGACATCGCCAAGGAGGTCGAGGAAAACATGACCTTTCCTGGCGAAATTCGCGTCACGGTGTTGCGCGAAGTGCGGGCCGTGGCGATTGCGAAATAGGGATCCTTTGGCGCAAGTCGATGCCGTGTTGGGTGTCCGCTTGAGAACCCGATTCGAGCGACGCTCATTCACTCAAGTCGCCCGAACGGGTTGATTGCGGCGGGGCCGGAAGAAACGATGCTCATCAAACTTCTTTGTGCTGGAGATGTGGTCGGCAACGCCGGACGGCAAGTGTTACGCCAAGGGCTGGTCGCGCTGAAGGACGAGCACCAGATTGACTGCACGATTGCCAACGTCGAAAACGTCGCGGGCGGTTCCGGGCTGACGGCAGCGTTGTACGAGAAAATCCGCCGCTACGGCGTTGATCTCATGACGCTCGGAGATCACATCTACCGCCGCCGCGACATCATAGCAGTGCTAGAGCGGTCGGACGTGATCGTAAGGCCCGCCAACTATCCCACCGGCGCGCCGGGCAAGGATGTGGCGATCTTCGAGACCCAAGGCGGGCCGAGGGTGGCTGTGATCTCATTGATGGGGCGGATGTTCATGAAGCCGCCGACGAACTGCGCGTTTGCCGCCGTTGATCGGGTGCTGGCTTCCTTGCCGCCGGATATCAAGATCATCGTGGTCGACATGCACGCGGAGGTGACCAGTGAAAAAGTGGCGATGGGGTGGCATTTGGACGGGCGCGTCAGCTTGATGTTCGGTACGCACACGCACATCCCCACGGCCGATGAGACGATCTTGCCGAAAGGGACGGCCTATGTGACTGACCTGGGCATGACCGGGCCGTACGATTCGGTGTTGGGCCGCGACAAAGATCGAGTGCTCGCGGCGATGCGCACGGGCGTGCCAACGATGTTTGACGTGGCGACGGGCGATCCGAGAATGGTGCCCATCATCGTGACCGTGGATTCTATGACCGGGCGAGCCACGGCGATTCAGCGTATTCGTTTTGACGGTGTGGAAGACGGTGGTCAAGAGGTGCAATAGTTCGGATGTCTATCGAGCAGGATTTCGAAGGGCTTGTGCGCGGTTGCGACGCCGTGTACACGCATGAGGAGCTAACCGCGAAGCTCAAGTCCGGCAAGCCGATGCGCGTCAAGCTCGGCATGGACCCCACCGCACCCGATTTGCATTTGGGGCACACGGTCGTGCTTGGCAAGCTGCGCCAATTCCAGGATCTCGGCCACACGGCCGTGCTGATCATCGGCGATTACACCGCAAAAATCGGCGACCCCACCGGCAAGTCCAAGACGCGCCCCGCGCTGAGCGACGAGGAAATCAAGGTCAACGCCGCCACGTACATGGCACAGGCCGGGAAAATCCTGGACGTTTCGGCCGAAAAGCTTGAGGTGCGATATAACAGCGAATGGCTTGGGCCGATGCATTTCGCCGATGTGATCAAGCTCATGGCGCAGATGACCGTCGCGCGCATGTTGGAGCGAGACACGTTTGAAAAACGGCAGAAGGCGGGTAAGGAGATTTATCTTCATGAGCTGCTCTACCCGCTGATGCAGGCGCAGGACAGCGTGGCGGTTCGTTCCGACGTGGAACTTGGCGGCACGGATCAAACGTTCAACAATCTGTGCGGGCGAGACTTGCAGCGCAACGCCGGTCAACCGCCGCAGTTGGTGCTCGTCTTGCCGATTCTCGTGGGCATCGATGGGCAAGAGAAAATGAGCAAGTCGCTCGGCAATTCCGTCGGCGTCACGGACGAGCCGGGCGACATGTTCGGGAAGATCATGCGCGTTCCCGATGAGACGATGAAGAACTACTTTGAGCTGCTCACGAACTTGCCGGCAGAAGAAATTGCGCGTCGAGTAGACCGCGACCTATGCAATCCGAGAGACACCAAGGAAGGGCTGGCGAAGATGATCATCGAGCGGTATCACTCGCGGGCCGCTGCCGATGCCGCCGCTGACGAGTTTCGCCGGGTCCATGGTGGCGGCGGCGGGCTGCCCGATGACATTCCCGAGGTGCCGTTGCCTGCGGATTTGGTTCGCGATGGATGCATTGTGCCCGTCGATCTGCTGACGCATCTAACGTTCGCCACCTCGCGCAAGGATGCGCGGCGGTTGGTGGCCGAGCGCGGCGCGCGCCTCAACGGGGAGGTGTTCGGCGACGCATTGGCGCCGGTGGCCGTGAAGACCGGCGACATTGTCCAGCGGGGCAAACGGCGGTTCGCGCGCCTGATTGTCACGCAGGCCTAAGGTCATGTTGCCCATTCCCCACGTCGTCAAGCCGGATCGCTACGTCGGCCTGCACGTCTTCGATTTTGGCACGCATGTGGGTGTCGGATACACGGCCGGTGAAGTTTGTTTGCTTCAAGGGGAGAAGGCGTACGCGGGCGGGCAGGCGTATGAGATTTACCGCGTGGGCGAGTCCGGTGGATTTGAGCTTCGGGGTGTAGGTGCTTCGCAGGTCGGCGCGATGGAGGCGCTGTGTTTTCTTTATGCCCATGCGGAGGCGGCCCAATCGCAGTATCAATGGCTCTGCGACCGGGCCTGCGAGGAGCCGATTGACTGCGAAACCCGGATCCATCTAGCCCGGCTCGATGATTTTCAGCCGTCCGATGTTGTGGCCTTGGCCTATTTGGGTGTGGTGTCCGGTGTGGTCGCGGGCTGGCTTGGGCGGGTAGGGTTTCCGGCCGCCGATGTTGCAGCCGTGGATGTAATTGCCGGGCGTGATGCTTATGAGTCGGTGCGGCGCGGGACGGGCGAGCGCCGCGCATCAGGATTCCTTGCGTCCCATTGGGATTATCGCGACCGCGGCCGCGAGGAATTGCTCGCCACCGTTGATCTGGCCGTGCAGAGGTAGCGCGCGAATCATGCGGCCTATTCAGAGCACAGGGCGCAAGCCCTGTGACCTTGTTAAAGCCGGGTACATCTCAGGGCCAGCGCGCATAATTGGGTAATCTAGGGTGACTGGCGCGATGCGCCTCGA
>CAZYXP010000289.1:0-3534 GCA_964651325.1 uncultured Phycisphaeraceae bacterium
CAAGAGTTCGCCCAGAGCATCCGACCAATCGGAGAACTGATCCCACACGTTGTTGACTGATGCCACCCCACGCCCGGTGATCGGCAGCCCCTGCTCGTGTGCCAACGCGAGAATCGCCCTGTTGTGCAAGCCCAGCAATGCCTTCTTCGCGTCAGCGAGTTTTGGCTCCGCCCAGACCAGCAGCACGGGCAGATTTGAAAGGTTGGGCAGCAGCAGCGGGTAGGACTGATCGGGGTAGGGCAAACCCGGTATGGATGACAAGAATAGGGCACCAGCCAGGAGGTCCGGCTGCCCAAGCGCGATCGACCACGCCGCCGGGCCATGCCTCGCTTCACCGAGCAAGAACACGCGATCGCTGTCAATGGCAAAACGGGTGCGCACCGCGCGTAGCACCGGCGTCAGATTCACGGTCGCAGGGGACGCCGGCCCCTCGGAGCCGCCGCGTTGACTCTGGGGGCTGACAAGAACAAAGCCCTTTAGCGCGTCGGTGCTCTTTCCGCGAAGCGCATGGAGCTGATCGAGCGCGTCCAGCGCCGGCGACCAGAAAACCAGCAAAGGGAACGCGACATCGGGCCGATACCCATCCGGAAGCGAATAAGCGAACGTATGCGGCTCACCGGACAAGATCACCGAAAACTCGCCGTCCCGCGAATCAGGCATCTTCCAGAGTTTCGCCGAACGCAAGGCCCGCGCGACGGCCGCAACATCCTGGCCTACTGCCACTTCGATTTTGTGCAACTTGCTGTAACGGGCTTTGGCGGAAGGGTGCCGCAGATAAGACTCGACCCATGCCTCAAGCGAAACTGCGCGGTCTTCATCCAAGCCGGCAGGAGCACCGGATTGCGCGAAGCAAGGGCGAGCAAATACGCAGAGTGCGGGGAGTACGAACGATGCGAACTTTGAAAAGGCCATGCCGGATCATACACGCTGGTCGGCGAGCGGTCGCGGCGCGGGCTGGGTTCCTCGGGGGCGTAACACTTGCGGCGGCTTCGGCGTCGTTCTCTCTCTCCTGCATCCTGTAGGGCTGCCCTACTGTAGCCGTGGGTCCGCGCTCGGGCGAACCCACCTTCACGACTGCCGATTCCAGTTGATCCTGCAGCGGCCGTCTGAGCGTCACGTCGCCCACATCTCACGGAAAAGCCTACGCTATTCAGGGTCGCCCGGTTAGACGGAGCGTGATCCGGGGGCGGCGATACGCTTGCGCCCGGCTACGTTGAAGCAGCCCTTCAGCCCGCAATCACAGCCGCCGATTCTGTCATGCGCTCCCTCGGACTGGGTGCAAGACTGATTAGGCGGGGGCCTCGTGTGCTACACCGTGTAGTGTGATTACGGGGCGTTTTAGGAGGCGCCCCCCTGCAGGCCGCTTCAGCGGTCTTTCCCGAAGGGCTGCTAGCCCGGGCGTTTTACGCCCGGGAAGCGGCCCGCCTCCCTCTGATCGCCAGCCCGTTTCAACGGGCTTCTCTGGCTTTTGGTAAGCCCGTTGAAACGGGCTGGCGTAGACAGAAACCGATGATTTCAGACCGGCCTAGTAGCCCGCTTCGCGGGAGCGCCCCGTAAACGGGGCTCGGACGCTCCTGGCACGCCGCCAAAACTGTCATGCATTCCGTCGGACTGTCCTGAGCCACCCATCTTGAGTTTTAGAACCGCTCCCCCTACACTTCCGCCGCAGGTGCCGTAAGTCTAGGTCCGCCCGCATCGTCCCGTCGGAAGGTGTTTGATGATCCTCAAAACGTTTGAATCCCTCAGACCCAAGCGGTCAAACGCGGTTGCCGTAATTGCCCTGGTCGCTGTCGCGTGCTGCTTTACCCGTGTGGCCTTTGCCCAAACAGCTAGCGCGCCGCCAGATTCCGGCCAAATCCAAGACGCATCCGTGGAACCGGCGTCAAGCGATCAGCCGATCGCGAAATCCCCCAAAGCCTACGATCTGTGGGTGCTCGCGCCGGCGGCGGTCGCGATCTTGCTCGCCATCTTCACACGACAGGTCGTACCAGCACTGGTAGCGGGGGTCGTGGTCGGCGCCTTCATGCTTCTGCCGTTTCAAGGTGCAGGCCCCTATTCCGATGGAAGCACGATCGTAAACGGGCTGCGCCTGGCGTTCGAGAAATACCTGATCGGCTCGATTCACGAAATCAACAAGACCGGAACCGTGAATCCGGAAAACGCCTCGTTCGGCCACATCAAAATCATCATCTTCACGCTCGTAATCGGCTTCACCGTCGGGGTCATCGGGCGTAACGGTGGCACCGCAGGCATGGTGCATCTGGTCGCGGGGCAGTCGACGTCCCCGCGCCGCGGCGCGCTCACCGCGTGGCTGGCGGGGCTGGTCGTGTTTTTCGACGATTACGCCAACACGATGATCGTCGGACCCACCATGCGACCGATTTTCGACCGGCTGCGGATTTCGCGGGCCAAACTCGCCTACATCGTGGATTCGACGGCCGCGCCAGTAGCGTCCCTAGCCGTCATCGGAACGTGGGTCGGCGCCGAGATCGGCTACATCGAACAGGGCATCAATCAAGTCGCGGCCACCGGCATGCCCGCGTTCCTGCTCGACAGCGCGGGTCAACCGATCAGCGGCATGACGCTATTCCTTCAAAGCTTGCCCTATCGCTTCTATCCGCTGCTGGCCCTTTTTCTTGTGTTCTTGGTTTCGCTGACCGGTCGTGACTTCGGCCCGATGCGAAAAGCGCAGGAGCGGGCCTTTGCGGGCGAGGAGGAAACCACGGATCGCAGGGAGTCGCTCTCACCAGATGACGAGCCGAACCCATCCTGGTGGTTGGGCCTGATGCCGGTGTTGATCCTCGTGTTCGTCACGCTGGCGGTGCTGGTCGCCACGGGGTTGCAGCAGGTTGGCGGGTGGGCTGCCCTGCCCGCAGGTCAAGAAATATGGAAAAGCGTCTCGGACGTCGTCGGCAACGCCGATGCCTACCTGTGCATTTACTACGGCGCGATCGCGTCCGCCGTCGTCGCGGTTCTGCTTACGGCGCTCGCACGAACGTGCAGCATGAAGGACGCGGTGGACGCCGGACTGGAAGGCATGGCCCGCATGTTTCCCGCGATTGTCATTTTGGTGCTGGCGTGGTCGCTGTCACAGGTCGAGCAGGATTTACAGCTTGGCGCGGTGGTCTCGGGAAAACTTCAAAACATGGGGTTCGACGCGACCTACATGCCGTTGGCCGTGTTTCTAGCGGCCGCGTCGATTTCGTTCGCCACGGGGACGTCCTGGGCCACCATGGGCCTGCTCTGCCCGATCGCGGTTTCCATCACGGTATCACTTTGCGTTGACGCCGGCTTGGACCCGGAGCACGCGCGAACGCTGCTGTACGCCGCGGTCGGAAGCGTGCTCGCCGGCTCGATCTTCGGCGACCATTGTTCACCGATCAGTGACACGACCGTGCTCTCGTCCATCGCCGCCGGCTGCCGCCACGAATCGCACGTCTGGACGCAAATGCCCTACGCGCTGGTCGTAGCGATCGTATCGATGCTAGCCGGAGAAGGCCTATGCGGCGCGCTGGGCCAACCCTGGTACGTAGG
>CAZYXP010000290.1:0-3513 GCA_964651325.1 uncultured Phycisphaeraceae bacterium
CTACGGTGCCAGCATCCCGATTTCGACCATGACATCGCCCAGGTCGATGAGATATTCCTGCGCGCGTTTGAGTTGGTCACGTTGTCCGGCGGAAAGCTTGTTGAGCCGTTGGGGATAGCCCCAGCGCGTCCGCTCACGGTCGCGCTTATAGCGGCCAAGCTTGAGGAGTTTGTGTAATCCTCCAACGGTCGGGCGCAGCGCGCCGGTGGAGCGAAGCGCCGCATAGGATACGGGGCCTTTATCGAAGCTTCCCTTCGCTTTTCCGGGTTGCCAGTAGCCATCGTCCAGGAACGGGGCGAGCAGGTTCCTGACCTCATCGCTTTTGGCCAGCGCGACTTTGCGCTCGCGATCCGCGTCGGCGATGATCTTTTCCTGTTTGACTTCGGAATGCACGTTTCCGGCGTGTCGACGCGCGTCGGCTTCGCGCCGCAGGTGGGTGTTTTCGGCCCTGGCATCTTTGAGTTCGATCTCCATACGGGTGCGGTCCGCGTCGTTTTTCTTGCGGGCTTCGGCCAGCCTCGTTTTGTAGTCGATGCGTTGACGCTCCAAAGCCATGCTTGCCTCGGCGAGCCTTTGTTCAGCCTTGGCCTTCGCATTTTGCAATTCGGTCAAGATGGCGGCATCAACAAGAATCTGCTTGGATTTCTCCTTGGTCACTTGGCGGGCGAATTCGGAGGCTTCATCGGAGAGCCTGACGAGATAGGATCGGAAATGGTCAAGGGCTGCCTTTAAGGTGGCGGCCTTTGCCCAGTCGATGTCCTTCGGCGCATCCGCCACGATGTTGTCCAGTTCATGGGTCTGGGTAGCCATTTGCGCTGTGCGTTCCTTGGCCCAGAAATAAGCCGCAATGAGTTCTTCTTGAAGCTTTTCGTCCAAGAGGTAGCCCCCTTCGATCAAGTCCGGGGCCACCTGGAGGCTTTGCAGAATAAAGGCCACATCACGTTGCCGTTTGTCGATTTGTTTCGTGGTCACCCCCGGATGGTCTTGGATGTCGGCGTAACGGCGAAGACCTACCGGGTCGTGCCCGATTCGTTTGCCATCATCGTCGGAAAGCAGTATCTTCATGCGACGCTCGAATTGTTGACGGTCTTTACTGAGTTGGGTGAGCAGATCGCGGGTAGTCTCCGCACGGTGTTGCTGAACGCTATAATCATGATGGTTTCGATCCTTCAATTCTTGCGCATGGCGCCGCAAAATATCGATGTCCACCGTATCCTTGCGATAGTGAAACCCTTTTTTTGCCGGAGTCTGGCCCGATGCGATCGGGGAAATCGTAACGATGAATAGCAAAACGTAGAGCCAGGCCGTGTGGGATATTGGTACAGGGCATTTGTTCATGGTGGTGGCTTCCTTTCTGGGTCAGAGAATCGTTTTTCTGAGCGTCTGAGCGTGAGAATCTTGCCCAAGACGTCCACATGCTCATGGAGTGCGGCCAGGGCAGCGCTCCGCCGGTCCAATGTTTCGCCGAGCGACTGGAGTGATTCCTGGTCCGTGTCGCGGGCGGAATTGGCGTTCAATCGGGCCGCTATGTCGTCCAGCGTCGCCTGCCAGGAGGCAAACTCCTCGGTTGTCGGATAGGCATGGCCGATCTCGTCCCATATGTCATTGAACGCATCGTCTGTGCGAATGGCTTTGGTGATTTCGGCCGGCGTTTCGTAGGGCGCCTCGGCGATCCGTTCGAGTGACCTACCGATGGCCTGTTTGACCCGGTCAGAGAGTTCGTGGGCGGCCTCGTGCAGCGTCTTCAATTTGCGGGCGGCCTGTTCACGATCGGTCGCCACGCCCTTGTTCACCCTGCGGATCTCGGCATCTTCGTGCCATTTATCCATCATCACGGCAATCGGTTCGCGCATAACAATCAGGGTGATGACGAGTATGACCAAGATTGAAATCGCCGTGGCGATTAGGGCTATCAGATTGGCGGAGAGAGGCTCGCGCCGCGTGGCGGGGGAAGATGGTTGCTGCGGCAGAAAGACCTCCGGCAAGACAGGGGCGGCTGGAGCGGTGGGAATCCGCCTCAAGTCCGGTACAACTGTTCGGCTATTGTCCGCCGGGTCCAGTTCCTTCTTGACGTGCCAGTGGTGGCCATCCCATCGCGTCACCAAGGAGGCTTCGGATGAATCGACACTGATCAGTTCGCCGCTCTCCCCGGACGGTTTGTTCAACGTCACCTCCCCTACGGTGAGATTGTCAAACCTCGCGCTTTGGGGGAATGAACCTCCTTCTCCGGCGTCGATGCTGCCGTCTGCAAGAAACTGTATGTCACCAAAGGCAAACGCCTCTATGGACTCCCACGTAGCCAACGTGAAAAACTCCTTTTCGCGAATCGACCTGAACCGCGATAAACCGGGTACCTTAACGCAAGCTCACAATTGAAAACAGATCATTTAGCCCAGCGTACCCGGTGGCGGTACGTATGCATCATCCAGGTGCGTGCGGCGTGGTTTGTCGCCCTGCTTCTGGGTCACAGATTGTGCCGAATCCTCGTACAGACTCGGCTTCAGAATGCGCAATAGGTCCCGCCCCAGTCGTTCTTCATCGTGGAGTGTCCAATCGTGCAAGTGAGATTCACGAGCAGGCCGCTCGATAAAGTTCCGGGCCCTACCCCTCGGGAAAAGTCGTTCTTTTTGGTAAACCCAACCGCAATAAGACCCAATGGGTGGACTCTGGTAGAATCCAAAGAATCCGTCTGGACTGGCTGGTTCCAGGTATTGGATTTCTTCCGCCATCACCGCCAGACGCGATTGGACTTGTACGTTGGTAGACTTGGTAAACGAGTTAGACTTCGATGAATGCAAGCCCCCTTGGATCGTCTCACTGGAAGATTCGCTGCGTGTGGTTTCAAGCTGCTCGGTGCTGCCGATCACGCCTGCGGCGTATTCAGCAGTGACGCGACTGGAAGTGCGCAGAAATGCCTTGTTGGCGCACTGGCCGAGAATCGAGTCCGCTTTTTGGTTTGGGTACACGCTACGGAAGCCAGGTATGTCCTGGGTGGCCAGGCAGACACGGACGCCGAAGCTGCTGCCCGTGGTCAACAGATCGGGAAGACCTTCCAAATTACCGGCGAATTGCGCCTCGTCGATGAACACCCAGCACCGCCGTCGGCTCAACTGCTCTCCCTTGACGAGCAATTGACTAAGCCGGTGAAACAACACCCGGTTGACGGCGTCGAGCGCCGGGTAATCCGCATCGCGGCCGAGGTGAAGAATGTATGACTCGCGGGACCAGCCGGCCAAGCTGATCATGGTCGACGCGTCAGCCCAGGCCCCGGCAATTGGTTTCAATCGAGCCATGTTTGCTGCTATCGTGTGCTTGATGCCCTCCACCGTCCGATCGCCCTCCGAGTGCTGCTCATGGGCTTCGAAGTGATTGTCGTAGTCGAGTTTTGTCTGGGATGTGGACCGAAGCAGGCGTCGCATTCGGTCTATGCGGGAGAGCGTGAGCACTACGTCGCGCAGCGTCCAGCACCTTGGTGCCTGAAGCACGAGGGCGGTCATGACCGCCCCGGTCAGA
>CAZYXP010000291.1:0-3421 GCA_964651325.1 uncultured Phycisphaeraceae bacterium
CCGCGACAACGGGGAGGGAGTGGCCGGTTACCCCCGGCCTCTCCCTTACCCTCTCGGCTTTTCTGTGAGTTGTGCGTGGCGCTCAGACGCACGCCTCCAGGGTCGAACCCAATAGACTGTGCGGCGACCGTGGGTCCGCCTCAGGCGGACCCACGGCTACTACAGCGCAGCCTTTCAGGCTGCAGGAAAGAAGGAACGGCGCTCAATCTGCCGGAAGGGTCATGCACCCTGCCACAATCGCTGGCCACACCCCAGGCGGCAGGCGAACGCCCCGTTCAGGTAAGTCGCATTCCACGCGATTCTCTGTATAATCCCCGCCATGACCACCACGCTTTAATATACTGCAGCTTCCGAGTCCTTCGTGCGGCGGTTCTTTCGAACTCAACGCCGCGTGTCAGCCTTCTAGGAACCATGACGCCGTAACGCTCATTTCGAATGAGCGAGGGGAATCAGTGTCGCAATCGCCGGCTAGAAGCCGAGCAAGATGATCGAACGTCAATGCCGCAAGCATCGTCGACAACGCAACCCGCCCCACGTAGCGAACTTCGCCACGTGATCACCATGGCCGTTCCGGTCGTGATCACGACCAGTTCGCGCGCGCTCATGGACGTTGCCGACTATGTGATGGTCACCAGCCTGGGACTGGACGAAGCCCAGGCGGCCATTCTTCCCGCTCAGATGATCATGTGGACCTACATCGTGTTCGGCCTCGGCGTGGTATCGCTTGTCAATTCCTTCGCGTCGCAAGCCTTGGGGCGCGGCGGAAAACGAGATTGCAGCGCGTTCGCCTGGCAAGGTCTCTACGTGGCCGTGTTTGTCGGCATCGTCGGTGCGGCGCTTTCTCCGCTGCTGCCCTGGCTCATTTCGGGTATGGGGCATGACGTGGGCGTTCAGGCGCAAGAAATCGCCTACGGGCGAATCGCGTTGCTGTCCGTCGGGCCCACAGTCGCCGCGGCCTCCCTCGCTTGGTTTTTCATCGGCGTTCACCGGCCCTGGATCACGACCTGGTCCGTCATCGAGGCCAATATCGTCAACATCATCGTGAGCTACGTGCTCATCTTCGGTTGCTTTGGCCTTGAGCCGATGGGCATCGCCGGCGCGGCCTGGGGCACGCTTGCCGGCGTGGTCTATCGCATGATTCGCCTCTTCGCGACGCTACTGCTTCCGGCGTTCAACCATGAATTCAGTTCGCACGCCACGTGGCGTTTCTCGATGGCCAAGCAAAAGGAGCTGCTGCGCCGTGGCATTCCCTCCGGCCTGAACTGGGTATCTGAGGTCAGCGTTTGGACCCTCTTTATCACCGTGGTGATCGGTCGCCAATTTGGTACACCGCAACTGATCGCAAGCAGCATCGCCTGGCAGTTCATGCGTATCTCATTCCTGCCCACGATCGGCGTAGCGCAGGCTCTGACGGCCATGGTGGGCAAGTCCATAGGAGACGGCACGCCAGAGCGGGCCATGCATCAAACGCAACTGGCCACGAAACTGACGCTTGGCTATATGGGTTTGCTATCCATCACATACCTGCTGTTTGGCAAGCACCTCATTGCGCTGTTCAACCAGGATCCCGAGGTCGTCAGCGTCGGCGGCAGCATTATGATGTGCGCGGCCGTCTTCCAGATTTTCGACGCGTTGGGCATCACGCGGGACGGCGCGCTGCGCGGTGCGGGCGACACGCTCATTCCCGCGATCTATTATGTAGTCAGCACGTGGGTCGTGTTGGTCGGTGTCGCGCTTTGGATCAGCCGTACGTTCCCATCGCTCGGCGCCGTGGGGCCGTGGATCGCGGCCACGGGTTTGATCGTCACGACGGCGATCTTTCTGACGCTGCGCTGGAACAGCCGCGCGTGGATGAAGATCGACCTGCTAGGCAAGAAGAGCGGAGCGGTCAGCGGCGACGCGGCTGGCAAAGAGGGATTGTTGGAAACATCTTGACGCAGCGGCTGTTCGCTCAATAGTACACATGCCATGAATGTTCGCATTCCAACAACGCAAGATCCGCTCCGTGTGGCCGTGCTGATTTCGGGCGGCGGGCGCACGCTGGTTAATCTGCATGAACAGATTCAGGCGCAGTTCCTCCCGGCCAGAATCACGACCGTGGTTTCCTCACGTGGGGATGTCAAAGGCGTCGGGCGGGCTCGTGATTTGGCCTTGCCGACCACGATCCTAGAGCGACGATCGCTTGGTGACGAAGCGTTTCAGCAAAAACTAAGTACGCTCGTTTCCGATGCGGAGCTGGTCTGCATGGCCGGGTTTTCATGTTTCTGGCGTATTCCGAACGAACGCATCGGCCACGTCATCAACATTCACCCGGCCCTCTTGCCGCGGTACGGCGGTAAGGGCATGTATGGCATGCGCGTCCATGAGGCCGTGCTGGCCGGCGGGGAACGCTTCAGCGGCTGTACGGTCCACCTCTGCGACAATGAATACGACCACGGACCGATCATCTGTCAGCGCAAAATCGAGATTCACCAAGACGAAACGCCCCAATCCCTTGCTGACAGGGTATTCGCCGAGGAGTGCATCGCCTACCCCGAAGCGCTCAAGGCGTTCTGCGAAGGCCGGGTTACCACGTCTTAGCGCGGCGGCAATGTAGCACGGCCACCATGCAGCACAGGCACTATGTAGCACAGCCGTCCTCGGCTGTGGGCCCGTGCCACACGTCAACAGGCTCGCATCTCTGCCCATCGGCCCGAAACATCCAACCCACTCCTGCTTTCTTCTTGGTGCCTACGTGTCTTGGTGGTGATCCATCCATCCCCGTATCCATGGGCTACGCGTTTGGACGGGCTGCCCCCCAAGCACCCGCCCAAACGCCATCGGCCACCCTCCCCTACGAAAAGCACGCGGCCCTTCCCTATTTTTCAAAACGACGAACAGATGTCATAAAATCGGCACTGTGTCCGACGAGCACATTGATGTGGGGATCAACAACAAGACGTTCGAAGTCGTCTTGCACCATGACCACATCGATTGTGTTGGGGAGATGGGTCTCTTGCTGGCCAAGTTGCCTTCAGCAGGTCACGTGGCGTTGTCGAACTTGATCGAGTCGCCGATGGTGGTTGCGACGGGCTATCGTCACGGATGCACAACACAGCAAGCAACCTGATGGGAAACCATCATACGGATCAGATCAATTGACTCATTTGATTATTCCCCGCTGCAGGCCAAAGGCAAACGGAAAGCGTTTTTTTATGGGGCGGGCGAGGGAAGACGTCAGGCTCAGCCCCTCAATTCCCCTCCAGTGCTTTCTCGAGAAACGCCTCCAACATCTTGACGTACCGCTCCTCGTTTGCGAATCCACCGCTGCTATGGCCCCCGGCCGTTACGATGAACCGCTTGGGCCTCGCGGCCGCTTCGAACAGGCGTTTGCCAATCGAAAGCGGTATCAATCCATCATCGCGACCGTGCCAGAACAGCT
>CAZYXP010000292.1:0-3413 GCA_964651325.1 uncultured Phycisphaeraceae bacterium
CGTGTTGCTCACCGCGGTGTGCGGTAGGGAGCGGTCCCCAAAGGGTGTCTCCCAGCGAAGGAAGGGTACACAACAAGCCGCTGTGAATCAGCGATCCGGTGATCGGGTCTAGTACCGCGATGTACAGGTCGCGCTGCCGTTGAAACGGCACCCATAATTCCCCCTCGACGAGAATCGGCGTGGCGCGGAACTCTACATCGGCCAACGGATCGGGAAACGTCTCCGTTCGTCCGCGCTGCCAACGAATCTCTCCGGTGCGCTGATCCACAGCGGTCAGCCAAGTGGGAAACGCGCCGAACACGCGGTTTTGCGGGCGACCCGTCGCGTTCTCTCCGATTCGAACCTTGCCCCGCTGTAAGGCAAACACCAAGCCGCCCCCAGCCGAAAGGGACCAACCTGCGTGATCGACGGAGGCCGCCTCGGCTACGCTCGGAAGAGGCGGCGTGCTATCTGAGGGCTGGGCCGGATCGCGGGGCGCGCGAAGCGCAAAATCAACCACCCAAGCCGGATTCAACGAATCGGCATCCAACGCCGCCATGAATTCAGGCGTGCGCACGAAAATACGATCGTCCGCCGCGATCAATTCGCCCGGGGTCGGATAATAAACATCGTCGGCCCCCGTTGCCCCTGGCGCGCCCAACGATTCTCGTTCGCCGCCGACGAAGGCATACTGCCAAGGCGTCATGCCGTGCAGAGTCGGGCTCGTCGGCGTCATGAGGCCTTTGTGGGCCGCCGTCCCGCCAATCGTCATCCACGTGTCACTCTTACCGACAGCATCGACCGGCGCGACCTCAGCCAAACTGGGTTGCACGAGCGCCGCCTTCACGTCGGACCAATCGAGCCCCGTCTCGCGCGTCAAACTTTTGGCCCTTTCGGGCGCATCAAAAATCGCCGCAGCCTCAATCGATCTTCCAAGAAGAGACAGGCTAGCGGCCCTGATGAGATCGGTCCGCGCCGGCGACACATCCGCTTCGCCGACAAGCGGCGACAGCTCCGCCAACATCGCAAGCGCATCTGCAGGCCGCCCCTCATCGAGCATCCACGAAGCCAACAATTGGGCCGCTTCGGCTCCAGAACGACTCAGGAAGTAGCGATCCACGACCATGCGCAGCGCGTCGGCATCATGCTCCGCCCGCCCCCGCTTCAACAGACCGCGAGCCTTGCCGTCGAATAGCAGGCGATACGCGCGCAGCGCCTCGGGCGGAAGCGATGCCAGGCGCGCGAGCGCCACACGACGCACCGATTCATAGACTCTCCCGTGGTCATCGCGCTTTCGCTCAACAAGCGGCCGCTCAGCGTCCTCGATCACTCGTTGCAAGGAATCGATGGCGAATTTCCAATCCCGACGCGCGATGCCCTCTTCCGCCTTGTGAAGGAGGTTCTTGATAGGCGCCGACGGCTCAATCAAGACGGGCTTGGCCCCTTGAGCCGACACCCCTTTCGGCCGGGGCACTTGCCTTCGCGGGACCTGAATCGGGGTGGCTCGGCGCAAGATTCGCTGTTTCTGCTGCGCATCCGCGTGCGGCGGCCATGCCAGCAAAATCGCCCCCATGCCGAACAAACCAGCGAGCCGGCTCCGTTTCAAGGTCCAATATCCACGCGTAACGCCGCCGTGCGCCGCGTCGCGTGGTTCAACCCTGATACGTCCGATACAAACCCGCATAGACCTTGTTCCATGGAGCCGCGCCTTTGTTTCCGCTTCCTATACAGAACGGTTTTCGGCAACCGAGCACAATGAGCCCAACTTTGATCCGCGCCATTTGCGCTTATCGTAGCGGTTTGGAAATGCGACGACCAGCCGCACAGGGGATGCATGACAACTCGCGACAGATCGGATCGTGCCATCGCGACACCAAGCGGGACATGACGGGGCGTCGGGGCCGAGGCTACGCCGGCTCAGACGCCTCAGATCAACGACCTCGCTTCCGCTTCTTTCGGCGGTCTTTGCGGCTCACCACGCGCTTACGCGCCGTCGTGCTTGATTTGATCTTCGGCGGACCACCCCCGCTCATCATCATCTGAGAAAACTGCGTCCCCATCTTCATCCGCTGCATCATCGATTGCCCGCTCATCGCCTTCATCATGCTGCGCATGGGCTCAAACTGCTTGACCAGCCCGCTGACGTCCGACGGATCGCAGCCGGCCCCCTTCGCGATGCGCCGGCGGCGCGACGTGTCGATGATTTTCGGATTCGTTCGCTCTTTGGGCGTCATAGATTGAACCACCGACTCGAGCCGCACGATTTCTTGCTCGTCGATGTCGATGTCGCCCATCATGGCCCCCATGCCGGGGATCTTCTTGAGCAAGTCTTTGATCGAGCCCATCTTGCGGACCTTGCGAAGCTGGCTCACCAGATCGTCGAGCGAAAAATCGCCCGAGGCCATCTTCTTTTCAAGCTTGGCGGCCTCTTCCTGATCAAAATGCTGCTGAGCCTGTTCGACCAGCCCGACAATATCGCCCATCCCGAGGATGCGCCCCGCGATGCGCTCTGGATGGAATTCCTCGATCGCATCGAGCTTCTCGCCCACGCCGATGAACTTGATCGGCTTGCCGGTGATGTGCTTGGCCGAAAGCGCCGCCCCGCCGCGCGTGTCGCTGTCGAACTTGGTGAGGATCAAACCGTCCAGCTCGAGCCGCTCGTTGAACGTCTTGGCCGTGTTGACGGCGTCTTGCCCCGTCATGGCGTCGAGCACGAGGAAAATCTGCTGCGGGTTGGTCGTCCGCGCGACGTTCGCCAATTCGCCCATCAAATCGTCGTCAATCGCCAGGCGCCCCGCGGTATCCAGAATCACCACGTCGCGATCTGTTTTCCGGGCGTCCTTGATGCCGTTGCGGCATACCTTGACGGCGTTTTGATGCCCCCGTTCGGTGTAGACCGGAACGCCGATTTGCTCGCCGAGCACTTCCAGCTGATCGATGGCGGCCGGGCGCTTCAAGTCCGCGGCCACCAGCAGCGGCCGCTTGGCTTTGGCGAGCAGCAGTTTGGCGATTTTGCCGCACGTGGTCGTCTTGCCCGACCCTTGCAGCCCCGCCAATAGCAACACCGTCGGCCCCGGTGAGACGAACGGAATCTTCGGATCCACCGGCCCCATCAGGCGAACCAGCTCGTCATGGACGATCTTGACCATCACGTCGGCCGGGCGGAGGGTCTTGAGCACCTCCGCGCCAACAGCCTTTTGCTGCACCTCGTCGCAGAAGGCGCGGGTCACGTCGAGGTGCACGTCCGCTTCGAGCAAAGCCGAGCGGATTTCCCCCATCACCTCGGTGACGTTTTCCTCGGTAATCTTGCCACGCCCGCGAAGGCCGTGGAACACGCCGGAAAGTCGTTCTGTCAAGGAATCAAACATATCGATGCATTTTAAAGCGGACCGCGTCGGAAGGTCAAGAACGTATGGCGCGGACAAGTCGTTTGG
>CAZYXP010000293.1:0-3373 GCA_964651325.1 uncultured Phycisphaeraceae bacterium
CACTGCGAGCGCACCAACGACCATCAAGCCCGCAAAAAGGTAGAAAAAACCGGCTCCAAGCATGCCTGTCCCCTTACCGTATCGCGCGTATCTGGCAAGATTGGCGGGGGGGTTGAAGGACAGGCCGGTGATGTTCAGGTCCGCGGTTCCCGTGTTCTGCACGGTGAAATTCCACGTGGCGGGGCTCCCCAGGGCGATCGGCCCGAAGTCATGGCTTACCACCGGAATCGTAATCTCCGGTGTACCGCCGCCGACCAGATCCACCTTGTAGAGAAAATCAACACCGCCTTCGCCGTTGTCGCAGTACCACAAGAACTGGCCATCGAAGACAATACCTGCTGGATCGACGCCCTGGGAGGCATGGCTCTCCAAAACCGCGCCGGTGGCCGGATCGATTTTGTAAAGCCGGTCGCCCCAATAATCGGCCATCCACAGGTTGCCGTTTTCAAGGCACAGGTCCCAAGGTTGGTTGTCTGGGGCCGCGATGTCGGCGAGTGTCGTACCCGTGGTATCTACCTTGAAGAGATGGCCGGGGTCGGGATAATAGCGGGCGATCCAGAAATCACCGTTGTCATGCGCGATGCCCGAGACATAGTGCGCGGGCAGGTCAAACTGCGCGAGCAGATTCCCGCTCCAGTCCAACTGCATGGCCTGCGCCGGATTGGAAGCGCCTCCGGGGTGATCCGTGGTCCAAAGATACTGCCCATCATAGGTCAGTCCGTAGGCATCACCCTGCGGACCGGTGAATAGAAGCGAGTAACTCCCCGTGGCGGGGTCGATCTGGTAGACGTTGCCCCCATTGCTGCCGTATATGCCGCAGTACAATGACGTGCCGTCAAACGCCAGACCGGAAGCCCCTTCCGGAATCGGATAGGTGGCCACAATGCTCCACTGCACTGCCCGGGGCGCATTCGGCTCCCGATCACGCATGGCATCGCCCTCACCGCCATCCGTTGCGTACAGGCTTGCGGCCGGGACCGCGAGCGTCCAGAACAACACCAAAGCCGCCAGGCCGAACGAATTGCGTTTGGTCATGTCATACTCCCTCAAGAGATGAAAGAATCCATCGCCGGCGAACACCACGCGTGGTATTTGAGGGTGCTAGGCCTGTCGTTTCGAACAAGATAGCCCCCCTGGCGGAGATCCTCGATCGTTCCGAATCCAGCCGCGGTCCAATCTACCAGAACGGGGCACGATGGACCAGCAAAAAGCGCCCAGTTCGCTGGCAGAAATCTGTCCAAGGATCGTTGCCGCGTCTTTGCGGCCTTGACTCAGGCTGGTGGAAGAGGATGCGGAGCGTAGCAGTCGGCGTATTGAGGACGTCGATTCTTGTCGAGGCGCAGGACACAAGCGACACCGACGTCATAATCGGCGCGAGGACGCGGGCAAACGGCGGTAATTCGCCACGTGTCAGGCCTCTTGCGGTTGAGCCATTTGGCTCGATGGATTAGGATGATGGGCTGAAACCTGGATCAATTGGAAGTGTCCGCTCAAAGGAGTTGAATCAATGCGCGCAAAGATGCCCTGGATTGTAGTCGTAGCGGTTGGTGTTTGCGTCGTGGCCACGAGCCATGTGTGGTCTCAGGATACCGATGGCAAACCCCCTGAAGGCATGCCCGCCATGTCGGCCGAGGATATGGCTCACATGCAGGAGTACATGAAACTCATGCAACCGGGCGAGGCGCACAAGCATTTGCAAACGTACGTCGGCACCTGGGATACGGTCACCAGCGTCTGGATGAACGGCCCCGGCACAACGCCGATGACGTCGTCCGGCACATCGATCTTCAAGTCCGTGCTCGGCGGCAACTGGATCATGGAAGAGCATTCGGGCTCGATGATGGGCATGCCCTACAACGGCGTCGGCATGATGGGGTACGACAACTACAAGAAGCTCTATGTCGGAACCTGGTTTTCGAATATGGGGACCGAGATGTTGCAAATGGCCGGCGGCCGACATCCGAAAACCGGCGTGGTGAGGATGTACGGCACGATGGACGAACCCCAGCTCGGCATTCATGGCCGTACCGTAAAGTATGTCACGACCCCGACAGACAACGATCACTTTACGTTCGCCATTATCGACCTCCATGCCGGAGATGACTACAAAGTCATCGAAATCAAGTACACGCGGCGGAAATAACGCGGTGGTCCGTCACCGGCTTCCCCATGACACGTGTTCCTCGCGGCGCCGCGATCGGTGTTTCAGACCGCGCTGATACGAATCTTGCGTCCTGCGCTGCCGACAAAGACGGCAGCGTGACTGGTGGAACCACGCAAACTCACGCGAAGGGTCGACAGGACAATGGTGGCGGATTGGGTGCGCCATGTCGGATGGCGTTCGCGATGAACCGTGTAATCCAACCGCAGCGGAGCCAAGTCCAATATGACGATGATCAAGGGCGACAGACTTCCCACACTCACGTCATCACGCCTGCAACTGCGGTGGCTCGGCGAGGACGATTTAGCGGATTTGTTCGCGATCTTCTCCGATCCGCAGGTCATGCGCTATTGGAGCTCGAAGGCGTGGAAAGACGAGGCAGCCGGAATCGCCCTGGTCGAAGATGTACGGCGCAGCTTTGAAGTCGGCACGCTCTATCAATGGGGCGTGGCGCGCCGCAACGACGACGCCGTCATCGGCACGTGTACGCTGTCCAACGTCGATACCCAAAACCGACGAGCGGAGATCGGCTTCATTTTGCGCCGCGATCATTGGGGTCAGGGATACATGCGTGAGGCCACTTCAACGCTGCTGCGGTTTTCTTTCGAACAACTTGCCCTGCACCGCGTCGAAGCCGATGTCGATCCGCGCAACCAGCCGTCCATTCGGCTGATCGAACGCTTGGGGTTTCAGCGCGAGGGCTATCTCCGCGAACGCTGGATCGTCGGCGATGAGATCAACGATACCATTCTCTACGGCTTGCTACAGCGGGACTGGAAGACCGCACGGCCAAGCTGACCGACGCGAATCTCTTCCGGCCGGATGGTGCTCTTAGGCTATGGCGCCGGAGGTAGAGCTCCTACCGACTCCCCCCAGCTCGTTAGAAGCTGTCGCTGACATCCCGTCGCGCAGCGCTGCCTTAGAGCCAGGGCCAAGCGAACGGTTCAGGCGTGAGATGGGCGATGATCGAGCAACCACGTTGGTACGAATCGCGGCAAGCGCGATCTCTTGCCTTGAATCAATCAGACTGTTTGGCTACCATTCCAGCGTGGGTATACTTGCCAACAGGCTGATTCGCGACTGGCTTGGGCTCGCGCGCACGCCGTTCTTGCACGCCACACTTCACCGGCCGTCCGCTGGCGCCGCGAGGCCGCCCGGGCGCGGGCCTATCGCCTTGGCGGCGATTTAGTCGGTTGGTGGGCCCGTGGCGCG
>CAZYXP010000294.1:0-3362 GCA_964651325.1 uncultured Phycisphaeraceae bacterium
CGGGCGCCCGCCCCCACCCCCCCCGCGGGCGGTGGGTTGACCCTCTTCCGCCGGATCGGGGACGACGAAATCGTCGATTGCCTGCACCGCAAGACCGGCCGGCGCCTCTGGCGGTACGCCTATCCGAGCCACTACGTGGATCGCTATCAGTTCAGCGGCGGACCTCGCTCCAGCCCCACTATTAGCGGCGACTTGGTCTTCACGTACGGCGCCGAAGGCATGCTCCACTGCCTGAACCTCGCGACGGGCCAAGTGAAGTGGCACACCGACATCATGAAGCAATACAAGCTGGCGCAAAACTTCTTCGGCGTGGGTTCGACGCCGTTGGTCGAGGGGGATGTGCTCATCGTCTCGGTCGGCGCCCCCGGGGGGCCTTGCGTCGTCGGATTCGACAAGCGAAGCGGGGCCGTGCGATGGCAGGCGGGCAGCGGGTGGAGTGCCGGATACGCGTCACCCATCCCCGCAACACTTCATGGCAAGCGACGTATCTTGATGTTCACGGGTGGGGACAGCGAACCGCCCGACGGCGGACTGCTCTCCATCGACCCGACGACCGGGGCCATCGACCGACGCGTCCCGTTTCGCAGCAAGAACTACATTTCCGTCAATGCCGCCAACCCCGTTGTCGTGGGCCATCAAGTGTTTCTCACGTCAACGTACAAGACCGGCGGGGCACTCATCGACATCAGAGCAGACATCGGGCACGACATCGTCTGGAAAAACAACCATCTGAGGTCCCAGTTCTCGACGCCCATCCACCATAAAGGATACCTTTACGGGTTTGACGAGGTTAATCGAGACAACTGTGGGCTGGTCTGCCTCGAAATGAGCACGGGACGGCAACTCTGGCGCGAGGTTCCGGAATGGAAGGAAACCATCACACGCGATGGGAAGCAAACCCAAAGAACCGTCAACGCCGGCCGCGCGACGATCATCCTGGCCGATGGCCGTTTCCTCCTGCTTGGTGAGGAAGGGCAACTCGCCTGGATCGGTCCTTCACCCGAAGGCTACAAAGAGCTTGCCAAGACCCGCCTCTTCGACGCCGCCCAAACCTGGACGCCGCCCGCCATCAGCTACGGGCTGCTTTACATTCGCCAGAACACCGTCGATCGATCGACAAAAGCCCCGCCGCGAATCCTGTGCTACGATTTTCGCGGATAGCGCGCCAGATGCTTGTACCGGACAATTCTCGAGGGCTCCGCGGGCACGGCCAAGAGGATGCGTACGGCGCATCAGAGCCGCTGGCGCCAGCCTGCGGACCTCCGCCGCTCGCCGCAGACCTCCACGGCAGACAGGCCTCCACGGCAGGATGCCACCGGGCTAGCGCCCGATGCCCTGAATGGGTCGCCATGCGCCACGCGGACCGCGCATCAGAGCCGCTGGCGCCAGCCTGCGGACCCCCCGCCGCTGGTTGTCGGAAACACCCGCGCATCGGTCGGTCCGCTATTGTTGGGTTCGGAAATTGCCAGACGGGGCTCGGATACCGCACGATATACCTGTAAACGCAGTGCAACTAACCCAAACGTGTTTTCGGACATGCGCTCGTCCAGGGATTGGATTGACTCAGCGATGGGAAGCGGATACGCTTCTTCGGACACACGGGGCGTAGCTCAGCCTGGTAGAGCGCAGCGTTCGGGACGCTGAGGTCGCAGGTTCAAATCCTGTCGCCCCGATGATCGTGAGAAATCCCTGGGGCCGTTCGACATCCAGGGTTCGACCCCCAGAACACGTAGGGCACCCAGAACAGTTCCCAGCGGTCCGACGCTACCCCGGCTGGGGCAGGGCTCCTCCGCCCAGGTCGGCATCTGGAGCGGGGTCTGCCTTCTTGATGGGCCTGGCCATGCCGATGGGCTCCCCTGTTTCCAGGTCGTCCAGCAGGTCGGACACCGTGGCCCGGTTCAGCGTCTCGCCGCGGATCAGGGCGTTGACCTCTTCCCCGCTTAGCGTTTCATACTTGAGCAAAGCCTGGGCGATGGTCTCGAGCTTATCGCGGTTGTCCTTGATGATTTTCTCGGCCTCGGCGTAGGTGTCGTCAAGGATTCGCTTGACCTCGGCATCGATGGTCTCGGCGGTCTTGTCGGAGTATTCCCGAGGCCGCAGATCCAGCGCCCCGCCCTCCTCCGTACCGTAATAGACGAACCCGGTCGACTTGCCCATCCCCCAGTCGCGAACCATATTCCGGGCGATTTCCGTGGCCTGCTTGATGTCCATGCCCGCGCCACTGCTGATTTCGCCGAAAAAGACCTCCTCGGCGATCCGGCCACCGAACGTCATCCGCAGCTTGGCCAGCAAGTATTCCTTGCCGTAGACCATTCGATCCCGCTCGGGTAGCGAGAAGGTCGCCCCACCAGCCGGCCCGCGAGGAATGATGCTGACCTTGTGCAGCGGATCGCCGTCCTTTTCCATGGCCTGGATGTACGCGTGTCCGGCTTCATGGTAGGCGGTGAGCTTGCGGTCCTGCTCATCGACCGAAGCGCTCTTTTTCGCGCGCCCCCAACGCACCTTGTCGCGGGCGTCCTCGAGGTCGCTCTGCTCGACGTATTCCTTGTTCTCCATGGTGGCGATCAGCGCCGCCTCGTTCGTGAGGGCGGCCAGCTCCGCACCGCTGAACATGGGCGTGCCGCGGGCGATGCGACGAACATCGACATTAGGCCCCAGCTTGATCTTTTTGAGGTGAACCTTGAGGATTTCGTATCGGCCTTGCAGATCGGGCAGTGAAACGAAAACCTGTCGATCAAAGCGCCCAGGACGAACCAGCGCCGGATCGAGCACGTCTCCGCGGTTGGTCGCAGCGATCACGATGACCTGCGAGTTGGTATCAAACCCGTCCATCTCGACGAGAATGGCGTTGAGCGTCTGTTCGCGCTCGTCATGCCCCCCGCCGCCGAAACTGGCGCCGCGGCGCCGGCCCACAGCGTCTATCTCATCGAGGAAGATAATGCATGGCGAGTTTTCCTTGGCCTGCTTGAATAGATCGCGCACCCGCGAAGCGCCCACGCCAACGAACATCTCGACAAAATCGGAGCCGCTGATCGAAAAGAAGGGCACATCAGCCTCTCCCGCGATCGCCTTGGCAAGCAGCGTTTTTCCGCAACCGGGCGCCCCAATCAGAAGCACACCTCTGGGAATACGGCCGCCGAGCCGCTGAAACTTCTTAGGGGATTTGAGGAACTCGATGATCTCATCGACCTCTTCCTTGGCCTCTTCGATCCCGGCCACATCTGAAAAGCTGACGTTGGTGTGTTCCTTGGGCGTCACGCGATGTTTGGACCTGCCAAAGTTACCCAGCATCCCGCCGGGGCCGCCGGCCCCGCGCATCTGACGAAAAATGAAGAACCAGATGAACCCGAAAATAAGAATCC
>CAZYXP010000295.1:0-3356 GCA_964651325.1 uncultured Phycisphaeraceae bacterium
CCTTGCGCACCTTGAACGAATCGGCATCCTTGGGGTCACCCGGCCGCATCATCTTCCGATTGAACTGCCCCGCTGCCTCCATGGCTTTCATATTGTCGAAGGAGCCGTACTCGACGGCGCCCTTGACCGCGGCGTGATCGATCCCTTGCCAGCCCAGAAAATCCAGCACGCCGGCCAGCGTGGCCTGCGAATCGAGCTGCATATCCTCATAGCGAATCAGGTTTAGGGACGCGGGCGCGTCCTTATTCTGGAACCAGAGCGTAAGAAAGCGAATCAGCTTGCGGGCGCCGAAGCGTTCATCGCGAAGAAACTCGTGCATGCCGCCCCCGAACACGTGCTCCCGCTTGGCTTGTTGAAAATAATACGAGACAAGCGTATCGCGCACGTCGCGCGTCAAGAAGAGCACCCGCTTGCCCGAGAAGACACGCCGATCGAGTGTCAGACTCGCAAACGGGCCTTCGTCCATCAAATGAAACGGCCCGCCGTGGGAGAACAGCACCGGCGGAATCCCGGCGGATCTTGACGCCTTGTACGTGCTCAGCATCCGGTCTTCATCGACCCCGTAGACCTCGGCCAGCACGCGACCGATCATGACCCGCAACCAGGTCCGCCCCGACTTGGGAAACGAGACGATAAACGTCGAAACCCTGCGGTTCTTGATGGATTGGCGAAGCAACTTGATGATCGGATCGTTCTCCGTTTGAATTCGCAATCGCGCGTCGCCGAGCCTCAGCTAAGGCTCGTTCCCGCCGCAAAAGTGTACGTAGGACCGGGTCGTTTGCAACGCAGCCGCGCTACAGATATAAGTCACTGGCAAGGCGACCCGCGTCAGCGCGAGCACGCGTTGAAGGTTCATGCAGAGGTCCACGATACCGCCCGGAGGGTTTTGACTGTGAAATTTATCCGCCATCCGAAGGTGTACTTGGTGGGCCGGCAAGTGCTTAGCGAGCCCTCGGTCGCCGAATTCCTCGACGATCATGGGGTTGGCGAGTGGACGACAGATGCCCAGTCGCCCTCCGAAGCGTTGCCCGAAATCGCCGGCCGGCTTTGCTATATGAGCTTCCGCAAGCCCCGCCCCGGCGGCAACACCGCCTACCTGGGCCACATCAAGGCGGTCGGGCACGGAAGCGTGATGGAACATACCGTCTGGAATTTCATCTTCACGGGCCTTTCTCGCTCCTGCACCCATGAACTCGTTCGGCATCGCGCGGGGTTTGGCTATTCGCAGTTATCCCAACGATACGTAGACGAATCCGTGGCGGATTTTGTCGAACCCGCCTCCATCGCCGATGACCCGGAATTGCACGAGATCTACCGTGCAGCGGTCGAGCACGCCCAGGAAGCGTATATCAAGCTCGTAGACGGTCTGCAGGCTAAGTTTTCGGACGTTGAAGACAAAACGCTTCGCCGAAAAATGGCCAGGCAAGCCGCCCGATCCGTTCTGCCCAATGCGACGGAAACCAAAATCTTCGTAACCGCCAACGCCCGCGCTTTGCGCCACTTCATAGAACTGCGTTGCAACGAGCACGCGGAAACCGAAATCCGCGAGGTGGCCGCTTTGGTGCTGGATATCCTTCACAAGGAAGCCCCCAGCCTGTTCTCGGACTACGAGTTCATTACCCTGCCCGACGGTACGAGAGCCGCCACCACGCCCCATAACAAAGTGTGAGCCCGGAGCCGCGCGGCCAAGCGTCAGCCGGCTATCGGGGTCGAAAAAAACTTACACCCGATGTGCAGCAGGAACTCTACAATCTCGCTACAATCCGGCCCGAGTGCTCCGACGCATAGGGATGGACGGAATTCCAAGATTCCTGCCGCCCGGCCAACCTTGGATGGTATTCGGCGGGAACGGAGCGGAAGGTCCGAATACACGACGGATGACCGTCAGTTCACGGACTCAACCGCCCCTGCAAAGAAGCTTCCAAACCCTAGTACGGAGTGTGCGTCAACTCGCCGATGACACGGGGGGTTCGATTTCAGCATCGGTAATCAGGAAAAGAACCGCGAATTTACGTTGGAGAAATCAAAATGCTGGGGATTAGTTCAGAGCAGTCAGAATCATCGGAAAACTCGTGGATTGGCCCTGCGCCTTGGATTGAAGGTTCCGTTCCCGGTCCCAAGGCCAAGTCAATCATCGAATCCGACAAGCAGGTCAGCTCGCCTTCATACACGCGCGATTATCCGCTTGTGGCTCAGCGCGCCGTCGGGTCGGTGGTCGAGGATGTCGATGGCAACCGCTTCTTGGATTTCAGCGCCGGCATCGCCGTGTGCGCGACAGGCCATTGCCACCCGAATGTGGTGCAGGCGATCAAGGATCAGGCGGAGTCGCTGATCCACATTTGCGGGGCGGATTTCTACTACCCACCCATGGCCGAGTTGATGACCAAACTCGCCGCGATCGTCCCCGGCAAGAAGGCAAAACGCGTCTTCCTGACCAACAGCGGCGCCGAGACGGTCGAAGCCGCCATCAAGCTAGCGCGCTACGCCACCAAGCGAAAATGGCTCATCGCGTTCCACGGCGCGTTTCACGGTAGAACGATGGGCGCGCTGTCTCTAACTTCGTCCAAGTCCCGGCATCGCGAACATTTCGGTCCGTTCCTGCCGATGGTCGCGCACGTTGACTATCAAGATGTGGATGCGATCGAATCGCGCCTGTTCAAGCATCAGATGGCCCCGACGGAAGTCGCGGCCATTTTCGTCGAAGCGATGCAAGGCGAAGGCGGATACGTGGTTCCCGAGCCGGGTTTTCTGCCCAAGCTGCGCTCGCTTTGCGACAAGCACGGCATTTTGCTCGTGTGCGATGAGATTCAGTCCGGCATGGGCCGTACCGGAAAATGGTTCGCGTTTGAACACTTCGGAATCGTCCCAGACATGGTCCTGATGGCCAAGGGTATCGCGAGCGGACTGCCCCTCGGCGCGCTCGTCGCATCGGCGGACATCATGCAGTGGGCCCCTGGCGCCCACGCCAATACCTTCGGCGGAAATCCGGTCGCGTGCGCCGCGGCACTAGCCACCGTGGACTTGGTGGAAAAACAGTTCATGAGCAATGCTGCCGCGCTCGGAGAAACGCTTCAGAATCGTCTGGAGGGCTTCGCGAAGAAACACAAGACGCTAAGCAACCCGAGGGGCCTTGGCCTGATGCGGGCGGTCGATGTGGTCAACGCCCGCAGCGGCGCCCCCCATCCCGACCTTCGCAACAAGATTTCCGTCGAGGCGTTTCAGCGCGGACTCATCGTGCTTCCGTGCGGCGAATCGAGCATTCGCTTCTGCCCACCGCTGTGCATCAACGAAGCCCAGTTGGATGTGGGATTGAAGCTGTTCTCTGAAGCTGTAGCGACGGCGTCGTAACCGCGCGG
>CAZYXP010000296.1:0-3352 GCA_964651325.1 uncultured Phycisphaeraceae bacterium
GATGACATTGTGGCGTACATTCGGCACTGGTCGATAGCGACGCCCTCGCCGATGACCCTGCCGGCGGAGCGCTCGCTCATTATCGCCGCCGGGGCGCCTGCCATGGATATTTCAACCGAACCAAGCGTCAAACAGGGAAAAAAGATGGATTCGTCCACGCGGGAGACGCGCACGTCGCGATCCGCGCAAACAACCGTGGCGGCGATGACCCCACGCGTGCAAGGAGAATAGCTCATGAGTGACCAGAAACTAAACGTCTTGGACGAGTCGCCCCCCGCGCCTGAATGCACCGTGCATCGGCGCGTCAAACACGGCGAGGGCTTTGATCGGCGCAAGTTCATGAAGATGGCTGCGGGAACGGGAGCGGCCGTGGCCGCGACGTCCATGCTGCCGGAAGAATTCGTGGAAGCGGCTCAGATGCCCGACGTAGGCGGAGCGGACGCCAAGGGCGTCAAACTGCTTCAGGCCGCCTGCCCGTATTGCGGTGTGGGATGCGGAACGCTGATTAAGGTCGAGGGCGGCAAGGTCGTCGGCATGGTGCCGGACAAGAAGCACCCGACCAACCGCGGCATCCAATGCATCAAGGGGCTCAACGCGCATGAGCCGATTTACATCGACCGACTCGAAAAAGTGCTCATCCGGCGTGATATGAGCGACCCGCTGCGTGGGCACGTCTCGGCCACGAAAGGCCGGTTCGACGACGACGTCTTCCGCGAAGCGACCTACGAGGAAGCCGAGGAACTGGTGGCCGATCGCATCGCCGAAATCATCAAGGAGCGCGGGCCCAACGCGGTCGGGCTTAACGGCTCGGGGCAGTTGACGATGGAGGCGCAGTGGATCGAAAACGTCCTGATGAAAGGCGTCATCGGCAGCAACTCGATCGAAGCCAACGCCCGCATGTGCATGACCTCGGCGGTCACCGGCTATTTCCACTCGTACGGCTCCGACGCGCCGCCGACGAGTTACGAGGACATCGAAGAGGCGGACTTCGTCACGTTTTGGGGCCACAACGCCCGCGAGGCGCATCCGATTCTCTTCTGGCGGGTCGCCGACCACAAGGTCAAACACGACATCCCGACCTGCGTAGCGGACCCGCGCCGAACCGGCACGGTCGTCGGACTCGAGGACATCAACCCGCGCAACAGCATGCACATTCCCACGCTCAACGGCGACATCAGTTATCAAAACGCCATCGCGCACCTGCTGATGAAACGATACCCCAGAGCGTGCATGCCCGAGGAATGGATGGAGAAGAACACCAACGGGTGGAAAGACTACAAAGAGGGCATCCTTCAGAAATACTCGCCCGAGCAGGCGATCGAACGACTCAAGGCCATCGAGGGCGGTCGCGTCACGGTGGATGTGCTGGAGAACGTGGCCCGAACCTGGGCGGAGGCGTCAATCAAAGGGCGCGAGCGCGGCCGCGGCGGCGTGCTGAGCTTCTGGGGCATCGGCTACAACCAGATGCTCCACGGGCAGCACAACACCATCAGCATCATCAACCTCCACCTCCTGACGGGCAACGTCGGGCGTCCGGGCTGTGGCAGCCATTCCCAAACGGGCCAGCCCAACGCCATGAGCGAGCGGCTAATGGGCGGGCTGACCGGCCGGCTGCCGTTCAACATGCCGCTGAAGAATAAGGCCTGGCGACAGCACATGGCGGATTCATGGCGCATTCCGGAAGAGCGCCTCGCCAAGACGGCGTCGCTTCCGAATCCCGGCATGATCCTGGGCATGATGGAGCGGGCGCTCAAGGGCGGGTTGGACGCGATGTTCTGGATGTACACGACGCACGTTCATCTTCCCGATTTGGATACGCTGGTACGCCCGGCCATTACGAAGATGTTCACCGTCGTGCAGGACATTTACCGTCATGCCCCCAACAATCTCTACGCCGACGTGATCTTCCCTGCGGCCACGTGGGGCGAGTGGACCGGCGGCACATACATTCAATCGGAGCGGCGCATCTACGTTTGCGACGGAACGAACAATCCGCCGCCCAACTGCCGCCCCGACATGGACATGGCCATCGACAAGGGCAAGACGCTCTGTGAGAAGCTGGGCCTCGATGCCGACAAGATCTTCCCGTACAAGAAGACGATCAAGATGGGCAACGGCCTGATGGCCTACGATCCCGAAGACATCTTCAGAGATATTGCCGCCGCCAGTAAGGGCTCCGATGCCGATCTGACGGGGGTTCTCGATGTGGAGAAGCAGGACGGCGTGGCCCCCTACGATCAGCTTCGCACGCTGCGGGGCATCCAATGGCCGGCCGGTACGGCCGATATCGCCAGGGCGGGGGGCACACCGCGCCGATACCTCGGACAGGAAGGTTGGGGCGGCAAGCCGTATGGCGCGTTCCGCCACAAGGATGGCAAGGCCAAGTTCAAGCTCTGTGAGCAGGACTACAGCCAGCTCAAGGAAATCACCGACAAGCTGATGACCTACGGAGACAAACGCAAGCCCGGACAGGGCCCGTTCCTGATCGATGATCTTCACACGGAAGGCAAGAACAAAGGCAAGCCCAAGATTCTGGTGGCCGCGCGGAATGCGGGGCTCGTTCCCGAACTGCCGCACTTGGAGGTGTACGCCGACACCGCCGCGACATTGGATGACCACAGAAACAAGGATTCATACCCGTTCTGGCTGGGCCTGGGCGTCGTGTATGAGCACTTCCACACGGCCAAGACCATTCGCGGCGCCACGACAAGGAAACTCGTCCCCGAGCAGTACGTCGAGGTAAGCGACGAAGATGCCAAGCGATTCGGATTGCGTGACGGACAGCGCGTGCGGTTGGTGACCAGACGCGGGTCGTATCAGGCGAAGGTTTCCGTCGGCGCTCAGAGCATGATCCGCCCGGCACGGACCGAGGTGCCGCCGGGTTATCTCTTCAGCCCTTGGAACTTGTCTGTGGCCGACAGCGCCGATCCCAAGAAGAACAAATGGCTTGTCAACAGCGTCAGCCACCGGGCGTGGGATCCGGTTAGCGGGCAGTGCGACTACAAGAAGCTCGCCGCTCGAATCGAGGTGCTCTAGGCATGAGTGCGGTCGACCGGAGAGACTTTCTCAAGCAATCGGCCGCGATCGGTGCCGCCGTGGGAGGCGGAGCATGGGTTGCCGGGCTGGGGCCGGGCGACAGCTCCGCCACCGCGCAGCCCCCCCTTCGCCCACCCGGCGCTTTACCGGAAGAGGATTTTCTAGCAACGTGCATCCGCTGCTTGCGATGTGTGGATGCCTGCCCGAATCATTGCCTGGAGTCTCACCCGGCGGGCAGTGGCGGCGCTCTGGCCTCCACGCCGACCATGTTTCCACGCAAAGCCGCGTGCATGCTCTGCAGCCGCGAGGATGGGGA
>CAZYXP010000297.1:0-3335 GCA_964651325.1 uncultured Phycisphaeraceae bacterium
CGGGTTGCTTGCGCGGCGCCGGACACAGCGCCTCTCCCTCATCTACGGTCGCTTGCGATTCACCACTGGGCGCCGATTTGCCGGCGGGCTCGTCCGTATCCTTCGTCGCCCCGCCAAGCGCTTCGCGCAGGTCGCCGATGGGCTGCTCCGCCTGCTGATCCCCGACGTCGTACCGCCTCGTCGCCGACGCCCTATCCGCCGGTTCGGCGTCCAAATCCAATCTTTTGTACGCCGATTCCGTCTTCGTCGCCAGTTCGTCACGAGCGCGGTCGCGGGCATCTTTGAGTTGCGCGAGCGACGCTTCACTGCGCGCGTCGGTCCGCTGCAACGCGGTTACGCCTTGCGTTAGGTAGTCGAACGCCGGGCCGATGGACCGAAAACGGATGGTCCAACCTATTAGCTCGGCCAGCAGCACCGCCCCCAACTGACCCCACCAAGGGCTCTCGATCAAGCCCAAGCCGAACAACAGCACAACCAGCACCACCAGTTCCACCGCGATCGACAGAGCCACCCAACTCGCCAAACGCCGAACCGCCACGTCGAGCAGGAACGCCGGGAGCAGCAGCCACGCCAAGACCCAACGCCACGCCGGCCGCTTCGCCTCCGTGGGCGGAAGCGTGTGGTTGAACACGTCAAACTGCCCCTTGCCCTCATCCCGCCACGTGCCGCCTGTGATGTCCGCCACCTTCCGCAGCAACCCTTCGTTGGCCCTCATGTCGCGAAATTCCGGGGAATAGGCCAGCGAGGCTCCGGTTCGAATGGTCCCCCGGCTCGCTCCATTCTCGGTGACTTGGATGTTGGCGAGGTATTGCCCAGACTGCTCCGCCTCAAACTCCGCTTCGTAGTGTCCCGGCCCGGTTTGACGAAACTTCAGCGCGCCGGCCGTGCCGTCGGGGCCTATTATTTTGGATTGCAAATCCAGGAAATTCAGATAGCTCGCGTCTTTGTCGAGGGCGTCGATGACCACCCGCCCCTTCCCACCTTCGATCTTGGTGTACGTTTCCAGGTTGGCGGTCGATTCCTGCCGCATGGTCCACCGGACCACTTGCGCCCAAAACTTCGCGAACCGGGACCAACCCGTCCAATCAGTGCCCCAGATGGGCCAATGTCCGCTCGTAAACGCCACCGTCTTGCCGAGCTCGTATTGCCAATGAGCCAGTACAGGATCGTCGCCGTCGTCGCTGGCGCGTACGATCGGAAGGATGACATTCGGGCTTGGCTTGACCGACGTGAGCACCATCCCCCCGAGCGGCGGCAGATCGGCCGCCCCCCGATCCAAAGCGCCCAGCAGCGCGCTATCGACATCGCGCAACTGCGGCAAGAAGGGCTCATCCACGATCAGCGGCCGGCGCACGACCTTTGACTCTTTGACGAAAATCTGCGGCAGCACGCGTGGGTTGCGGGCCCGATAATAGCGCCCCCCCGTCTGCCGGGCGATGTTTTGCATCACGGGCTCAAAGACATGCGCCCCCCAGCCCAGCGCGATCGTGCTCACGGTGATCTTGGCTTTGTTGTACTCGTTCAGCAAGCCGGGATTGGGCCTGCTCGCGTCGCCGTCGCTAAGAATGATCACGTGTTTTTGAGCCGCGTCGCGCCCGATGCCCTTGGTCAAGGCTTTGAGCGCCATCTGCATCGCCGAATGGAAATCGGGCATGTCGCCGATCTGCATTCGATCGATCTTGGCTTTCACCGCCGATTTATTGGTGTTGAACCCCAACGGCACTTCCCAATTCACGCCTCCCGGCGACCAGGTGTAGGCCAACACACCGAAGTAATCCTTCGAGCTGATGGTATCCACGCTTTTCTTGGCCATCTCCTTGCCCCAGAAATTGCCGCGCGAGATTTCGCAGCTATGCATGATGACCACCAGCGCCCCACGAGGAATCACGCGCTTGTGCTTTATTTCAAACGTGACCGGCATGACTTCTTCTAGCGGCGTGCCGATCCATCCGCCCGCGCCGAAGCTTTCATCGCCACCGGTCATGATCAGCCCGCTGCCCATGTCCTTGACGTAGACCGCCAGGTCGCGTTGCTGCTGCTCCGTGAAGGTGGCCGCGGACAGGTTGCAGAGGATGATCGTCGCGTAGTTCATCATGCCCAGCAGATCGAAGTCCCCAAGCTCCGCGGGCGTTTTCATGTCTACCTTGACCCGCTCCTTGCGCAGCGCCTCGAAGAGCGGCCGATCGTGAATGGGATTGGCCGAAATCATCAGGGCGTAGGACGAACCCTCCACAAACGAAAACGCCCGGGCGCTGTTGTTCAGCGCAAAGCCATCCATCGCGGTGTCGTCCGGCTGAAACACGGCTTCCCAAACATGTGCCCCGGCCGAATTCACCGGCAGGCGCATGAAAAACGTGTTGCTACCCGCTTTGAGGGTTACGTGCGCCGCGTCCGGCGGGAGCGCGACGGGTTGGCGGTTGTGATAAACCGCCAGCGTTCCGGAGACCGCCCGCTTGGAATGGAGCACCATGCGAAGGGGAACCTGCTCGCCATGCTCCGCCTGAGTGGGGGCGATCATCCGGTCGAAGAAGACTTCGTTTTTCCGCTGGAACCAGAGCGGCACCACGTCGATGGGAATGCCCGCCGCCTTGGCACGCCGGGCCTCGGCCAGCACGTCGCCCATGTTGTCGTTGCCGTCGGACATGAGCACGACTCGCTTGGCCGTGTCATGGGGAAACAGCGCCATCGACAGCCGTATGGCCCCGGCGATGTCGGTGCGATCCGTGTTCGGCATGACCGGCAATCGCCCCGGCTGAATGTAATAGGCATGCTCAGGTCGCTGTTCGAGGAAGGCGCTGCGTGCGAAGTCGATCAGGCCCACGCGATCCGCCGGCGGCATGTTCTCCGTGGCCGTCGTGACGAATTGCTCTTGCGTATCTTGAAGCGCCTGCACGCTGTGGGAGCGGTCCATCAGGAACATCACCGTAAGATCGCGATTGCGCTGCACGCGCGTAATGCCCGCGAGGCAAACCACCGCCAGCAAGACCACCAAGCAGCGTGCGCCAATCGCCAGCCCCCGCCGAATCCGCTCCAACCCCGCCAGGCTGCGAAACGAAAACACAATCACCAGCGGAATCAGCAGCAAAAGCCACAGCCACACGGGCGCTTCAAAATCAAATGGAAGGTATTCCATCAAGCCCAGGTCTCTTCCCATTCACGCGAGTCCAGCAGATTCAGTAGATTCAGGACCGTCCCTCACGAACCTCAGCCGTAAGGGCTCCCCACTCTCAGCCTGCAAGGCTCCACCATGCGGCTGCGCTGCGCCAGCCTGTAAGGTTGCTCTATAGTAGCCGGTGGCAAGTCCCGGCGTGCCGGGACGCCGCCACCGGTTTGCG
>CAZYXP010000298.1:0-3330 GCA_964651325.1 uncultured Phycisphaeraceae bacterium
AAGGTCATGCTGCTGGAGTTGATGCCCGGCGTCGTGGATCAGTTGGCCCAGAGTGTCAATAACATGGCGTTCGGCGAGGTGACCGTCATCGACGGAGGCAACGGGCATGCGATCGCCGGTGCCGCGATGGGCCGCGCCAGGGCGCGTTCCGAGTCACTCGCAATGGTCGAGAAGATTATTGGCGTCGATTTGAAGGGTCTAAGCAAGGACATCGCCGGCGGCTTGGCCAACCGCGCGCACAACGGGTCGGACGACGGCGCGCATGGACCTTCGCAGGGCAAGCCCCCACATTCGTCCGATCCAATCGCCCGGACGTAGCGCGCCCCGACGACACGCATTCGGCCGTGAACGGATCGTCGGGCGGGAGATCAAGGACTACGCGGCTTGCTGGCTGTCAGCCGTCTGCGACGAGGCGCCGGGGGGCATGGGCAAGCGCCAGCTTGCCGACGCGCGAGCTGCCGGATCACCGGTATGTTCGCTCGTCGTGATGGCCTTCAAGACGCGAAGCGTGGCCGCCGGAGCCCCCGGTGTTTGTGGCTGATAGCTGGCGGCTGAAAGCTGATCCCTTCTTCGCCCGTCCCCCCGCGCTATTTGTGCTGTATGACGATGATGTTGTCGGGAAGGGCGGCGAACACGCCGACTACTTCCTGCCAGGATGGATCACTGTCGCCCAGGGGTGGCCGGGGTAAGAGCGTCTTGGCGCCGCCGACCAGCGCGATCAACTCTTCCACGCTTTGCGAAAGGATGGGGACTGTGATGTTTTGCCAGGCGTATTGCTTTACGGGGAAGGAGAGGATCCCCGGTCGGATTTCGTGGACGTGGTTCCCGCGCGACGTCAGCAAACGCCCCAGATCCGCCGGGAGGCTCGAATACTTATCCGCCGCCTCACGTGCAATCGCGTAGTCCATGGCGGCTTCGCCATCCGTCACGGCCCCGGTTGTGGGGATGCAGCGGTACTCGGCCCGCTCAATCCAAAGATTGCACACCTGCTCAATCATGCCTGTGGTCGTTCACTTGACGTTTTCAATCATGCCTGGGCCCTGGTTTCTCAAGTACGCCCGGGCCATTTACTGTGCTCAACCATCGATCCGCGCTGCCCCGTGCGATTCTTATCGGCAATTACGGTCGCGGAATCCCGATTCTAACATGTAGCCCAGCCGCCCTCGGCCGGGCGGTCGGGATACACCGCGGAGGGCCGCTGTGCCACAAGGACCAAGCCGCCAGCACCGGCAACCCTCACGTTATCGGGATGTGAATTCTACACGTCAAGCTGGTTCATGTCATTAGTTCGTGTGTTTTTAGGGGCGAACTCGGCTCGCCACAGATTCTGGCATCGCGACGCGAGGGCTGATATCAACGGTGGCAGGGCCGATCACCGGTGGCGCAAGACGCGTCGTACCACCGATCCTCAAAGAGAATGGAGGCCTCCGCGGCGACGCTTCCTTGTGCTACCACATCCAGATCATCGCGCCAGGGCTTGCTCAATCCCCCAGGGCTTCCCCGTTGGACAGAAACATCATGAACATAGGTACCATGCCGCAAGATGGGGTTTTGGGGGTACAAGAGAAGCCAAGCGCGCGGCCAAGGCGTTCGCCGCAGCCTACCTGGTGATCGCCTCAAGCTGACGGCTGACAGCTGAACGCTATGCAAATCCCCTCAGAATCCTTTCTGGTAAACCATCATGCCGCGGTGGTCGGGCGTGAGAAACCGATGACAGGAACCGCGCGCGGCGGCGAATTCCCGGCCGATCACGTTGACGCCGACGCAGATGCAGTTGGCATTGCCGAAATCGTCGAGCCAGAGGAATCCGCCAGGCTTAAGCAAGGCGTCGAAGACGAGCAGGTCATGGCGCGCGGTTTCGATGTCGTGACCGCCGTCGACGATGGCAAGATCCAGCGTCGCGTCGTTGTTCGAGCTGAGCGCCTGAGCCATCGCAGGGGCCAGCGTCTCCTTGGTGTCGCCGCGGATGTAGTGGAAGTTGGGGTACCGCTCTTTGATCAAGTCGGCCGCTTTTTGCGTTGCGTCGTAGCGCCCGATGTCGAAGGACATGAGCGTGCCCCCACCGTAGGATTCCATCGCCCGCAGAATAACGCACGCGCTGTGCCCGGCATTGAGACCCGTTTCGGCGACGATTCGAGGGCGGGTCAACCGGATGAGCGCCCACATGAACTCGGCTTGACCGGCCGTGATGAATCCTTCGCCGGTCTCCGGCATGCGCTGCACGAAATCGTTAAGTTCGCCGTCGATATGGGAAAACATGGGCCCTGGCCTCCTGCCTGATGCGCAATCCTACCCGGGACCCATCGACAGGATCGATGCGATTCCTTAATGGGTTAAGCGGTTTTCGTTCCGCGATCTGGGGCGGGATTACGAATTCAGCGGACGGAAGGAGCAACCCGGCCTGGCGGCCCGCCGCAGGAATCTAGAGACTGGCTATAAGGGGCGTCAGTCACCGCGCAAAAGACTGGCTTCCAAGGCGGACGGTGGGAAGATTCGCATTCGACGGACACAAAAGCGGGTGATGAGATTCGAACTCACGCCAATAGCCGATTGTGGCTCAAAAACAGCGATTTTGAGGTAATAAATATCACATTAAATATCAATTTGTTAGGGTGCGGGGCTTTTGTCAGCGAGCCTCCGATTGCAACCCATCCATAGATTCCGTCAAACGGTCCTGTATGCTTGGTTGTCGGCCTGCTTCCGGACCCGCCAGCGTCCCCTTATCCCCCAAAGCCGACTCCTCGAAGTGATCAAACCGTCGAAATCCTGATCGCAATCGCCGGGAAGGGATTCCGCCAGGATGGAAGGGGACCGACCCTGCCCACGAACTGCCTCGCGCATACCGAAACTGAGGCAACCTCGCTTGCAATCGTCAACTATCTTCTATTCCCGTTCTTCGTTCTTGCTCGCCAGCACGCCTGGGACGGCGGATTTCTCGACCAATCTGGCGGTGAAGCGTCCCGCGCACCGATAGCTTGAATGGTTCAAAGATTTGAACTCTTGATCACCAACGGCAAGGAATGGAGCCCAGCAAATGAACGACCGAGACATCCTCAAGCTCGAAACGCCAAAGGAAAACCAGCCGCTCGATTACTACCGGAAGTACCTGCGACACATCGATCCCATGCTCACTATTCTGGAAGTCCGCCTCGGCTACCTCCGATGGCTCCAAGGCACTGCGCTTTTGCACGCCGTCGAAAGCCGTCGCGTCAAGCGAGGTGAGTACGGAAGGCTGCTTCAACAGGTTGGTGTGAGCAAAGCGACCGCCTTCAACTGCCGAAAAATCGCCACAGGCATTCCACGCGTAAACGCTGAGAAACTTGGCTACAG
>CAZYXP010000299.1:0-3314 GCA_964651325.1 uncultured Phycisphaeraceae bacterium
ACCGGAACTCTCGACCCTGCCTAGCGCCGCCAGCCGGTTTTGGTGCGAACGTGAATTCGCGCGATCTCGGCGCGGGTTCTTCCTGAAAGCCCCCAACATCCCCCAAAGTCCTTCCTCTCGGAAATCAGTCAAATTACCCATCGGCGGGGCATATCCCCCATCTTGCCTCTGCTCGCTGAGCTGGTGTTCTGTCAAGAATTCACAGGGCAATCCTCCATCCTCGGGACCGGCAAAGCCTCACCGCAAAACGAGTTATCGGGCGTAGGCAATCCCTTAGGTTCCCATAATTGTCTTGACCGATCGATTATCAGATGGTATGTAGGTAGCTATGGAGGGGTTGACGCAGCATGGTCGAGGCCGGGACTTGCCAGCGGCCTCAATCCAGTGCGAGCGCCTCGTTTGTGGGCGCGAGGCATGTGGCAACTCTAGTCCAACGCTACGGATAGTGCGGGGAGCGGCAACGCGGCGCTTTGAAGAATATCCAGGCTAGCGCACGGACGCGCGCATTGAGGATTGCTGTCTAGAAAGCGAATACACGCTGGCTCCGTTTCGACAACGGCGGTCGGCGGTTCGGGTGCATCCTTCGATGATTGTGCCCGCTTCGCGCAGATTCCGCACACCTTGACCGGGTGCGTCCGGTTGTTTGTCCAAATGTGTCGGGCAAGCGCTTGAGGGCACCGGTCAAGGCCGCAATGGCTGTGGTGTTGAGGAAGGCAGTGATCTCGCGGAAGGCGCTGGCCTCGCGGAAAGGGGATGTCGGATTGGTTCGTTTGCGACCAGACGATTTTGAAGGCCGTTGGTGGGCGGTACACACCAAATCGCGCAACGAGAAGGCGCTCGCGCGAGATCTGGATCAATTGGGCATCGAATGCTTCCTTCCCCTTGCCCGAGTCAATCGACGCCACGCCGGTCGAACGACCGAAGTACACCTACCACTATTTCCAGGCTACCTGTTCATGTGTGGTGAAGTGGAAGATCGCTACGCCACGCTCAACACACGGCGCGCGGTCCGCGTGATCGATGTGGGCGATCAAGAGAATTTCAAGACGTCTTTGCGACACATTCATTGCATGATTAGCAGTGATCAGCCCGTGGACGTCTACCCGGGTATCCGTCGCGGGCGTCTGGTCCGAGTGGCCCGCGGGCCACTTTTGGGTCTCGAAGGCGTTGTCTTACGGCGGCGCGGCGTCTGCCGCATTTATGTTGCGATAGACATGCTCGGGCAATCCGCGGAAGTGGAAGTGGACGGCTCGATGCTCGAAGTGATGGACTGATTGGCTCGAAGTGCTCGACTGAATCGCCGCGATTCGTCGCAACCTTTCGTCGCAGCCTTAAGTTCAAGAATGGCGCCGATCGCCAAGGTTTCAAGAGATGCCCAGCGGGCGACGCACATTGACGCAAGAGGAGTAACGCGTGTTCCAGGAAGTGAAAGGGAAGCCGGTCGGATCGCTTGCCTTGGAGCGTGCTTCGCAAGACGGCGCCGCAGCGCCGCCTCGCGCAACAACCACCGTAGACGGCATGATCTTAGCGGGAACGCACAGTTGGGGCGACGACGTGTTGGAACACGTGGCCCCAAGACCCTTGTGGCCTGTTGCCCTGGTGCCGCTGATTGTGCGCGGCATTCACTGGCTGCGCGATGGCGGTGTGGCGACGGCGCACATCTGTGCAAACAGCGAAACGTCCGTGCTACGCGCCCGGCTGGGCGCCGGCGATTCGCTCGGCACGTCGCTGACCTATTACGAAGATCGCATGCCCCGCGGCCCCGCGGGCTGCGCTCGCGATGCGTCCCTGGGTACGCAAGGCGACGCCATCATCATCTTGGAAGGCTCCATTGTACCTTGCGTTGATTTGGACGCCTTGTTGGACACGCACATGCGCAGTCAAGCAGCGCTCACAGTCGCGGTCCGGGAGGCGGCCGGTCAGGCCGCGTCCCGACACGGGGCTGGTGATCGCAGGCCCGCAGGTCCGCCGTTTGATGTGCAACTCGAGCCGATTGGCATCTATGTTTGTTCCAAATCGGCGCTCCTCAAGGTTTCGGACCGCGGCTACCAGGACATCAAAGAGGGCTGGATTCCACGGCTCTACGCGGACGGCTTGTCGGTGGTGGCGCATCAAGTGAACACTGAATCGGCCCCGCGCATAACCGACTCCGCATCCTATCTAGAAGCCAACCTTTGGGCGGTTTGCCGATTGGATAAAAATGGCGAGGCCGATCGATTGAACCGCCAAGGGTTCCGCCGCTGGCAACAGGCTTGGGTCCATGAATCCGCCAGAATTGCGCCGACCGCCAAACTAAAAGGGCCGATGCTGATCGGCCCGAAGTGCAAGGTTGGCCCCGGCGCCACGATCATCGGATCGGTAGTGCTCGGGCGTGAAAGCGTGGTGGAGCGCAATGCCCTCGTCAGTCGATCCGTGCTCTGGGATCAATGCACGATCGGCGCGGGCGCTTTCGTTGACCAATCCATTCTGACCCATCGGCAATCGGTTGATGCTGAAACCGTAGTACGAAACACCGTGCTGGTGGCATCGGACAACGCGCCGTCGAAGCTGGCCGCTGGACGAAGATGATTCCGTTCATACTCGATCATCGGCCGGCCTATCTCGAACGAGCCCGCCCGCCCGCTTCCTTGCTTGGCATGCCGCTCGGCCGAGGCACGTTGCTCAGCCACTTAGTCGCCGGGATAGGATGCGAAGCGACCGAAAAACTCGTGATCATCACGACCTTTTCTCCAGACGCTTCCTACCGAGATCGCATCGCATCCCTCGTCCCCAATCCTACCGGCGTGGTGAGCGCGTCGGACGTTCCGATCGAGATCGAGCAGCTCGAGGCGCAAGACGATATTTGCGTGCTGGATTCGATGTTTCGACCCCTTGCGGACTTCGACCTCCCCCGCTTGCATCGAGACCAACAAGAATTCCGCGGCGTCACGCACGCCATCGCCATCGGCACGGGCGCCGACCACTTTTGCGAGCGCGTCGAATGCGACGGCGAGGGGAAGATCAAACGCATCGCAAGACAGTTGGGTTCCTCCGGCATGCTGGAAGTGGCCAACGAGACCATGATCGCCTCATTCATGCCGGCCTCGGCCCTTCGAAACGTGCGATTCACGTCGCTGGGACAGCTTCGCTTTGAGCTTTCACGCAGGCGTGTGTTGAGCAGGGATGTGCCACTCAACGTCGATGTGGCCGACCTCCGCGCTGCACGCGAACTCTTGAGCCTTCACGAATGGACTCTGATTCATTCAACGCGCGGCGAATCTAGGCGGCTTAGCGACGGCCAAGACTGCGACGGCCAAGACTGCGATGGCCAAGAC
>CAZYXP010000300.1:0-3296 GCA_964651325.1 uncultured Phycisphaeraceae bacterium
GAAGCTACACGAGCCCGACGTCGGCCAAGCCTTGCAGTGGACCCGCGACGGCGTGAACACGTAGCCTGCCATCAACGCCTACCATCAACGGTTGCAAACCCCGATGGCAGGGGAATGCCCCGCCCACGATGCACCACGCCCAGCGGCATAAAGCGGGGCAACCCCCTGCCCTACGCGCTGTCTCCTGTCGTCTCCTGTCGCTGCGTGACGTCAGCGCATTTTCCGGCTGATAGCTGACGCCTGATGGCTCCAACAGATTCCACTCAGTGATCTTGCTCCTCGAACCCGGGGACTTCGATTTCCCTACCACAGTAGGGACATTCCTCGATTCTGCCCGTGTCATCCTCGCTGAACCAAAGCGTTTCACCGCAGCCGCCGCATTCCGCCTCCATTGTTGTTCGGCCGGCCAGGTCATCTATGACGCCGCCGAGTTCACCGCGCGAAGCAAGCAGCTTTTCCGCAAGATCGGCCTGCCCCCTACCCAGCACGACCACCTCGATGCCAGCCAAATCTTTGCGGAACAACCGCGTCGGCGGAAGACCGCTGAGCCCAATCGTGTGGCGATCGTTGACGTGGGCCTCGATTCCATGAGAACCAAGAAAGGCGACGGCGATGTCGCCCTCCTCCACCGTTGAAACCGTTATGACGCAGATCAGGTCTGGGGTCATGAGCTTTGCCACCAACAAAAATGAAACCGCCATGGAGAAAGACGCAGGTCAATCCGGAGCGTTCTATTGGCGTATGGTTGAATTCTTTCCCATTTGACGCCTTGCAGCCACTCCCTGGACAGGGGATCGGTCCACTCGGCACCCGGTCGGGCGGGGCAAACCTAGCGTGCCCAATCGCCAAATTGACCACCCGTAGGTGGCCCATTTTGATTAAGACATAGGGGAGCCGATGATGACGGTGTCCCCTAGATTTCAAGGGTCACCCGACAGAGGCCGCGTCGGCCAAGACCGACGATGGCCCGGCGATCGTCGCGCCCCCACCTCCAAAAAGAGGCGGGCTACCCGAGTCAGGCGCTGCTGGGCTCCATTGCGTTAGGCCCGATCCAGCGCCTGATCCAGATCGGTTAGCAGGTCGTCAATGTCCTCAATCCCTACGGACAGCCGAACCAGACCGTCGGTAACCCCACGTGCCTCACGTTCTTCCTTGGGTATTGAGGCGTGCGTCATGATCGCAGGATGGCAGCAGAGCGACTCGACCCCGCCGAGCGATTCCGCCAATGCAAACACGCTCAACGATTCACAGAATCCCATGGCTTGCGACTCGTCCTTGAAGACGATCGTGACCATGCCCCCCGGACCCGACATCTGCCGCTTGGCCAAGGCGCAATCCGGATGATCTTCGGCGAAGGGGTAGATCACCTGCGCTAGCTTGGCGTGGCCTCGGAGCGTCTCGGCGACTCGGGTCGCGTTGTGGCAGTGGCGCTCCATGCGGATGCCGAGCGTCTTGATGCCTCGTTGCTGTAGGTAGCAATCCAGGGAGCTGGGCACGGCGCCGAGCGAGTTTTGCAGAAAAACGATAGGATCCATCAGCGCCTCGTCCCTGGCAATCACCGCACCCCCGGTCACGTCCGAATGCCCTCCGATGTATTTCGTGGTGCTGTGGGCGACGTAATCGGCGCCCAACGTCAGCGGTCTCTGCAAAACCGGCGTGGCGAAGGTGTTGTCCACGGCGAGCTTGGCGCCAACCTCGTTAGCGATTCCCGCAATCGCCTGGATATCCAAGCACCGCAACAGCGGATTGGTCGGCGACTCAAGCCAGATCAGTTTCGTCCTCGCGTCGGCAAGGTTGGCAAACGACGCCGGAGTCACGTCGTTGGTGAACACCGGCACGATGCCATATCGTTCGAACACGTGCTTCATCACGCGAAAGGTCCCGCCGTAGACATCCGCGTAGGCGAGCACTTTGTCTCCCGGCTCCAGGGTCGCCAGAATCGCCGTTGAAGCCGCAGACCCGGACGAGAACGAGGCCGCGGACGCCCCCTCCTCCAAGGCGGCCAAGCACCGTTCCAACGATTGACGCGTGGGATTCTGGCTGCGCGAATACTCGTACCCCTTGTGCACACCGGGTGATTGCTGGGTATACGTGGTCGTCAAGTGAATCGGGGGCACGGTGGCTCCGGTCTGCGGATCGCATTCCTGCCCGACGTGAATCGCCCTCGTGGCAAACTTCCATTGGGACTGATCGTGCTCGCTCATGGTGGTTAATCCCTCGTTTGGGTGGCGTTTGAACAGTGGGCACACACCGTGGCCGGCCAGGCCAATCAGCGGGCGACGCCACCTCCGGGGATGGAACCTCTCGCAACATTCCAAGCCCGATAACTCGATCCGGAATCCCGTGGGCCACAAGCCGAACGGAAGCTGCCGGTCCGCCGCATTGTAACGAGAAGACGGCCCGGGTCGAACGCGCCCGGCGCTGGCGAACGCCGCTCGGATGGGGGCGAGCAAACCGGGCGCACGAGTCTATCGCGTCAGTGCGCGGCGCGGTCGAGATTCGTAATCTTTGACTGGCTTTTCCACACTCGCTAGCCGATACCTTTTTCGGACCACGGGGGTTGTACGGGGACTTGGTTCTGAATAAGATTGGGCGGCTGTGGAAAGCCATTGGGTAAGTTGATTCGTCTCATGAGTCTTTGCGACAGTTTAACAGATGATGCCGTTTCGTCCCTCAGGATCAAAGACCCGATCAGGGTGTCCCCGGACCAGTCGATCCGGGATGTGATTGGGACGATGCAGCAGGCGGAACGGGGCTGCGCCGTCGTAACCGAGCACGGCAAGCCGATTGGGGTGTTCACCGAACGCGACATCGTGACGAGAATTCTCGGGAAAAACGTCTCACTTGACACAAAGATCGCGGACGTCATGACGACTCAACCGAAGTTGGTTCGGGATGGGTGCAGCTTGCCGGAGGTAATCCGCGTCATGCACGAGGGCGGCTTCCGCCATCTCCCGGTGGTCGACGCCGCCGGTTCGCTCACGGGTCTCATCTCGGTACGGGGCATCGTCGAGTACATGGTAGAGCATTTTCCGGCGGCGGTTTTCAACCTTCCGCCGGATCCAAACCAGAAGCAAGTATCCCGCGAGGGGGCATAACGCTGCGTGAAACGCCCATTGGGTATGGGTGAATCCGGCGGTTATACGGAGCCATTAGTGCCATGGTCGTTGCGACCCAAACATCAGACAGCAGTCAAGGCTCGGAAAAAGTCCTTGACAAGGAAGCCATCACCGTTCGATTCTGCGGCGACTCGGGTGATGGAATGCAGCTTGTCGGAACCCAGATGACGGATACGT
>CAZYXP010000301.1:0-3265 GCA_964651325.1 uncultured Phycisphaeraceae bacterium
TCGACGCCGCCCTCGCGCGACACCATGACCACCGGGCAGCGCCGGGTCCGGTCCAACACGACGGCCACGTAGTATTCGCTTTCGATGTCCACCGCCGCCGCCACGAGCAGCTTTTTCACGGCTATGCCCTCCGGGCCGGTTTGCACCGAAACCATCTTGTTGGAAAGCATGAATTCAGCGGCTTTGCGGACAGAATCGGCGTCGTCGCATAGTTTGACGAACCCGGCCTTGCCGCGCCCCCCAGCGAATACCTGGGCTTTGACCACGCACCGCCCGCCGATCTTCTCGAACGCGGCCACCGCCTGATCCACCGTTTCTACAACATCGGACGCGGGGACAGGCACGCCGGCATCCACCAGCAATTCGCGAGCCTGGTATTCGTGTACTTTCATGATCGATTCCTTCTTGCGTTAGGCAATTGGACTGGGCCGGTCGGGCAAGACCAAATCCTTGACAGTCATCGTATCCGCAGCGCCGCAGCCCAATGTAGCCCAGCCGCCCTCGGCTGGGGGTTGCCCGGACACAGCGGAGGGCCGCTGTGCTACACGGGAAACCCATCCAGCAAGCATGGCCACGGCACCGGGCGTCGCTTCTCGTATTGTGCATAACCGCGGCCTCGAATCAAATGGCGATTCCGCTATCGGAATCTGGCTGATGGCGGTAGGATCGCGGGTTGAATTGTTTGCGGACGGAAAGAACCCATGACTGGCCAGAAACCTCTACCCGAAGTGCTGACCCTGATTGTTTGCGATCAGGTGATCACCGACCGCCTCACGGGCAAGCAGTCCCTGATCGGCATGTTTTCCACGGTGCATGCGCGGCGATTCCCCGCGTCGCACCCGCAGCTTTCTGTCTATGTTATGCTCAGCGGCGGGCATGGGGAGGCGAGCCTCGTGATCCGAATCGTGGATGCCAACGATCAGCGGCCAGCCATCGTTGAGGGTCGTGGCCAGGTCAATTTCAAAGATCCGCGGGCGATTGCGAATCTGGCGCTGCAGTTTCACGGCTTGACGTTTCCCAAGCCCGGTTCCTATCGGGTGCAAATTCTTTGCGACGGCGAGTTGCTACGGGAAGCCAGAATCGAAATGCGCGAGGTCAAGCCGCCGCCGAAAGAGCAGAAGCCGCCAAGCCCTTCGGAAAACTAGCGTCATTTGTAGCCCAGCCCCCCCCTCATGTAGCCCAGCCGCCCTCGGCTGGACGGTTTCGAAGACATAGCGGAGGGCCGACGACACAGCGGAGGGCCGCTGTGCCACAGGGCTACCCATCGAATCAGCGTTGACGCAGCAGCAATGCCTCGCCCCCAGCCCTCCGATTGCTAGTCCACTTGTTTCCCCTGAATTTTCTGAATCCGCACCTCGGCCTTGGCGAGGATGGCGCGGCATTGTTTGACCAGCGCCATGCCCTTCTCGTACTCGCCGATGGATTCCTCAAGCCCGATCTCACCACGTTCTATCCGCTCCGCGATGGCCTCAAGTTGCGTGAGCGCCTCTTCAAAACTTGGTTTCTTGGCCATGATGCTACTCGAACAGCTCCAACTGCCTCAGGTTGACGACCTCCGATTCGACTTCACCGTCCGCCAGTTCTGTAACAATGCGCTGGCGGTCCTGCAAGTCCTGGGGGCTGCGGACGACTCGGCCCCCCTTTTTGGCCCGTGTAATCGAGAACCCGCGTCGCAGGACGCTGATGTGGCTCATGGCGTCGAGCCTCTGCTGGTTGCGCCGGAGAAATGCTTCGGCCAGTTGGGCACGATGGACGATGCCCTGCTTCATGGCGCTCTCAAGTCGCTGGGTCTGGGCCTGCAGTTTTTCAAGGCGTGAGGTCGGCTGGGCACGCTGCAGGCGACTCTCAACTTCACCGGCGCGACGCTGAAGCTGGAAAAATCGCTGGGTCATTAGGCGTTCCAACCGGAATTCAACGCTTCGCAGCCGCATGGCCGTACGCGCGACGAATCGATGCGGGGCGATACGCTCGAGTGTGACACCCAACCGATCGACGGTTTGCCGGTTTTCGATGACGCGGTCGCCAAGACCTCGCTGAAGACGCACCGCCAACTCGTCGATCGCCTGCGCTCGCTTGGCCACGGCCAGCATCGGGTCGGCCAACGAGGATCGCCCGATGGTGCCCTGGAAACGCGCTCGCGCCAGCTCCAGCTTGGCAAGGGGCGCGCGGCGAATCCGCTCAGCTGTGGCGTCCAAATCGGCCAGAATCTCATCGCGCACGGGAACCGCCAGCTCCGCGGCCGCGGTCGGCGTGGCGGCTCTGACGTCGGCCACCAGATCGGCCACGGTGACGTCGGTTTCATGGCCCACTGCGCTGATGATGGGTAGCTTGCTCGCGAAAATCGCCCGGGCGACGCCTTCTTCGTTGAAAGCCCAAAGGTCTTCCCTTGATCCGCCGCCGCGGCCCACGATCAGCAGATCTACCCTGCCCTCGGCGTCGCTGATGTGATTGACCCGCCGAATCGCGGCTGAGATTTCCGCCCCGGCCGTCTCGCCCTGCACGCGGACCGGGTAAAGCAACACTTCGACGCAAGGGAAACGCCGCTGGATCGTCTTGAGCATGTCCTCAATGGCGGCTCCCGTTGGGCTAGTGACGATGGCGATCCGCCGGGGGAAGCCTGGGAGCGGCTTTTTTTTGCCGGAATCGAACAGGCCTTCTTTTTCGAGCTTCTCGCAGAGTTGGCGAAAAGCCAGCTCCAACGAGCCGACGCCGCGCGGTTCGATCTTGCGCGCGTAAAGCTGGTAACGTCCGCTGCGTTCGTACACATCGACGCGGCCGGTGGCGAGAACCTCGAGACCATCAACGGGCGAGAACTTCAGGCTGGTCGTCTGGCTCTTCCACATCACGCATGACAGCTCGCTGCGGGCGTCTTTTAGCGTGAAATATAGGTGGCCGCTCGAATGTCTCTTGAAGTTGCTGATCTGACCGGCGACATGCAGGGTTTGGGGCAGCGCGGATTCGATCGCGCCTTGGATCAGGGCGGTAAGCTGCGAAACGGTGATCGGCCCGTCAGGTCGACTGCCGCGATTTTCCGCGGGTGGGCTGATCAGGTTTGGATCGAATGGTTTTCTTGCCATGTCCAAGAGGAGAGATTGTGTCCGCGGCGCCGACTGCGGTCTACACTTGTAGTCCAGCCGCCCTCGGCTGGGCGGTTGCCCAAACACAGCGGAGGGCCGCTGTGCTACAGGGACCGCACCCGCGATTTGGCGCCTAACAGTACAGCGCAACGTCGTTCGGAGCGCAGGCTTCCAGCCTGCACGACCCG
>CAZYXP010000302.1:0-3259 GCA_964651325.1 uncultured Phycisphaeraceae bacterium
CGCCGGGGAAATCGTCCGACGTGGTGATCTCGATATAGGGAAACGATTTGCCATCTTTGAGCATGACGTTGTGCGGCGGTTGGATGTCCTTGATCAGCCGGTTTTCCTTGAGCAGCGCATCGACCTCGCTATCGCATTCGAGATGATCGACCTCATGCACGTTCGCCACCATCCGGCAGATGTCGGGGCCGCGCGTGTTCAGCAGGTCCGCGCTCGGCTGAAAATACGACGCCACGCGAACTCGCAAATCCTTGGCCTTGCCCACGTAAAGCACGCGACCCTCGCGATCTTTCATCAGGTAGACACCCGGTGACTTGGGCAGCGCGGCGATTTGTTCGCGGATTTTGGTTGATCGTTCGTCTGGCATCGTGGGCCCATTCTAGCGGTTGGCTCTGAGAATTCATTAACCACCAAGACACGAAGACTCCAAGTGTGGAAAACGCGGGGTTGTCGGCGGAGGACCGCGACTGGCCGGGAATCTGGAGAAATAGAAGGTGGGGAGCGAGAGACAGCCCAATGGAGGCTGGATTTTCGGTTCCCAACGACTTCTGAGCCGGCGAAGCACAGAGCATTCTCTACGAAGCACTTTCTCCACGTCTCCTGCGCTTCTCATCTTGGTGTCTTCGTGTCTTGGTGGTCAATCTCCCCGCACGCCCCCAGGACGATTGCGTCCGCTGGGCGTGGTGTGAAATCCTATCGACGACGAACGCAACCAGCTTGTAGGATTCCATCCGGCGGGTTACAAAACGTGGCAATTCGGGCTGGTATTCGACCTACTGCGGGCGGTGAGACGCCACTGGGCCGGATCCCCCCCCCAAGAGCTTCCATTGAGCCGACGATACACCGGAAAGGGACAGACCATGCATAAGCAATCAACGCAACGCAGCATCTTAGCGACAACTCCTCTTGACCCCCGGCCGACCAAGGCTCGCAACCACCGAGCCGCGGGCACGAGCCCGCGCGGCCGCTCGTGCACGGTGGCCATGGCGATTCTGGCATTATGGGTGGGCGCGATTTTTGTGAGCCCGACGGCCTTGGCGGGTGATGGCTCTTACGACTATCCCAAAGCGCGCAAGGGCGACCAGATCGACGACTACCACGGCGTAAAGGTGGCCGACCCCTACCGCTGGCTGGAAGATCCCGATTCGCCCGAATCGCGTAAGTGGATCGAAGCGGAGAACAAGCTGACCTTCGGTTTCCTCAAGACCATCCCCCAGCGGGCGGCGATCCAAAAACGCCTGACCGAGCTCTGGGATTACGAACGGTTCGGCACGCCGTCCAAAAAGGGCGGTCGCTATTTCATGAGCAAAAACGACGGCCTTCAGAACCACAGCGTCTACTACACGATGAAGTCGCTCGACGACAAGCCGCAAGTACTCCTCGACCCCAACACGTTTTCCAAGGACGGAACCGTGGCACTGGGCGGCATGGCCATCAGCGAAGACGGCAACTTCGTGGCCTATGCCAAGTCCGCGTCCGGCTCCGATTGGCGGGATTGGTATGTTCGCAACATCTCAACCGGTAAGGATCTCGACGACCACCTGGAGTGGGTCAAGTTTTCCGGAGCCGCATGGACCAAGGATAGCCGGGGATTCTTCTACAGCCGGTACGACGCCCCCGAGGAAGGCAAGGAGCTTCAAAACGCGAATTACTTCCAAAAGCTATACTACCATCAGCTGGGCACGCCGCAGTCAAAAGATGTCCTGGTCTACGAGCGCCAGGACCACAAGGATTGGGGCTTCGGTGGCAGTGTGACGGATGACGGCCGCTATCTCATCATCAGCGTGTGGCGCGGCACCGAACAAAACAACCTCGTTTTCTACAAAGACCTGACGAAGAAAGATTCGAAGATCGTTGAGCTCATCTCGAAGTTCGAATCGAGCTACTCGTTTGTCGACAACGACGGATCGACGTTCTGGTTTCTCACCGACAACGAGGCCCCCAAGAGCCGCGTAATCGCGATCGACATCACGAAGCCGGACAAAACGCAGTGGAAAGAGATCATCCCGCGGGCGCGCGAGAATCTCCGCAGCGTATCCGCCGTGGGCGATCACTTCATTGCAAGCTATCTTCAAAGCGCGCAATCGCTGATCAAGGTCTTCGATATGAAGGGCGAGCTGGTGCGCAAGGTGGAGCTGCCGGGCATCGGCACGGCCGGCGGGTTCGGTGGCCGGCGGGACGATCCGGAGACGTTCTACAGCTTTTCCGGATTCACCGATCCGGGCACGATCTACAAGTACGACGTTACCACCGGCAAGAGCGAAATCTTCCGCCGGCCCAAGGTCGATTTCAATCCCGACGATTACATCACGAGACAGTTCTTCGCGTACAACAAAGACGGCACGAGGGTACCGATCTTCGTAACGCACAGAAAAGACGTGCAGCGTGGCGATAGCAATCCGACCTATCTATACGGCTACGGGGGGTTCAACATCCCCATCACGCCCCGCTTTTCCGTAGCGAACCTGGTATGGATGGAAATGGGTGGCATTTATGTCAGCGCCAACATCCGTGGCGGCGGCGAATACGGCAAAAAGTGGCATCTGGACGGCTGCAAGCTCAAAAAGCAAAACTGCTTCGACGATTTCATCGCCGCGGCCGAGTGGTTGTTCGAGTACCATTTCACCTCCCCGGAGAAGCTCGCCATCGGCGGCGGCAGCAATGGCGGCCTCCTGGTCGGCGCCTGCATCACGCAACGACCGGATCTGTTCGCGGCGGCCATCCCGGCCGTAGGGGTCCTGGACATGCTGCGTTTTCAGAAGTTCACCATCGGCTGGGCGTGGGTCTCGGACTACGGCAGTTCGGACAATCCGGATGAATTCAAGGCGCTCTACAAATACTCGCCGCTTCATAACGTCAAGCCTGGAACAACCTATCCGGCCACGCTCATCATGACCGGCGATCACGACGATCGCGTCGTCCCCGCGCACAGCTTCAAGTTCGCCGCCACGCTGCAAAAAGCGCAGACCGGCGACAACCCCACGCTCATCCGGATTCAAACCGAAGCGGGCCACGGCGCGGGCAAGCCCACGTCCATGATCATCGAGGAAGTCGCGGACAAGTGGGCGTTCTTGGTCAAAACGCTGGAGATGAAACCGACGTTGAAATAGCCGGGCGGAAGGCGAGCGTGCCGATGGCCGCCAACATTAGCGTCAGCACTGTGGCACCCCGATGCGACACGGCCGGGATGGGTGGGTTGCACTGGAAAAAGTTCAGGTCGGTCGACGGGTGACCCGGAAGAGTCTTGACTTGGGTGGCA
>CAZYXP010000303.1:0-3242 GCA_964651325.1 uncultured Phycisphaeraceae bacterium
TGGCTCGGTGCCCGGCCCGGTTGTTGTTCGGGCGGGCGTGGTTGTCGGTGGTGGCACGATTCCAGTCGGGGGCGGGAGCAGCGGCGCGCCGCCGAGTTGAGCGCGAAGGACGTTGGACCAGAGCAAGAGTGCCTGATTTAGTTGAGTGAAGATGGTCTGGAGGGCCTCAACGAAAAACTGATTACGCGGGCTGGGGGTCGTGGGCGCTTGCTCCGTGATCTCCGGTGTGATTCTGGGCGAGATGATCGCGTTCTGCTGGCGATTGATTCCCGCCGAAACGAGTTCGCCGGGCAACCGCTGGCCGATCGATCCGGCGTTTTGAAGGTTTTGGGCTAAAGCGGGACTTGATGCGCCAAGAAACAGCGCGATCGCCGCTGCGTACCCTCCCATGCGACCTGATTTCGACATTCGGCCACTCCTATCAGTCAGACCGTCCTGTGCCCGAAACGACCGGGCGCTTGTCCGCAACCCACAGAGTCTTATTCGGATGAACAGAAGTATGGTCGCCGGAAATTCCCGGTTTACCATGAATTATTCGGACCAACGCCCCTTGAGGGCCAAGATCGAGGCAACAACGTTGCATGGTGACCGTGGCAACGCCCGATTGACGGCGTACCCGTGTGGCACAGTGGCCCTCCGCTGTGTCTACGCAACCGGCCAGCCGAGGGCGGCTGGACTACAGATGACCGAGTCACCCCCTCAGGACTAAGTTAACAAAGCGCCGGCCAATCAGGAGATTGGCGGTACCGGATCGCCGCCGTCGTTTGCGCTCTCGCTTTGGTTAGCATCATCGCTGCCGTTTGCACCTTCCTCTTCGGGCGCGACTTTGGCTACCGCGACGACCTTGTCCCCTTCCTTGAGCCGGATCAGGCGGACGCCCTGCGTGGCTCGTCCGATTTCGCGTACCGCGGAAAGATCGGTCCTCAGCATCATCCCACCGGCCGTAATGAACATGAGTTCGTCGTCATCCGATACTGCCTGAAGCGCGATCACCTCGCCATTGCGATCAGACGCCTTGATGTTGATGACGCCTTTGCCGCCGCGCCGGGTCTTTCGGTATTCCTCGATGCTCGTCCGCTTGCCAAACCCGTTTTCGCAAACGGTCAGCACCGAAGAGCCCGGATCAATCGCGACCATGGATACGACGGCGTCCCCGTCCGCGAGCGCCATGCCGCGAACCCCCCTGGCGGTGCGTCCCATGGCCCGGACGTCGCCTTCGTCAAAGCGCACGGCCATGCCGCGCCGCGTGCCTAAGACGATTTCGTTTTCTCCGCTCGTACGTTCCACATTGATCAGCTCGTCGCCTTCGCCGAGTGAAATCGCAATGATCCCGTTGGCCCGGGGCCGGCTGTACGCGTTGATCGGCGTCTTTTTGACTGTGCCCTTGGCGGTGGCAAAGAAGACGAAGGATTCCTCGAAAACCTTGACGGGCAAAACCGCACGGCTGGCCTCACCCGGCAGCATGTGCAGCAGGTTGGCGATCGATCGCCCGCGCGAAGTGCGGCTCAAATCCGGCAGGTCGAAGACCCGAAGCCAATAGACGCGACCACGATTCGTAAAAAAGAGCAGGTAGTCATGGGTGGAAACCACAAAGAGGTGATCGAGGAAATCACCCTCTTTGGTGGCGCCGCCTCGTATTCCCGTTCCGCCACGGCCTTGCTTTCGATAGGCATCGGCTCCGGTTCGCTTGATGTATCCGGCGTGCGAGATCGTGACCACTACCTGCTCGTCTGGTATCAGCTCCTCCATGCTGAAGTCGCCGACGGCCTCTACGATTTCGGTCTTGCGTGGATCCTTGAACTTCGCCTTGATGTCGTGAAGATCCTCGCGGATGATGTCGAGCACGCGCCGCTCTTCGCGCAGAATCAATTCGTAGCCTTCGATCTCTTCGACAAGTTTGCCGTATTCCGTGGCCAATTTCTCGATTTCCAGCCCCGTAAGGCGTTGTAGTTGCATGGACAGAATGGCCGACGCCTGGGTCGCGGAAAGGTGGCACGCCTGGTCGCCATAGCGATTGACAAACGACGCGGGAAGAAGACGCCGCAGCGTTTCATCCTCGCCGAGCCGCAATGGCCTGGCCATCAGGTTGGCCTTGGCGCTTTTCGGATCGGCGGATCGCTTGATCAATTCAATGATTTCATCGATGTCGCCGACGGCGAGGATGAGCCCCTCGAGCACATGCGCCCGCTGCTTGGCGCGGCGCAGCAGGAACGTCGTCCGGCGGCGGATGACGGTCTTGCGATGATCCACGTACAGGCCAAGCATGTCTTTCATGTTCAGCGTACGCGGCTGCTTGCCGACGAGCGCGATGTTCATGATGTGGTAATTGGATTGCAGCGGCGTGTATTCGAAGAGCTGATTCATCACGACGTCTTCGTTGCCGTCGCGTTTGAGGTCGATTTCGATGCGCACGTCGTGCTTGCGATCGGAGGCATCGTTGACAGAGGAAACGTCCTTGATGAGGCCGGACTTCACCGCCGCGGCGATTTTCTCGGTAATCGTGCTACGCAAGACCCCGTAGGGAAGCTCCGTAACGACCACCGTCTTCTTGCCGCCCCGCCCTTCCTCCGTGTGGCATCGGCCGCGCATCGTGATGCTGCCCCGCCCGGTCGAGTAGGCGTTGACGATCCCGCGCCGACCACAGATTTGCCCGCCCGTCGGGAAATCGGGGCCCTGCAGGACTTCCAGAATCTCCACGAGGGACAGCTCCGGTTTGTCCAGGTACGCCAGCAGGGCGTCGCAGACCTCGCCCACATTGTGCGGCGCAAGGTTGGTCGCCATGCCCACGGCGATTCCGGTGCCCCCGTTGACCAGCAGGTTGGGGAACTTGCCCGGCAAGACGGTCGGCTCTTGACGGGAATTATCGTAGTTGGGTATGAAATCGACCGTTTCATACTCGAGATCGTCGAGCAGCGCGGTGGCGGCGGAAGTCATCCGTGCCTCGGTATACCGCATCGCGGCCGGCGGATCACCGTCGATGGACCCGAAGTTGCCCTGCCCGTCAATCAGCCGCTGCCGCATATTCCAAGGCTGGGCCAGGCGGACCAGGGTGGGATAGATCACGGCGTCGCCATGGGGGTGGTAGTTGCCGCTCGTGTCGCCGCTGATTTTTGAGCATTTCTTGGTTTGAGCCCGAGGGCCCAGGTTCAAATCGTTCATCGCCACGAGAATCCGCCGCTGGGACGGTTTCAGCCCGTCCCGGATGTCGGGCAGCGCTCGCGACATGATCACGCTCATCGAAT
>CAZYXP010000304.1:0-3230 GCA_964651325.1 uncultured Phycisphaeraceae bacterium
GATCCGGGGGCGGCGCTGCGCTTTGCCCCCGGCTACTGTAGAGCAGGCCTCCAGCCTGCAATCACCACCACCGACACGGTCATGCACGCATGGTGGCATGCCACGCGTAGGCGGGCTCTACCGGCCTTCTTGCTCGGTTGCGGCGGTAAGAGCCGCCCGATCCATCTGCTCGACCAACGATGCCAGAGGAAATGGCCACGCCACGCCACCGCTGCCTCACGCCCCTGGGGCCGCCATATCGCGCTTCTCAATAGCGCCGCGGACCCGATAGAAACACAAAGCCGCCAAGACCGACAGCCCAAGGCAGCCCCACCAAAGGAAGGCCTCCCCAGCTCGCTGCAAGACCATGCCACCGATAGGCGCGCCCACGGTGAGCGCGGCGGCGAACGACATGGCGATTACGCCCATGTATCGCCCGCGTAAGTCAACCGGCGCCAGATCGCTCACGATGGCATGCATGAGCGGCGCGTGGACAAGCTCGCCCAACGTCCACACCGCGATGCTCAGGCCGAAGAACCACACCGCACTGTGGAAGCCGACGATCCAATACCCGACCCCAATCAGCAGCGATCCAAGCATCATCATCGACCCCCGTGGGAGCCGATTGACCACCGAAGTAATCGGCAGTTGCAGCGCGACGATCATGATCCCATTGATGGCGATCAGCGATCCAAACGTGGTTGTCGAGATGCCACAGTCCATGAAATGGATCGGTAGCGTTGAAATGCATTGCAGGTACACGATCGAAGTGAGGAACACCGCCAGTGCGTATATCATGAAAACCCGGTCGCCTACGATGCGCTGTGCCGCAGCACGCAAGGACGGGCTCGGCGGTTCAGTTTGATCCGGATGCGCGCTGGCTTGCGGCGTCACGTTCGCGTTAGAACGGTTCGAGGGTAGGGTCTCTTTGATGGTAATCGCAATAAAAAGCCCATACGCGCCGGCGGTCAGCGCGTCCACGCGAAAGAGCCACGGAAAGGAAACCGCCGCAAGGTAGCCGCCGACAAACGGGGCGAAGCTGACGCCCAAGTTGATGGAAAAGTACATCAGCCCGAACGCATGCGCGCGGCGATCGGGCGTCACCAAGTCCGCGATCATGGCGGACGCGGCCGGTCGGTACATGTCGCCGACCAATGCAAGTACAAACGCCGCGGCCAGCACAGACAACGGGCTACCCAGGTACGGAAACACCGCCAGAACCAAAGCGCTGCCCAAGAGCGCCATGATCATGACGAATCGACGCCCGACGCGGTCGGCCAGATGCCCCCCGGCCAGGGCGGCCAGCAGCGAGCCCAGACCAAACATACCAATCGTTTGCGTCGCGAATTCCGCCCCGAGACCGAGTTTGGCCTCAATGTATCGCGAGAGAAAGATGATCACCAGCGTTCCAACGCGATTGACGAACGTGCCCAGGCAAAGCAGATAGACGGGCACCGGAAGATCGTAGTAGTCCTTAATCATCAAACTGCTTCGCAAGAAAAAGGGACGATGCGCAACCCGGTCTGAATCCTATCGCCCACGGCGATCGGCGGGAACCCGCGTTGGCGTAGCGCGCTATCTGTTGAGCTTCGACGCCCTCGACAGGAACTCCCCCAGCAAGCTGCGAAGCAGTTTCCAAACAGGGGTTTTTGTTGACTTGGGTGAAACGGCCGCACAAACGCGATGGTCGGTCGGCCCGACCTCCAGCGTGATCAATTCCAGATGAAGCTTGAGCGGTTTGCCTGTTACAAACGGATCGAAACTGTCCAGTGTGGCATGAAAATGCCGGGCGTTGGGGGCCTCAAAGTGATCCTCACCCACCACAGCGATGATCTTTTTCACATCGATCTCAAACTCAGTCCCCTCGGCCACGGTCTTGCATAGTCCGCGAAAGTACGTTTCGAGGAACGATTTAAGCATGGCCGCGTCGATGGAAACGCGGCTGGTGATCTTAAGGGCAAAGAGATACGTGAAGTAGGTCTCGGATTTCGCATTGAACATGCCCGGCGCGAAACGAAGCTCCTCGAATCCCTCGTACTTCAGGTCCGGCGCGAACGGCAACGGGAAGTTGATGTGCTCGAAGCGCCAATCCGGAGGCGTTGGGGGCAAGAGTTCAGACTTTGGCGCAGGTTCTCCGCAAAGCGTCAACACCACCAAGCTCATGCAATATGCGATCATCAAACTCCGCCCTTTCCACGCGAGCCCCCCACCACCGTCTACGATGGCATCGCGCCAGGCAGCATTTGTCAACCCCAACCGTCCAGGGATCGAGACACATCCTGGCGGAAGGGGCGGATCAGAGCCGATGACGCAAGCCTGCGGGCCACCGCTCCCCGACGCTGCGCCCTGCCTGCGGACCCGGGGAACCGGCAATCTCCCGATTGGCATGTCGCACTGTTCAGCCGACCGTGTCGATCAGCAGATCAGGGATCACCCGCGGCAGGATGTCTCCAGGCTTGCGCCAGGTAGTCTAAATCGACGCCCGGACCGCGCGCAACAGCGAATTTCCCGGCGGCAAGCCTAGTTTGGACCAAGAAAATGATTCACGACGGGAATAAACCGCACGCGGAGCCGGTTCGTACCGATGAAGCCAGACGCCGCAAGAATCGAAGCTGGCCACCGAAAACAGCCCGCCCCAACGGAGTTGAGCCTGTGTCCGAATCTGCAACCTTGATCGATGTGCGAAACGGCGTCATCGTTACGCCTCAAACTCCGCGGCAACCCGCGCGGCCATGGGCTCCGCGAGGGCGGATCAGCCCTATTGCCACTGCCTTGATTGGCGCGTTTGTGTTCGCCGGAACCTACGCGACGTTCCAAAGAGCGGGCACCGTCGCGAATGCAGACACGGTCGAGTACACACAGAACCTCGCCGGCGGCTTTCTGGCGGTGGGTATGACCAAGGATCAGCCGGGCTTCATCGCCCTATCCGCGCTGGATCGCGAAAAGGTCCACATGCAAACCGATCAAACCAGCAACCGTCTTGCGGGCACCCACACGACGATCAGAATTCAAACGCCCAGCGAATCCGCGAGCGTTCGCCTTCGCGGCGTGGAAGTCATCCTCGTGGCCGAGAACGGCGTCATTAGCCGGCATGGTGTCGATTGGACGCTCGACGAATTCACCGCGCTACGAGAGGCGGCAGACTGTTCCACCCACGAAGCGGCTGCTAAGAAACACCGATGCGGCCAGCCGTTCGCCGACCTGCAAGAGGCTTTGGGACGCTGGCCGGTTGAGCGCGTTCCCAAGGCCGT
>CAZYXP010000305.1:0-3220 GCA_964651325.1 uncultured Phycisphaeraceae bacterium
TCTGCACCAAATCCGGGCGCGAATTCCATGAAGTTGTTCTTTCGCCGGCCCTTACCGTCTCGAGCCGCCCCCGCCAGGACCGCTTCGGAGGCATCGGCGAACTCGGGGTCTCCGGTGATCACGTCGAGGAGCACGGAACTGTCAAGCGCCGAAATCACCCGCGCACTCGCGACAGATATTCGTCCACTGTCGCCCCGCCAGGAAGCCGCCCTTTTCAGGGTCGTGGTTTTGTTGGTGGCGGTTCCGGTGGCGGCGCCCGCCTTCGGCGGTCTTGCCACCGGCTACTGTAGCGCAGGCTTTCAGCCTGCATGCCACCATCTTCGCCCGGGCAGGCTGAAAACACGGCCACCGAAAGCAAAAGACGACGCGACGGTACAACATGAAATGGCCAAAGCCCAGGCGCAGGCTTTCAGCCTGCATCTTTCAGCCTGCATCGTCATCCCCTCAAAACATGCGTGGCATAGCGCTACGATGCCGTCGCGGACAAGACCGCCGCGCCGGACCAATGGTGCCGGATCATCTCGATCAGCTTCGTACGATCGATGGGCTTGGTTTGGTAGTCGTCGCACCCGGCTACAAGGCATTTCTCTTTGTCCCCCGGGCTGGCGTTGGCGGTCACGGCGATGATCGGCGTAACGAAGCCTTCCTTGCGAAGCGTGCGCGTTGCCTCGTAGCCATCCATCACGGGCATCTGCATGTCCATCAAAATGATGTCGAACGTCTGCCCCGCGTCGCGCGCTTTGCACGCGGCCTCGACGGCAAGGCTACCGTTCTCCGTAAGCGTAAAGTCCGCGCCCGCCTTCTCCAGCATAAACGCGATCAGCCGTTGGTTGACGGCGCAGTCCTCCGCGAGCAGGATGCGGCATCCATTCAGCGATCCCCCCTTGGCGGCCGGTGCGGCTGAATCCGGGCCGGACGCAGGATTGGTTCCGTACGCGAGTCTGGCGATTTGCTTGACGAGCATGGACCGATCGATGGGCTTGGTAGCATAATCGTCGCAACCGGCTTCAAGACACTTCTGGCGGTCGCCCGCCATCGCGTGGGCGGTGAGCGCCAGGATCGGCGCTGTGCAACCCTTCTGGCGAAGTTGCCCCGTAGCCTCGTAGCCGTCCATGATCGGCATCTGCATGTCCATTAGGATGACATCGAAGGGACGCTCGGGATCGCCATCGCGCCTTCGTTTCATGGCCGCCATCGCTGTGTCGAGCGCGATCTTGCCGTTTTCAGCTACGACCACATCCGCGCCCGCCTTCTCCAGCACGAACGATATCAACCGCTGGTTGTCCGGGCCGTCTTCGGCGAGCAGGATGCGGAGGCCGTCCAGATCGGCTTGGGTATCCTGTAAATCTGCGCTGTCTTCCTTGGCAAGCACGGTCGCCGCCTCGGGATCATCGAGCATCGGCACACCGTCAAGCGGCCCCGTGGCCACGGTGATGCGGAAGGTCGATCCCACGCCCAATTCGGTCGAGGCCACGGCCACGTCGCCGCCGAGCAATTCCGCAAAGCGCTTGCTGATGGCCAAGCCCAGGCCCGTGCCGCCGAATTTTCGCGTCGTCGAGGCATCAGCCTGGGCAAACGCCTCGAACAGACGGCCAGCTTGTGCTTCAGTCAGGCCTACGCCCGTATCGATCACGTCGAATTGTAAGATCGGCTCACCGTCTCGCTCGACCAGTTCCGTAACCAATCGAATGCAGCCTTGCTCGGTAAACTTGATGGCGTTGCCGATCAGGTTGATCAAAATCTGCCGCAGCCGGGTTGGATCACATTGGATGCGCTGAGGGATGGCCCCGGAGAACTCGATCTTGAGGGGCAAACCCTTGGCAACGGCCCTTCCCCTCATCAATGAAACCACATCCGCGATGATTTGGCAGGGTTCGCAAACTACCTGCTCGATGGTCATTTTGTGGGCTTCGATCTTGGACAAGTCCAGAATATCGTTGATCAGCCCCAACAGGTAGTCGCCGTTCCGGCGGATCGTGTTAACGCAGTTGACGCGACTGGACTCGGGCTGCTCGCTGTCGAGCAGATTTTCCGCGAAGCCGAGGATGGCAGTCATGGGTGTGCGAATTTCGTGGCTCATGTTGGCCAGGAATTCGCTCTTGGCGGCATTGGCCTCGTCGGCCAGACACCGAGCCGTTTTCAACTCTTCCTCGAAAAGTTGTCGATCGGTGACGTTGGATCGGATGGCCACGAATTGCTCGATCCTTCCGGCCTCATTCTTGAACGGCACGATGGTCGTGTTGACCCAGTAAAGCGATCCGTCCTTGGCTCGATTGCAGACATCACCGTGCCACACCTGACCGGCGGAAATCGTTCGCCAGAGTTCGGCAAAGAATGCCCGAGGATGATGGCCTGAGTTGATAATTCGGTGATCTTGTCCGATCAGTTCTTCCCGCGTGTACTTGCTAATGTCGCAGAATCTGTCATTAGCGTGCGTGATCCTTCCCGACGGATCGGTAATGGCGACAATAGCATGCTCGTCCAAAGCGAACTTCTGAGTCTGTAGCTCGGCGACTGCGACTCGGGCCGCCTGCTCGCTGCGTTCAATACGCTGAATCATCGGATCGGTGACACTATAGAATACGCCAATCCCCACTAGCAACAGTAAAACCGTCGCACCCGCGGCGACCAGCCCGGCGGCCACGAACGGCGCACGAATTTCCGAGAGATCCTGCTTGGCGACCAAACCCAAATCCAAGACATCAATGTGCGCGTACGCGGCCAATACCCGTTTCCCGCGGTAGTCGAGGCCAACCATCGTTCCCGACTCACGCCGCAGCGCTCTACGCATCGGCTCAGCCAAGTCGGAACTCCACTGCACCGTTTCGTTGAGCGTGTCGGTGGGTAATCGGGAGGGCAAGAGAAAGTTGAGCGTGTCGGTGGGGAATCGGGGGGGTAAGAGAAAGACGATTTCGTCATCCCTGCGCTGCGCTAGCACGAACTCACCCGTCTCGTGAAACTCTTGAATCGACCGGTACGCATTCGTGATCTGCGATAAGGTAGCGCCCCTGGCGCCGTCAGGATGATCGGTTTGGCTGTGCAACGCGTCAAACCGCGCAACGGACTCCATGATCCGTGCCTGAGTCACCACCGTCGAAGACAAATCCTCCAACTCATCGACATAGTGGGCGTTATAGAGAATCGCGAGCGTCAGCGCGGTCGCGCCAAGCGTGCCGAAACCCAACATGAGTGCGGACCATGCGAGGATACGTTTGCGGTG
>CAZYXP010000306.1:0-3198 GCA_964651325.1 uncultured Phycisphaeraceae bacterium
GTCGGGCAGTCCGATATCCTGGCAGTTGACGCCGACTCTCGCGGGTTCCATCTAAAGCTCTCAGGGGCTTGGCGAACGCATCATTTTCCGGTACGGGATTAGTCTATCGATCTTGGGAGGGGTGCCAAGGGCGGCAGGGGCGGCTGCGTTTGGGTGGGTGCATGACCGTTTTGGCGGAGGCTCGGGGGTCATGCCGCGGTGTGTGATGGCAACGTGCTTGGGGGTGGCGTGTTTGTAAGCCCGTTGAAACGGGCTGGGGCAGACGAACCGTGGGCCTTTTAGCCGGCCCTAAAAGGACCGGCCTAGTAGCCCGCTTCGCGGGAACGCCCCGTAAACGGGGCTCGTAGGCTTCCTGCACACCACCAAGACTGCCTTTAACCCTTATGCTACAGGCCGCGTACACGACGATTTCGTGCCTGCTCGGTTCGTGGTAGGATCGAGCAGCGGTTGTGGGGACTATCGATCAGCACTGAATCATCAGAGGTTTTCAGGAGAAAAACGTGATTCGCACTCGAGCAGAGAGGCTCGGCAAGCTGCCTCCGTATCTTTTCGTCGAGATCAGCCGGAAAAAGCGCGAAGCTATTGCCCAAGGACGGGATATCATCGATTTTGGCGTCGGCGACCCGGATCAGCCGACCCCGCCGTTTATTGTGGACAAAATGGCGGAATTCATCCGTCACCCGGCGACCCACCGCTATCCCAGCGGCTGCGGATCTGAGCCTTTTCGGGAGGTGATCAAGGCCTATTTCGTGCGTCGCTTCGGGATCTCGCTGGACGCGGACACGGAAATCCTCGTGCTTATCGGGTCCAAAGAAGGGATCGGGCATCTGCCCACGGCGATCGTGAATCCCGGCGAGGTCGTGCTGATTCCCGAGCCGGGCTACCCGGTCTACACGGCCGGGACTATTTTCGCCGGCGGCGAGATCGTGCGCGTGCCCCTTGCGGCTGAAAACGACTGGTTGCCTGTGTTGGAAGACATTCCGGCGGATGTGCGGGAGCGGGCGACGCTGATGTTTCTCAACTATCCCAACAATCCGACGGCCGCGTGCGCGACGTTACCGTTCTACGAGAAGGTCGTGCAATTTGGGCGAGATAACGACATCCTCATCGCTCACGATTCTGCGTATGCCGAGACCTACTTCACCGATCCACCGCCGAGCATCATGCAGGTGGATGGCGCCAAGGAGGTTTGCATCGAGTTTCATTCTCTTTCCAAGGGATTTAACATGACCGGCTGGCGGATCGGCTTCGCGGTCGGGCATGCCGGGGTGATTGGGTCTCTTGCGGCCGTGAAGGACAATCTGGATTCCGGACCCTTTACGGCCATCCAAGCGGCGGCGGCGGAAGCCCTTCGCGGGATCGCCCGGCCGGAGATTCAAGAACAGCGAGAATTGTACAGGCGACGGCGGGATATTCTGGTGAACGGCCTGCAGGCCGCCGGCTGGCCGATCACGCAGCCCGACGCGACCTTCTTCGTTTGGGCCAAATGTCCCCAAGGCCGCGATTCGAGCGAGGTGGCGATGCGGCTGTTGGATGAGGCGGATGTCGTGGTCGTCCCCGGGTACGGATTTGGGAAGACGGCTCGGGGGTTTGTGCGGTTCTCGATGACGGTCGAGGAAGTGCGTACGGCCGAGGCGGTTAAACGAATCGCGAAGATTCAATGGTAGACGCGGCGGTGTACATCGGGCTTGGATCCAACCTCGGCGATCGCGTGGCGCAGCTTCGCCAAGCCTTGGTGGCCTTGGATGTTGTAGCCGGGGTCAACGTTGATTTTGCGTCTGGGATCGCGTCTTTGTACGAAACGTCGCCGGTGGGCGGACCGCCGGGGCAGCCGGATTTTTTGAATGCGGCTTGCCGCGTGGAGACTCGGCTCACGCCCGAGGCACTGCTTGCAGCCTTGATGGCGGTCGAATGTTCGCTCGGGCGGGTGCGCGGCCCGGTCAATGGCCCGCGAAGCATCGACTTGGACATTCTGCTGTTCGGCGAGACCGTGGTTGATTCCCCGCTGCTCACAATTCCGCATCCCCGCCTGCACGAGCGCGGTTTCGTGCTGTTCCCGCTGGCCGAGATCGCCGGAGACGTACGGCATCCGGTCTTGCGCGACACCATCGGCGTTTTGTACGAAAAATGGTTGAATGGTCCCACGCGGGGCGTCGTGCGGCGGGTTGATCATCCGGGATGGGCTCGGCCTGTCGGAGCCGCGATGTGATAGACTCGTTTCGATACGGGTAATGGGTTCGCGTTGCGGCGATTGAGGAGCGATTTCGATGACCCTACTGGAAAACGAACGATGCCTCGTAGCTACGTTCTACAAGTTCGCGGTGGTTTTCGATTGCGAATCGCTCATCGAACGGGTTAAAGACGTTGCGACCCGACATGGTACGTGCGGAACCGTTTTGATCGCAGAGGAAGGCGTCAACGGAACGATCGCGGGGAGTCGGCTCGGGGTCGACGCCGTGTTGGCCCTGCTCCGCTGTCAGCCGGGTATGGCGGACTTGAAGGCCAAGGAATCCTACGCCGTCGAGCGGCCGTTCGACCGGATGAAGGTGAAGCGCAAGAAAGAGATCGTCACCATGGGCGTGGATGATGTCGATCCGGTGGCGCGCGTGGGTACCTACGTGGCGCCGGCGGATTGGAACCGCCTGCTCGACGATCCCGAGGTGGTGCTGATTGATACGCGCAACGATTATGAATACCGAGTGGGCACGTTTGAAGGAGCCGTCAATCCGCGGACGCGAACCTTTCGAGCGTTTCCGGCATTCGTGCGCGACCATCTTGACCCCGTGGTCCATAAGAAGGTGGCCATGTTTTGCACGGGCGGGATCCGATGCGAAAAGGCCAGCGCGTTTGTGCTCGGGCAGGGATTCAGGCGGGTTTATCACCTGCAAGGCGGGATTCTGAACTACCTGGAGAAGATTCCCGCGGGGCAATCCCGCTGGCGGGGTGAGTGCTATGTCTTTGACGGTCGTGTGGCCCTCAACCATGAGCTTGCCGCGGGAAGCTATGCCATGTGCCTCGCTTGCGGCCATCCGATCGATGCCAATCAAATGAGCTCACCGCAATACGAAAAGGGTGTGTCATGTCCGCTCTGCTTCGGGCGCTAGGAGAAGCTGATCCGGACACTAGGAGAAGCTGATTCGGACGCTAAGTGCATCGCGTTAAAGATTGATCCAAGGAGACCTGCTTTCGGGCCGCAAA
>CAZYXP010000307.1:0-3186 GCA_964651325.1 uncultured Phycisphaeraceae bacterium
TGCCCTTCGAGGGGTCCAGCATGGCCGAAATCCTCATGAAGCACCTGACCAGCCAGCCCGAGGTGGATGACCTGCCCAAGCCATTCACCAAGATCATCCGCAAGGCGTTGGAAAAAGACCCCGACAATCGTTATCAGAACGTCAACGAGATGGTCGACGATCTGCTATCGGTGGAGCAGGTTCAATCTAGCCTCGCGGGATTTAGTCCGCAAAGTCTGGACGGCGCGGTCGGACAGGCCGTCCACGCCGATTCGCCGATTCCCTCGCCCAATCCTGCGCCGCGGGCTCAGCAGGCCGATGCGCAGAACCCGGGGCCGGTTAACCTCGATCTGCGAGATGTCGGACAGCTACCGGGCCGGGTAAGCAAGCGGCTCGAGAAGATCGACAAGCGATACGGCAAGCGTATGGCTAAGTTGGCCAGAGATGTGCCGCAACGCCTGCACCCGACCCACGATCAACAGGCCGACATGATCGGCGACAAAGCGCCACCGCTACCGGGTTCCAGGAGCCGCGCGAAACGGATGATTCCCGCGCTATTGCTTACCATGGTGCTTGTTGTCGGTGCCGGTTTGCTGTTCGGCGCGAACGTACGCGAAGAAGTCGGTGCTGGGGCCGCATTTCTCGTGATCGCCATGTCGCTGGGCAGCGGGCTTGCCAAGAAGGTGCAACGCTGGTTTGGCGACGAAAACCTTCCGGGTTGGGTCGTGTGCCTCATGTCGGGCGTGGTCTGCGCGCCGCTGCTGTTTCTCGCCGGCGCGCCGCTCTGCGACTACACCAGCCTTTATTTCGGCACGGTGAGTGGCCTGCTCGTATCCCTTCTTTTTGCGAATTGGGACAAGGTGCGCGAAATCGGAGCGGAAGGACGCCTTGGGCTCGGCGGAGCCCTGTGGGTTGGCTTCGGGGCCGCGATGGCAGGGGCCATCATTGGGGCCATCGTGGACCATGGCCGATATGGCGATTTGGCCTTCCTGACCACCGGGGCGATCGCGGCCGCTTCCGTAATTGTCGTACAGGCCAATTGCTGGTGGCTGGTCGGTTCGGCCGGCCCGCGCAACCCACGCTCGGGTCGAGCAAGGCGGCTGAATCTCGGTGTTTTCGAGGAGGCCGCGCTTGCAGAAAAAGATCAAGAGGGTGCCCAAGCCCCTCTTGGTCAAGGCGGCGCCGACGATGATTTGCCTCCGTTCGCCGTTCCGATTGACGAAAGCGACGGCCGGCAGGTTCGCGCCCGGGCACGTGCGGCCGCGCGCGATGACGACACCATGCGCGACCGAACGGAGCGATGGACGGCGACCCGGATCTTCTGGAGTTTCATCGCGTTCGTGCTCATGGGCGGCGCGATCATCGGCTTCGTCTCGGCGATTGTCGATAGTAGCATGACGGATCCCTTTCAGGAGATCATCGCCACGTGCGGCTGCGCTGCGTTTGTGATATTCGCTCTTTCCAAGACCACCATGCGAAAACGGCCTGGATTCTGGCGCGACACGCTCCGCCCGTTTCTGATCTCGCTCATGTTGTTCGCCATCGGGGCGACGATTACCGGCATCGCGAATGGCCCCGCCCTCGAAAGAACGATCACGGAGATTTCTGAGTCCGTCGGTGGGGACACGGGCATTGCGGAGTCTATGGTTTGGCGCAGACGCGTGCCCTTGGCCGCGTGCATCTCGGGACTAGCGATTTCGTCCCTCGGGCTGATCACCGTGCTGGCGATCCGCGGTCGGCGAAGGCCAGAAAGGGCCGATGAAACGGCACTACCCTAATACGGCACGGGCCAGCCGTGACCCCAACGCTGCCGCCGGTGTCCTGGATTCCGAACAGGCCGTCCGGCGCGGTTAGCGCCCTGTCCCAACGCCATCGCGACACCCTGAGCCACAACCATCTGTATCGTGTCACCGACTTCTCCTCCTTGCCGGGGACGTCAGCCCTTGCGGCGCCAGTTTGTTGCATCCGATTCGAACTTGCGAAACATGTTTCGATGTCCGCGGCCACGTGCAAACCTTATCTCGCTATTGATTCCAAACAAACTGTCAATCTATAACACGCAAACCATAGCCACCCGGCGACGAAACCCGTACCATGCATGGGGTCATGGCATCGAGGCTTTGTGCCGGCGTTTCTTGCGTTGGTAAGTTGGGCGGGACCGATCGGAGCAGGGTCGGCTATGTCTTGCGTGTAACGGTGGTCAGGCAACCCCGCACGGCCGCGCGGGCTGAAGCCCGCGGCTCGGTTCGTTTCGGACGATGCAGCGCTGTCATACTAAGGAACGCGCGTCACGCTTTCATCGAGGTTGAGTATGGATACGCCAAGTGCGGATCAATTCCTGGTCGACGAAATCCGCGAGGGCAATCAAGCCGCGTGGCGACAGCTTATCGATCGCTATCGCGGTCGTCTGTTGGCCTTTGCCCGAGCGCGGGCGCCGGGTCTTTCCGATGCCGAGGATCTCGTCCAAGAAGCCTTCGTCGGATTCCTTCAGTCGCTGGGTCATTTCGATTCGACGCGGTCGCTGGAGACGTATCTCTTCACGATCCTTCGGTACAAACTCTACGATCTTTTGCGCCAGCGGAAGCTGCCGATCCAAAACGAGCCGCTCGATGCGGAAGACTGGTGGGACAGGGTGGTCCCCGGTTCAGAGGAAACGCCGAGCGGCATGGCCACGCAAGCGGAAGCGGGGCGGCAACAGGCCCGATTGCTCGGCGAGATTCTCCGGCGCTTGATCCACGACTACCGCGATCGCGAGGCCTTTCGCGACCTCCAGGTGATCGAGCTGGTATTCTTCGCCGGGATGCGCAATCTCGACGTGGGTGAGCTGCTCGATATGGATCAGAAATCCGTGGCGGGGATCAAATTCCGCGCGATCCAGAAGCTTCAGAAATTTCTATCCGAGCGAGACCCGGCCTCTCTTGGCTGTTTGGAGGAAACCGAGGCCGAGGTGACGGTGGCAAGAGTTTGGCAGGCGCAGCGCCTTACCTGCTTGAAGCGTAGCACGCTCGGCGCCTATTTGTTGGGCGTCTTGGAGGAGCCTTGGAAGAGCTACGTTCAGTTTCATCTCGACGTGGTGGGTTGCCCGCTTTGTGTTGCAAACCTCGGTGATCTGGAGAGCGAGCAGGAGGAAGAGCCCGAAGCAGATACGGAGCGAATCTTTCAATCCAGCGTCGGATTTCTGTCGCATGGGAAGGGTTGAAAGTCAAA
>CAZYXP010000308.1:0-3164 GCA_964651325.1 uncultured Phycisphaeraceae bacterium
GCGATTGTAGAGTGATACAGGATTCCCGACCGCCGGCCGCCGGGCCTGTTTGCATTATGCCACGGCCAAAGGGGAAACGCCAACGCCTCAGGGCAGCGTGCGGTCTAGGAAGGATTCAAACGCGGCCGCGCCGTTTAGTAGATCGATGACGCGTAGGATGTCTTCGGGGCCGGAGACGCCGCTTCGATCGGTGTCCGTGGACCATATCTCCCGCGGCGGGCCGACTCCGTTGAGGGCGTCGATGACCGCGAGGATGTCGCTGGGGGTGCTGGTTGCGTCGGCGTTCACATCGCCGGGGAGGTATCCCAGCGTGGTACTGCCTCCGCTGGTGCTGTGCGTGATGGTGGTCCACGCGCCGACCTCAATGGTGGCGTCGAGCACGACGGTGGCGGTGTCCGGCCCGTCGATGGTGACGGAAAGCACGCCCGGCGCGACGCCGATTCCGCCCACTTGAGTGACCGCGAAATCCGAGGGTGTCAGGCCTGCGACGCTTCCTGTGAAAGTCATCGTGACGCTATTCCAGCCGGTGGCGTTGGTTCCGTCCAGATCGGAGGGTTGCCGCGCGTCGATAGCGCCGCTAGGCGGATAGCTTGCGAGCAGAGTCAGCGCCGCGCCGGGCACCATGGCCGACACCGTCATGGCGGCGGGCGTTCCCGGTTTGAACAGGCCGAGCGTCACATCGCCCATCTGCGGCGGAAGCGTGGAATCGAATCTAAAGTTGTAAAGCGTGCCCCAGTGAATCGCGTTGGCGCGATCGTCCACGGAGAACGCGTCTGAGGCCCAGGAGACGGTGCCGCTGCCAAGCGTGCCCGGCCAATCCACGTTGGAATAGTAGGATCCCACGGGCGTGATGTCGTCGCCGCTGTGGGAATCTATGTCGTGGAAGCCAATGTTGCTCACGGAGGATTCGTCGGAAACGGGAACGCCGAACGAACCGACGGCCCGATCCGAGTTGAGGTTTTGTATCGCGTATTCATAGTGCCACAGACCGCCACCCAGATCGGTCACCTTGTATGCCAGGTATACACGCCGATCGCCGGGAATGTCGATGGCCACCGTGGTTACGGTCGGGTCTTGATCCTCCCAGATCATGATGCCCGGATGGCCGATGACAGTCGTGTTGCTGGCGGGTCCGAGAATATCATAGACGTTGGGTGTCGTCTCGACGACATCAAGCGCGGGCGCGTATGACGCGTTGTTGTCCTGATTCCCGACGATCGCTTCATCAGGCGTGATGTAATGGGCTTCGACGAAATAGAGTGCGCCCGGGTTGACGTCGGGATCGATGTCGGCATCGGCGACCTGAATGCGTTTGAACGCGGCATCGCCCGGAAGGCTATACACCCAACCGGGACTGTTGGGGGGCCAGACGTTTTGAGTTCCGGTGGTGGGGTTGACCTCATAGCGCGGGCCAAGGTTGAAGTGATCTCCGTTGACAAATGTGCCGTAGGTATCGCCGCAACTAGGTCCGAGATGTTTGCCCATGGGGTCGGGGATGCACGTGCCGCCGCTGCTGCACACTTCGTGGTCGGCGAGGAAAGCATGCTTGACCCAGCTCATGCCGATCTGCTCGATGCGTCCGTCCTTCAGGCGAAACATGTTCTGGGCGATCACGGGCTTGTTGGGCGTGCCCCCAAACCAATCCGCGTCCTGGTCGCCGATGTTGCATGCCTTGGTCGAAAGCGAGTAGCCGGTGATGCCAGGCTGGCCGGGAATCGGTTGCACGCGCCCCCACCTGCGAATGTCGCCGATTTGGTCCACAACGAGGTCCGGACCGATAACGCCCGCGACCCCGCCGGTCGCTGAGCCTGCGCTGTATGGAGTGTATACATCGACGGGCATCTGTGGGGACGTATCCAGCGTGGCCTCGACAGAGAAGGAAGCAAGGTGGGCCGCGCGCGCCGCGCCAGGTCGGGCACCGGGGAAGGATGCGAACCAGTCCCCGGCCAGCCGTAGTTGGCCGGTGTTGGGGGCGAATTCCCACGCGACGATTTCCGCCCAATGATCGCGGTAGTCGTCTGGATGCCCCGCGTCGTTGTTCGCGAAGAACCAGCCGGCCGACTCGCTGAAGCGCAATTCGATCGGCGCGAGCAGCATGGCCGCGCCGTCGCCGGAGATTTGGAATCCGCTTTCGCCTACGAGGCTCGCGGTCACAACGCTCAGGCTTGAATTGTCGCCGGACGCGATGTCTATCGTAGAGACCGCCCGGAGCGGCGTTTCGAGGGTGAATCCAACGTCCGGCCCGATGGCTCCATGCCGACCAAGGACATGCAGCCCGTATCGATTCACCGATTCCTGATCGAATTGAATGACGATGGTGCCCGATTGAACGGAAAAAGCGTCTTCCAACGGGAAGCCGCGACCGCCCGCGCCGTAGCTTGTTGTCGGCTGCCCCACTGCGAGCAGCACCGCGCACAAGGCGGTCATCGGGCCAAAACTGGCTGTGAAATTCATCGTATGCCCCCCACTTAAGGATTTCCGCCACGGCCCCACATCGCGCGTGGAACCGACTCGACCCATTTGTTCATTATAGTAGTCCCCGCGCCGTGAGACCAGCCACAATGCCGTGTGAGGCGTGTTCCGATAACGCTTGGTTGCGGAGCTTGGCAGGAGCAATAATGCCACCAAATGCGGCGATATTGCCGTTCCCCAAAATTCGGGATCATGCGGCCTTACGCCCACCACTGTGGGCCGGCATGCTTGTTGGGAAGCGGTGGGGGGTTGCCCTTGTATTCCTAAGGGCGAGGCCCTTGAATTTCTGTACGCCAGAGCCCGGGAATGGGCCAGGGCAACAGCATTCTAAGAATTCTCATGCGGTGTTCGCTCTTGCGGTTGAGCGAATCCGCGATTTCGGCCACATGAAACAGGGGACAATAAGCCCGAGACAGTCTACAAGTCCGCCCATGAGTTAGAATGCGCTTGCCCTGTGGAATGGGCAGAGGGCTTGATCTGCAGGGACATGCCCGCGCGGTGTCCTGCCGATGGCCCGACAACCGAGACGTGAGCTACGAAGTTGATCCTGGCGGAACCCACCGGCTCAGGATCCGTCTTGGCGTTCGGATCGTGCCTGGATTGACAACCCGGCCGCGTTCTCGTTAAATGTCGCGCCAGTCATGGGGCGATTAGCTCAGTTGGCAGAGCGCCTGCTCGACACGCAGGAGGTC
>CAZYXP010000309.1:0-3138 GCA_964651325.1 uncultured Phycisphaeraceae bacterium
GCTCGTCCACGCGCGACACCGCACGCCGCCGCTGTCGCGTGCCAACCACACGCCGCGCTGCAGCCGCTCGCGGCGGGTCAGAAGCGTCTCCTCGGGCTGAGTCAGGACTGCACGGCGTGTCACAGGGACCGCCACGAAGGGCGGCTCGGCTCGGACTGCAAGTCGTGTCATGGCGAGACCGAGGCGTTCGCGCAGGCGGCCGCGTTCGGTCATGACCAACGCATTCGACTGCGCGCGCGGCACGGCCGGTGTGTGCGTTGCGGACAGCGGCGGATTCGCGCTGGCCATCACGTGGGGCCGCGTGCCCGCGCCGCCGTTTCCGATGCATTTGCTATTGGCTCTACCCCGCCCCCAAACGGCCCGCCGGCTGCTACGCGAGTGTACGGCCTTAGGGGTCGAGCGCATGGCCTTTTTCAAGAGCGAGAAGGGCGAACCGTCCTACCGCCAAAGCCGATTGTGGCGCGGCGACGAATGGCGGCGGCATCTGATCGAAGGCGCCGAGCAGGCCTTCACCACCCACATCCCCGAGATCGCACACTTTGACGAGCTCAGCGCATGCCTTGAAGTGATTCCAGAGGACGCCACTAGATTGGCACTAGATGTATACGAAGCGGAAAGCTCGATTGTGGATTGGCACGACGCCCGCCCGGCGGTGGCTATCGCGGTCGGTCCGGAGCGAGGTTTTTCCAGCGGCGAACGCCAAGCGTTGCGATCGGCGGGGTTTGAGCTGCTTCATCTGGGCCAACGAGTCCTGCGAACTGAAACGGCCGCCATCGCGGCGACGAGCATCATCGCAGCCCGGCTAGGATTTCTCTCGACGCCCCACGTTCTGTGACCGCGGCGCTTTCGAAGACGCATCATTCGGCAAATCCTGCGGCGGCACAACCTGCCAATCGGAATCGGCTTCTTCCTCCACGACAGGAAGATCCACCCGCATCATCCGGCTGATTCTGCGCGAGGTCTCCTCGGCCCCTTCGGTGGCGATGCGAACATCTCGTCGTTGCAGCCAGATACCCAGCGCGATCATGCCGACGCCCGTCGCCAACGTGATGATGCCCGAGGCCGGGTCGGTCAGGATCAAAACGCCGCCCACCATGGCGGTCAGCCAGCCAATGACGGCCAGCAACGTCGCCAACGGGATCATTATGAGCCCCATCAAAACGGCCGCCCCAACGGCCGCGAAGAGCTTCATTGCAAAATAGAGCGAAAACATGACCGCCTCCTCTGTGCCCCAGCGACGCGTGCCGACCACCACCGCCGCCGACCCAGCTCCGTTCCCGCCGGCCCATGGCCACAGATCAGTATACCCAGATTGCTACAAGCTTGCGCGCAACCGACTCGGAAGCGTCAGCTTTCAACCTGTCAACTGTCAGCCGTCAGCGGACCAATTGCCCGCCTCGAGCGGGTCCGCGGTCACGCCGCATGCTTCAGCTTGCGCGGCGCGGCAGCGAGCCACACGGCCTGTCTGCTCGGCACGACCCGAAAGGCCGCGTAGGCTTGCGCCAGCGGCTAGGGAATGCACTCAGGGCATCGATATATTGACGCGCACCAGGGTTGGCGTACGGTAGGGGCGCGCCCCGATGGTCGGCGCCGGTAGCTCAGCGGATAGAGCATTGGGTTTCTAACCCAACGGTCGCAAGTTCGATTCTTGCCCGGCGCGTTTCGTTTTCTTGCCTGAAAACGCCACAAAGGGTTGCCGCTTAACGCTTTACGATTCTATTGGGGAGCTTCCATTCAATTCGTTGGTGTCCCACGCTCGAATACTCCGGCCACCACTGGGGTATACTCGCGAGACATATACGTTTGAGGCATCGGGTATTATCGGACGTTCATGGCCCAGCGCTACGAGGTCGGCATGACGTGTACCGCCAAGCCGTCCTTGGTTGGTTCCACGTGCACGCTGCTGAGCCCTGAAAGCACTTCATCGACCATGATGCCGACCGATTCGCCGCGCCAGCCGCTGAGTAACTGGATCGCCGAGGGACCGCGTTTGGCAGGAGATGCGCGATGGCGGATCAGTTCCCGGATCGAGCGTTGCGTGGCCACCAAGCTGTAGGCCAACCGGTTCTCCATGCAATAGCTACGCACCACAGACGTGATGAGCGCCGCGAGCACCTCCTCGCGCGGCGTTTCTCGCTCGACCGGTTTGGGCTTGGGATGCTCGCTTTCTGGGGTTAGCATGGCGTCGGACACGACTTTGGCCATGGCGCGGACGTCGGCATCCTTGAGATTCACGCCTCGCAAATCCCGTATCTCCGAAGATGCGCAGATCTGATGGCGAGCGATTTCCACGAGCAAATGGTCCTTGAGCAGCACGCGCGCCGGGCGATTAAATCGCTCGCCAAGCCCCTCGCGCCATTCCAGCAATGCCCGCACGATGGCGAGTTGAAGCCCATTCAGCGAGCGAGTACCCTTCAGTCGCGACAGCTTGTCCGTCTCCGTGCGCTCGTAGAGCGTGAGTTGCTCAAACTTGGTACACTCCTGCCGGACCCACTCTATCCTGTCCAGCTTTTCGAGCTTACCTCGCAGGATACGGTAGACATCGTGCAGGTAAATCACATCCTCGGCTGCATACTGCAACTGGGCCAGGGTGAGCGGTCTTTTTCGCCAATCCGTGAGCGTTTTGGACTTGTGCAACCGGATGCGCAGGGTCGACTGGATCAGCTTTTGCAGGCTGATCGGATAGTCGTTCCCCACAAAACCGGCGGCGATTTGCACATCGAAAACATGCTGAGGCACCCGCCCCGTATGTTGCACGGCCAGCGCCAAATCCTCCTGGCCTGCATGAACGATGACCTCCACCTCCGGATCAGCGACCAGGCTCCATACCTGCTGAAGATCGAGATCGAGAAACGGGTCGATGATCCAGACGTGGTTCCGTGTTCCGAGCTGGAGGAGGCAGGCCTCGGGCTGGTAGCGATCCTCCATCACGAATTCGGTGTCGAACGCGAAACGCCCCGCCTTCCGGCAATCGGCACACAGTGCATCCACCTCCGCTTGAGTGGTCACGTTGGCCGTTTCCGTTTGAATAGAGCTCTTTGGCAAAATAGGGTTCCCTGGCCGCCTTTTTGGGCAGCGACGACGCCCGCGTCCATTGTCCACAGACGCCGCGTGGCTACAATAGTGTTTTCGGATGTT
>CAZYXP010000310.1:0-3081 GCA_964651325.1 uncultured Phycisphaeraceae bacterium
CCATCATCGAGATCATGAACGACGATGGGTCCATGGCGCGATTGCCGGAATTGACCAAACTGGCGCTTGCGCACGACCTGCGCATCTACACCGTCGCCCAGATCATTGAGTATCGAATGCAGCGCGAGGCCTTCGTAACACGCGGGGCCACGACGAAGCTGCCCACGCGGTTCGGCGATTTTACGTTGATCGCGTTTAACTCCCCCGTGGACGCTGAACCGCACCTGGCGCTTTGCGCCGGCGGCGTGGGCGAGCTGGACGCCGATGGCCGTCCCATCGTGCATGAAGAGTCGGTGCTCGTGCGGGTTGAATGCGAATGCATGACGGGGCACATGTTCCACTCGATGCGATGCGATTGCGGCCAGCAACTCGAACGGGCGATGCGGTTGATCCAAGAACGTGGCAAAGGGGCGGTGGTCTACCTGCGGCAGGAAGGGCGCGGCATCGGGCTGCACAACAAGTTGCGGGCGTATCAACTTCAGGATGAGGGCCTAGATACCGTTGAAGCCAACGAGAAGCTCGGCCTACCCGCCGATCGCCGCGATTACGGCGTGGGCGCCCACATTCTACGCAATCTCGGGCTGCGGAAGTTGGAAATTCTGACCAACAATCCCAAGAAGGTGAGCCGTTTGGAGGTATACGGGATCGCCATAGCCAAGCAAACCGCCATCGAAATACCGCCCAACGAGCACAACGAATTCTACCTGCGCACCAAACGCGAGAAGCTCGGGCACATGCTCAAGGATGTGTAGCGGCCACGTTCTTGACCCATCGCAGCTACCGCAAGACAACGGGGCTGTCCGCGCCACGGACCTAGCTTGGAGCGCATGACCATGGCACCGAGTTAGAGCGTGAAAACGAAGTCTAAGTCGCGCGCAGCCATCGTCTTGACGGAGAACGCAAGTCGTGGAATCCCCTGAGCAGCCCGAACCAACTCGTTCCACCCCCGACGGTATTCCTACTGTCGAACTTGGCGGCCCTGTTCGAGTGAATTGGCGCAGCCAGAGCGGGGCGATGGGGAAAGAGGTCGAAGTTCCCACGCGAATTGGGTCTGTGCGATTGATCAGGGAAATCGGACGCGGCGGCATGGGCGTGGTGTACGAGGGGTGGGATGAGTTGCTGGCGCGGCGGGTGGCGGTCAAGTTTCTTCTTGACGACATTGTGGAACCGTCGGACCCCGCTTTTGTGCAATTCCTACAAGGGGCACGGGCCGAGGCGAGGTCGGGGCACGCCAACGTCGTCGAGGTGTACGCGGCGGGCGTTGCTGAATCACTTCCCTACACCGTCATGCGCTACATCGACGGCACGAGCGTACGGCCCCTTCTTCGGGGCGGATCGCTCGGTGTTGCGTCGGCTCTTCAGATCGCAAGCGACGTTTGCGCCGCGGCGGGATTCATGCACTGCAGCAACGTAATCCATTGCGACATCAAGCCCGACAACACGCTCGTGGATCGGTCCGGGGCTGTGTTTGTGACTGATTTCGGACTCGCTGCACTTCGAAGCGTGGACCGGCAAGCGGGGCGCATGTTGGGCACGCTACCATACATGGCGCCAGAAATGTTTGATGGGCGCACCTCCCCCCAATCCGACGTATACGCCATCGGGATAACGCTATACGAAATGCTTTCAGGTTCCATCCCGTTCAAGGGAAACAGGGAGCAGATTCGTAAGATGCACCGAGACGAGTCGATTCCGGTGGACAAGCTGCCGGAGGAAACGCCGCAAGAGTTGGTGAGTGTCATCGAGCGAGCGACCCACAAGAATCCACTGTTTCGGTACAAGTCCGCCGAACACTTGAAACGCGCGATTGGTCCGCTGCACGCCGCCGCACGGTCGGAAGGGCTGCGCCGCTCCGAGCTTGCCAAGCTGGTGCTCGCAAGCCAGCTCGGCGCGGCGGCGAAACCGTCTGGGCCAGGTGAGCGCGACGAACCACCGTCGAGTGACGGCTATTTTGAGCTGCTGTCCACAGCGGCGGAACAACGTCGTCAACTACGCGGGAGTAAGTCGGCGTGCGCGGCGCGCGGCGACGGCGAGCCTGCTAGGCACGGGCAAGAGCGCTTCGAGGTCGGTTCTACGTTTGCCGAACGGATTAATCGGATCGCTCAAGAGCAGGGTAGCAAAAACGCCTACCTAGGACCCGCGGCGACGGCGATCCTGGGGGCGCCAATAGGTCTGATCTACGTCCTTAAGAGGTTGATTTTTCCGGCGACGCCCACCTTTCTCATCATCGTTTGGGTGGCGTTGGGGTTCATTCCATGCTACGTCTGGGTACGTCGAGGCATTGGTAGGCGGAAACTGCCGCCAGTGGGGCATTGTCAGGCATGCGGATACGACTTATCTGGAAACACGACCGGAATCTGCCCGGAGTGCGGTCGCAACCGAAGTCATATTTCGGTGAGGGCTCCGAGAATTCTGCGTTGCCCGAAGTGTATCGTGTTCCTCAAAAAAAGGGGCGCCGATCGGAAATGTCCGAAGTGTCAGTTCCGAATGGATCGAGACACCGTCGTGCTCCGCGGCTTCAACGATCTTGGACGGCGAGGACGCCTGATTATTTTCTCAAGAGGCGTCTTGTACGCGTATGGGAAAAGGGGGAAATCGGTTTCGGTGCATTGGAGTGATGTGACCGGCGTCAGGTACGACGCGGAGCGAGCCGAGATTCGTATTCGCACGCAGGATTCGTCCGTCGTTATTTCCGCAAAGGCCTTTGGGGCGTTCCTGGCTTCGGCTCAAGTAACTGAGGCCATAGATCAATGGGTACACGAACGCAGGGCTTCAGACAAGAACCTCCAGAACACCGACGCTGTGCCCATCGCTTTGCCCCGAGAACCGAACGGTGGAGGATTGGCTCCTTAGCTGTTTGGTGATGCCGCAAGCGGGGCGGGCATGCGGTTTCGGGGCGGTGGAGCCGCTTCCTGACGGGCGCGGTTCGGATCGATTACGCCAAGCCACACCCGAAGGCGGGTGTGCCACATTTCCTCCGCGCCCTCCGAGACCGCCCAGTTTTCGACTTTCGACTTTCGACCTTCGACTTTCGACTTTCGACTTTCGACCTTAGACTTCCCCCCCATGAGTTCGGTTGTT
>CAZYXP010000311.1:0-3079 GCA_964651325.1 uncultured Phycisphaeraceae bacterium
GGGGGCGGCGCTGCGCTTGCCCCCGGCTACTATAGAGCAGGCCTTCAGCCTGCAAACACAGCGGCCGCGACGGTCATGCACGCGCGCGTGAGCGTGGCTTTGGCGACGTGCGTTGCCGAAGGCGGCGAGATAGTCATGTACGCGCGTGAGCTTGGCACTTACCATGGAGCACAGCCATGATACAACCCATACGATGTTTGGTGTACGCTGGCCTATTTGCGGCTGGCGCCGCCGCTCAAATCCCTGCGGGCTATGAAGTCATCGAAGCCTTCGGCGGCCAGATCGAAGTCAGTTGGCCACGGATCAACGACTGTGGGGAGATCGTCACATTCACACGGGAAAATCTAGACAACGCGACCCAGGAAGTCGTCTACTACGAAAACGGGAACTTCGTTCAATTAACGGACAACAACATTCCTGATGGTTTCCCTGACATCAACGACTCAGGGCAGATCATGTGGGTTCGCACGCCTATCGATGGACCTCGCCAGTACATCTTGTACCAGAATGGAGACGAGACCGTCTTCCAGGAAGGGGCGGACTTGGGTGGTACAATCTTCATGAACGACTCAGCACACGCCACGTGGAGATCCAAACTGTCGCAGGTGTGCAATGAGTTTGGGCGGATTGGTGAAACGCAATTATTTCATTTTGACGGCTCTTCAGTCCAGCTAATCCTCGACGACGGTTTCTCTAACCAGTCTCCGGAGATTAACAACTCGGACCAGATCGTCTGGGGTCACGCCGCCATTCCTTGTGACAGTGGCGCGTGGAGTGGTGACATCTTACTGTTCTCGAACGGACAGATAACCGAAATCCCCACGACTCTTGTGCAAGTGCAAGCACCCGCAATCAATGACTCGGGGCACGTGGTTTGGCCGGGCGACAACGTGGACGGCCAAGACACAATTGAGTTCTGGAACGGTATCGAAACGGTTTTTGTTGTCTCGGGGAGTGTCCCCGCAATCAATGATGCGGGCGACGTTGCGTACAATGTCATGACAGTCTTCACACCTTGGGAACTCTGGCTCAAGAGGGATGGCGCGTTCATGCGCCTAAGCGACGAAGCAGACATCGAAGCCATCATCGACAACATCGTCGCAGCCTTGAATGAATACGGCGAGGTGGCCTGGAAGCGGCAACCGAACGGGCTCTTCACCCCTTCTTGGATCAAGTACATGCGGCGCATCCGCAATGGGGACATCGACAATGACGGGCTCGTGGCGCTTTCCGATTTTGCAGGGATGCCTGATTGCATGACCGGCGTTGGGGATTTCGCTCGGCTTTGCGCGTGCCGATTTTATGACATCGAACACGACCGCGACGTGGACGTCGCCGATGCCCTCAAGATGCAAAACGCCTTCGACAAGCCCGTGCCCTCGGCCACCGAATGCTGCACGGCCCACCCGTCGCCCGGCTGCGACAACGCGCTTGTGGAGAGCTGCGTCTGCGCTATGGCGCCGGGTTGCTGCGCGCAAGCCTGGGATGTCGGTTGCGTGGGGTTGGCCGACGCGTTCTGTACGTCCTGCTTTGGGCTGTGGGATATTGAGCTTTCGGTTCTAAGCCACGGCGCGGCCGGCATCAGCGTCGGCCCGGGCGGCGCGTTTTCCTATGAAATCGTCGGCGCGCTCAGCAACGCCTCCAGTCAGGGGCTGGCCGGTTTCGCGTTTGATCTGGGCCTACAAGGCGGACCGCTTGACGCGCCCGCGTCGGCGCCGACCGCGGTGTCGAGCTTTGTCTTTCCCGCGGGGCTCAGCAATCCCAACGGATTCGGCGGGCTGATCGACGACGGCGTGTTGCGGCAGATCGGCGGATTGCAGAACACCTTCGGCGGCAACTGCTGCCCCGTAGGCGGCGAGCTGCCCAGCGGGGATGTGGTGACCGGTATCGGCAATGAGCCGATCGTCCTGGCCACCGGTACGGCCACGGCTCCGGAGCAGTTGGGCACGTTCGCGCTGATTCCCCAAAACATCCTGGCCAACGTGCTCATTTCCGGGCCGGGCGCGGAGAATCAATGGCAAACTCAGGCGGCCGGCGCCGGCCCGGCTGCCGCCCTGATCATCACTGTAGAGCCGCAAGTACCGATTCCTGCGGTCTCCACCTGGGGCATCGTGGTCTTGGGCCTGCTTGTCCTGACCACGGGAACGGTGGTGCTTCGAGCGGGGACGTCAAGACTGAAGATCGGGAGATCAACGGCCGGGTTCTGAAAAAGCTGGATCTAGCGCGCAGATTCACAGCGGGGGGCCGCTGTGCTACGTTGATCGTGGCTTGCATGGCGGTACGCGTCTGCGCTGCCTATTCCGAAAATACCCATCAAGATGACATCGTAATCCTTAGTGAGATTCACTATACTCCCGCTAGTCGTCCGGGTTCCGATAGGCCCGGCTCAATGGGGTTCGGCTAGGGGTTTTCCGGACGAATTTACTTGAAGGTGCTGTAAGGACTTGTAGCCGACGAGCACGCCAACAGGGAGTAACTGGTATGCGTTTGATGTCGAAAGTTTGTTGTTGCCTTGCCCTTGCTTGCGTGCCTGTTTTTGGGGCGGATTGGCCTCAATGGCGCGGGCCTACGCGCGACGGCGTCTGGACCGAGACCGGGTTGGTAGATCATTTCGACAAGCCGCGGCTGGATCTGGTCTGGCGGGCGGACATTGCGGGCGGGTACAGCGGCCCCACGGTGGCCCATGGCCGGGTGTACGTGACCGACCGCGTCGTCGAGCCCAAGCAATTGGAGCGGGTTCACTGCTTCGACGAGCGCACCGGCAAGGAGTTGTGGACGTTTGCGTATCCCTGCGCGTATCGAGGTATCGGCTACGACGCCGGACCGCGAGCGGCCGTGACCATTCACGACGGTCGGGCGTATGCCTTGGGGGCGATGGGGAATCTGCACTGTTTGGATGCGGTTACCGGATCGGTTCTGTGGGCTAAGGACCTCAACCGCGAGTATGCCATCCGAATGCCTATTTGGGGCATCGCGGCGGCGCCGCTGATCGAGGACGATCTGGTCATCCTGCAAATCGGCGGATCCCCCGGCGCGTGTTTGATCGCGCTCGATCGGATCAGCGGCGAGGAACGTTGGA
>CAZYXP010000312.1:0-3075 GCA_964651325.1 uncultured Phycisphaeraceae bacterium
TCCAGGAAATCATTGTGCTGAAGGCAAACAGGCACACGCCGAGCGTGACGATGTACTTGCCAAACCCGTAAATGGCCGTGTCAAACGCGAAGCTCGTCATTTCCGCTCCGTTGATGTCGAGGTGAACCTGCTGGCCCGGAGTGATTTGGGCCAGATCATCCGCATCCAACTCCGACGCATCCAGCGTGATCGTGGAAAGCTCCGCCCAAGTGGTTGGTGGCATGCTCCCCAAGCCCTTAACGTCGCCCGTCACGGCTTTCAGTTCGCGGTTCGTGTCGCGTACGATTTGAATGGCCAGCGCGTTCCCGTCCACCAGTCGATCCCTGTAGAGCCGGTCGTAGGCTTCGGGCAGCTTCTCGGCGCATCGAACGGTGATCATGCCTTCGGCCACGGACTCGACCGTTCCGACCGCAGGGCGATCCCAAGTGCCGCTCATCAGCAGCACCAGCGCGCTCATGGTGCAGATGATGATCGTATCGACGAACGGGCCGACTCCCGCAACGACGCCCTCGCGGATGGGTTCCTCAGTCTTGGCGGCCGCGTGCGCGATGGCGGCCGAGCCCTCTCCGGCCTCGTTGGAGAAGCACGCCCGTTTCAAGCCCCACTGGAACGCGATCCAGACCGAAACGCCGGTGCATGCTCCGGCTTCGGCCACCGGGGTAAACGCGGATTTCACGATCAACGAGAGGTAGTAGGGGATTTGTTCGATGTTGAGGCCGATGACGTATAGCGCGCCCCCTACGTAGATCACGCACATGAAGGGAACCAGCTTCGAGGCCACCGCGCCGATGCGCTTGATGCCCCCGATGATGACCATCGCCACCAGCACCGAGACCACGGTGGCCGAGAGATACACCGATACCGAAAAATGCTTGCTGAGCATGTCGGCCACGTTCCAGCCCTGAAACATGTTGCCGCCGCCAAAGGAGTTGAGCATGGTCGAAATCGCGAAGAGGACGGCCAACAGCTTGAACGCGACCCAGAACACGTTGCCGCGTCTTCTCAGCGGTTCGACCAGCGCTTTCTGGATGTACCACATCGGCCCGCCGCGCACTTCGCCTCGTGCCATCGATTTGGCATTTCGATCCGGCGGTCGTTCGCCTTCGTATTCCAGCGTGCGCGATTCGGCGTCGGCTTCCATTAGTGCCGGCGCGCTGGGGTCGGGCACGTCGCGTTCGTCGCGGAACATGACGGCCAGGCTGCATTCGGCGAATTTTAGCGCCATGCCGAACAGCCCGACGACCCACATCCAAAACACCGCGCCCGGCCCGCCGAGCGACAGCGCCACCGCCACGCCGGCGATGTTGCCCAGCCCGATCGTCGCGGATAGCGCCGCACAGAGCGCTTGAAAATGGCTGATTTGGCCTGTGTCGTTCGGGTTGTCGAAGCGGCCGCGCACGCAATCCAGCCCGTGCGTGAGGATGCGCCATTGGGCGAATTTGGTGGTAATGGAAAAGATCAACCCGCAGGCAAGCAGGAGAAAGAACAAGGGCGTCGACCAAATCAGGCCGACGAAATCGGCGGCGAACTGCTCCAAATCGGCCATGCGTGACTCCGCTCCGGGAAATACGGCGGCTCGATGGGGGTTCGGCCCGCCTGAAAACCTCAAGCAGGGCAAGAGCATAGAACACAACGCCAAGTCGGGCAACCGTTGTCATCAAAGCATGATCGGGTAGTATCTCGGGCGAGCAATCAGCCAATCGGCGGCGAGTGGCTTGCAAATAGTTACGATTCAAGCGTATGCGCCAGACGCATGTCGCCCGGGCGCGGGCCCGAGGGGCAGCGGAGTCCAACAGGGAGCGAACGGCAACATGGGAAGACCCAAAGAGCAGTGGGGCACCAGACTGGGTGTCATTCTGGCGGTCGCGGGCTCCGCCGTGGGATTAGGCAATTTCCTGCGTTTCCCAGGCCAGGCCGCGCAGCACGGCGGTGGGGCGTTTATGATTCCCTACTTCATCGCCCTGGTGCTTGTGGCGATTCCGATTTGCTGGGCCGAGTGGGCCATGGGCCGTTTCGGCGGACAGAAAGGCTACAACTCCGCCCCGGCGATCTTCGGTGTGCTCGGCGGCAAGCCGCGCTATCGCTACATCGGCCTCTTGGGCATCCTCATTCCCGTGGTCATTTACATGTACTACGTGCTCATCGAGGCGTGGTGTTTGGGGTACGCATGGTCTTTTCTAACGGGCTCGATTGATCTGGGTAATGATCCGTCGCAGTACGCCGCGAAGAGCTCCGAGTTCTTCGGTCACTTCGTGGGCGGGGGGGGCGATGGTGCGGTATTCGAGACTGGCGCGAGCCCTCTGTTGATGCTGTGCGTCATCACGTTTGCGTTGAACTTCTTTCTCATCTTTCGCGGCGTGAACAAAGGCATCGAGGCGTTTTGCGTTCGAGCGATGCCCGTCATGGCGGTCTGTGCCGTCATCGTGCTCATCCGCGTGCTGACGCTGGGGACGCCCAACCCCGATTTGCCCGATCAAAACGCGCTCAACGGCCTCGGTTTCATGTGGAACCCACAAAGTAGCGACGGCGGTCCGTGGTATGCGGCGCTCATGAATCCGGACACCTGGCTGGCGGCTACCGGTCAGATTTTCTTCAGCATGTCCGTCGGTTTTGGGATCATCATCAACTATTCGAGCTACCTGCGGCGCAACGACGACGTCGTGCTATCCGGCTTGACGGCCGCTTCCACCAACGAGTTTTTCGAAGTCTGCCTCGGCGGATTGATTACCATCCCCGCCGCGTTCATTTTTCTCGGCGCGGTGTACTTGCAGGACGGTTCCCACATTGGGACGTTTTCCTTAGGCTTTGAGGCTCTGCCCACCGTATTCATGTACATGCCGCTAACGCGATTCTTCGGGTTCATCTGGTTTTTCATGCTGTTCCTCGCCGCGATTACGAGTTCGCTTTCGATGTTGCAACCGGCGATTGCGTTTCTGGAAGAAGGTCTGGGGATCGGACGCCGCGCCTCCGTCACCCTGCTCGGCATGATCACGTTTGTCGGAGCGTCGTTCATACTCTACTTCAGCAAGGGCCTTACCGCGCTGGACACCGTGGATTTCTGGGTCGGCAACGTGC
>CAZYXP010000313.1:0-3055 GCA_964651325.1 uncultured Phycisphaeraceae bacterium
GTAAGCCATAACCCGACGGGGAGGGGCGAACCATCGCCCCTCCCCGGAGGTTTTCCAAATAAATTCGTGTTTGTGTTTTGGTTTTTTCGTTTCGTGTTCTTTTGGGAAAAGGAGACCCTTCGGAGGGCGGTGCCCAGGCAATATCACCCGGGGAGAAAGAAGACAAAATCCCAAGGTGAGGGTTCAAGAATTCGGAGCGGGATCGAGGACATTTGTAAATTGGAAGGGGAATTGAATCCCCCATTGGAGGTGTGGAAAATGAGAGCGAGTATTGGGTTTTTTGCAAGACGCTCCTTGAGCGTCGTAGCTGTTGGGCTCATTGCCTTCAGCGCATTGAATGCTCGTGCGGCAGACATGAGTGTCGTGCCGGTTAACGCGAGCGGAGTAGAGGGCGTGGACTGGAGTTTCGGTCCGGGCGCCAATGAGATCACCCTTACAAGTGGTGGTCAGGATGTCGCGGTGGAGTTGTTCATCTCGAACCTTGGTGCGGACAACGTTGCCGCCTACCAGGGCGCGATGGACTGCAACTACGGATTCAGCGTTTCTGGCGCTATCGACCCGTACATTACTGATTGCCAAGCCGGCGGCCTCCCGTTTGATTCGGGCCTTTGCAACGGTGTAGACGGCGATCGTGCCGACTGGGTTTTGGGTCCTGCAGCCGCCACGCTTATCGCGTGTTCGACCACGGCCCTTTGCCCCAACGGCATTGACGGCAAGTACATCTGTGGTGCGGTTGTCATCGTGGGTGGCGGCGCCACCGGCGCCGGCGATTTCTACGGCGCAAGCTTCGGCTTCGCCACGAGCTCGGATGCCAAGGGTTCGGCGACCGTCGGTCTCGATCCCGATCCGACCGCGACGCTGATTAAGGATGGGGCCGGTAAGGACGTGCTGATCAATTCGGTTACGCCCGCTACGATCACGGTTCCCGTTGGTGCTTGCTGTGGTGCTTCCGGCGCTCCCCTGGGGTGCTTGGACAACGCGACAGAAGGCGAGTGCGCCGCCGCTGGTGGTGGATGGAATGAAGGCGCCAATTGCTCGGGTCAGGATACGACTCCGGCCGACGGCTTGGACGACTTCTGCCCGATCTGTGACACGGACGCTGATTGCGAAGAGTCTCCTGTGAACCTTTGCACCGCCGATTCGTGTACGCCAGGTGGTTGCGTGAACACCGACACGACGCCCGCCGGTCAGTGCTGTGCACCGAGCACGGGCGGCCTGACGGGTATCGACGATGGCGATCCTTGCACGGACGACATCTGCAACGCCGACGGTACGGTGAGCCATCCGTTCGCCGCTTCCGGTACGGCTTGCGACGACACCCTGCAGTGTACGTCGAGTGACGTGTGTGATGGCGCCGGCGGTTGCGCTGGTACGGACATCAACACGATTGCTTGCCCGAGTGGTGATCCGGCGACGGACTGCCCTGCGGCGGCCCAGAGTTGTGCGGGCGGCCTTTGCGTCTGCTCGACGACGACGCAATTGACGCTCGGCGGCGCTGGTGTTTGCACCACCGCGGGTGCGCCCGTGAACATCACGGTCGACATCGGCGACGGTTCGGCTTGTGTGACCGGTGGTCAGTTCCTGGTGCACTATGACCCGAGCTGTATTCAGTTCGAGGGCATCGGCTCGAGCGACAACTGGCCGCTCGTGTTGTTCCAGGAGATCGACGAGGCCAATGGCCTGATCTTTGCTGCCGTCGGGATTGCTCCCGGTGGTTCTTGCTCGATTGCGGGTACGCTTGCGACGTTGAACTTTACGAAGCTCGACGGCTGTGGCACCTGTAACCTGTGCTACGACAGCATCAATCCTGCCAATACGATTTTGACGGATGACGCTGGCAACTCGGTTGACATCGAGACCAATTGCAGTGGCACGATCAGCCTTGAGGGCACGGTTGGCCTGAACACGCCGGACACGGTTTCCGTGAATCCGGACTGTGATACGGCCTCCGCGACCGTGAACTGGGGTCCGATCACCGCTTCGGATTCGTGCGGCACGGCCAGCGTGGCCTGCAGCGCGTTCCACAGCGCGGGCGTCAATATCGACGGCTTGATTGCCGCTGGTGGTTTGTTCCCGCAGGGTCTGTCGACCTTCTCGTGCACGGCCACGAGCGACGATTGCGGTAACTCGACGACGCAGTCTTGGACGGTTGAAGTGACGGATCAGCACTCGCTGGACGTTGAGGTACAGCTTTCCCCGATCGTCGTTGGCGATCCGCTGGAACGTTGCATCTGCTTCGATTTCTACAGTGACTGTGTCCAGGCTCCGAACCAGTTCTGCCAGACTCTGACGTTCGGTTTCCCGTTTGACTTCACCGGTAAGTCGACGGCGAACCTGAGTGTTCCGAAGGGTCAGTTCGCTTGCATTACTGCGGCGGATCCGCTCCATTCGCTGCGAAGCGTTTCGGGCATCGACTGCGTGGGTAACACCCTCGTGGCCGAGTTCAAGGGCGACCCGACGTTCAATGGCAATTGGCTGGTCAACGGTAACCTTGATGCTTGGAAGGCCGATGGCAATGGCGATACCATTGACATTCTGGACTTCGGTATGTTTGTGAGCCAGTACAGCTCAGCGCTCGATCCGAATTCGCCTTGTGGTTCAGCAGGACCGCATAGCGACATCAACGGTGACGGTGTTGTCGATGGTGCTGACTTCACGTTCATCTCGCAGAACTTCCTGGACAACAGCAAGAACTCTTGCTGTGTCGCTGGCGGTGGCGCGAGCTCGACTCCGGAAACCCCGATCGTGTCGATCACGGTTAAGGAACTCCGTCGTCGTGGCCTCGGTTCGTTGGTTGTTGCGGATCTGAACGGTGACGATGTTGTGGATCAGACCGACATGGTCTTGTTCATGCAGGGTCAGGTTCCGGTTCGCGATAGCAAACGCGGTGGGAGCAGCAATGCCGACCGCGGCTCGTTGGGCCGCTAAAGCGGGTCAATCGAGTTGGTGCCGACCTAGGCACCAGGGTGCTGGGCGTTAGCTTGCTAGGGCCTTGCATCTGAGATGCTTCTTTAAGGGCGGCGTATGGCCATCGGGTCATACGCCGCCTTTTTGT
>CAZYXP010000314.1:0-3008 GCA_964651325.1 uncultured Phycisphaeraceae bacterium
AGCGGGACGCCGTGGCGCACGGCGGCCGCGCGCCATCTTCCTTCGTCGGACGCGGGGCCGGTGCGGATGGGCGTGTTGATGAGCAGGTCGAGCGTGCCGTTTTCGATTAGATCCTTCAGGAACGGCGCATCGTGCGTCTCGGAAGTTTTCGAGACGAGCTTCGCGTCAATTCCAGACTCGGCCAAAACTTTTCGCGTGCCCAGCGTCGAATAGATCGTAAAGCCCAGATCGTACAGCTCGCGCGCGATGGAAACGCATCTCGCCTTGTCACCGTCACTGACGCTGACCAGCGCGTTACCGCCTACCGGCAGGGGAGCGTGCGTGGCGATTTGCGCTTTGGCGAACGCACGACCGAAGTTGGAATCGATGGCCATCACCTCGCCCGTGCTGCGCATCTCCGGGCCGAGGATGACATCCACGCCGGCGAACTTGCCGAATGGGAATACAGGCGCTTTGATGGCCGTGTGACGCAGTTGCGGCGTCTCGTGGATGTCGTGATCGGCCAGCACCGTTGCCAGCGGCTCGCCGAGCATGACGCGCGTGGCGATGGCCGCCCAGGGGATGCCGGTGGCCTTGGCGATGAAGGGCAGCGTACGCGACGCCCGCGGGTTGACTTCGAGCACGTACACCGTGCGGTTCAAGATGGCGAATTGAATGTTGATGGCCCCGCAGACGTTGAGCCGGCGGGCGAGCCGCCTGGTGGACCGAAAAAGCTCTTCGATGACCATGCGGCCCAACGAAAAGGGTGGCGTGACGCAGGTGCTGTCGCCGCTGTGGATGCCTGCCTCTTCGATGTGCTCGAGGATACCGGCCACCATACAACTGCCGCGCGGATGGGGCGCGCTATGCGGCGCGTCGTGTGCAGCGTGCACGGCATCGCAGGACTCATCGGAGCCATAGAGTCCGAAATCGGCTACCGCGTCCACGTCCACTTCGATGGCTTCGCTGAGGAATTTATCGATCAAAATCGGATTGTCCGCGGCCGCCTCGGAGCGATCGGTGGCGTCGAAGGCTTCGTCGAGGTAGCTGTCGAGATCCTGCCGAGTGTTGCAGACTTTCATGCCGCGCCCGCCGAGCACATAGCTCGGGCGGACCAGGATCGGGAAGCCGAGCCGCCCGGCCACGGCGGAGGCCTGCTCGCGTGTGCGGGCGATGCCGCAGGGCGGCTGCAGCAGGCTGAGCTCCTTGATGACTTCTTGAAAGGCCTCGCGATCCTCGGCCACGTGTAGCATCTCGGGCTGCGTGCCAAGAATCGGCACGCCCGCGCGTTTCAGCCCGTCTGCCAGGTTTAACGGCGTTTGCCCGCCGAATTGAACGATCACCCCTTTGACCAGCCCGGGAGCGGGGCCGTCCGATGGATGGCCGGCCGGCGACAGCACGATTTGCGGGTTGGGGGCGCGAGTTGACGGCGCAGCATCTGCCACAAGCGGTCGGCCATTGAGCCGCTGGATCACGTGGATCACGTCTTCGTGCGTGAGCGGCTCGAAGAAGAGCAGATCGCTGGTGTCGAAGTCCGTGCTGACCGTCTCGGGGTTGGAGTTGATCATGACGGATTCAAACCCGCCGTCGCGCGCTGCGTAGGAGGCATGGCAGCAGCAGTAATCGAATTCGATGCCCTGCCCGATGCGGTTGGGGCCGCCTCCGAGCACGATGATCTTGGGGCGATCGGTAATGCGAATTTCGTCTTCCGCTTCCAGTGCCGAACCCCCGGCAGTGGTTATCGCGGGAACCTCATGGGTGGAATAGTAATAGGGGGTGGCGGCTTCGAACTCGGCGGCGCAGGTGTCCACCAGCTTGTAGACGGGGGCTTGGATGGTTTGGCCATTCTGCCTCAGGGCGTCGGGCCGGGCCGATCGGCATTGGAGGTCGGTGAAGCCCAGCCTCTTCGCATCGGCCGACGTCGAATCGACGGCGCCGGGCTCGTGGCTCGAACCGGCAGTCGATGAGGCAACAAGCTGATCTTCAAACACAACAAGCTGCCGCATTTGATTCAGAAACCAGGGGTCGATGCGCGTCAGCTCATGGACCTGCTCGATCGACCAGCCCATCTTGAATGCATACCGGATGTAATAAGGCCTTCCCTGGCACGGGTTGCCGAGCTTGTCGCGCAGCACGTTGCGCGGGATCGGCCACGTGCTCGCGCTTTGCTCTTGTGTATCCGGAGGCGCTTCGGCGGCGGTGGCGCCACCCATGTGTGCGGCCGAAATTCGATCGGTTGACGCGCTATGCTGCTGGGCACGAAGCCACTGATCGTTGCCATCCAGCCCAAAGCCATCTCGCTTGATCTCCATGGAGCGGATGCATTTTTGAAACGCCTCCTTAAAGGTTCGGCCGATCGCCATGGCCTCGCCGACGGATTTCATCTGCGTGTTGAGCGACTCGTCGGCATCGGGAAACTTCTCGAAATTCCAGCGTGGGATTTTGACCACGCAATAGTCGATCGTCGGCTCGAAGCTCGCGGGCGTGGTGCGCGTGATGTCGTTTGGCAGTTCGTCGAGTGTGTAGCCGACCGCCAGCTTCGCGGCGATGCGGGCGATGGGATAGCCGGTGGCCTTGCTCGCCAGCGCCGACGAGCGCGAGACGCGCGGATTCATCTCAATCACGATCTGACGGCCCGTAGCCGGGTCAACGCCGAACTGAATGTTGCAGCCGCCGGTGTCTACGCCGATCGCGCGGATGATCCGGATCGCGCTGTCGCGCATGTACTGGTATTCCTTGTCGGTCAGCGTCTGCGCCGGAGCCACGGTGATCGAATCGCCGGTATGCACGCCCATCGGGTCTAGGTTTTCGATCGAGCAGATGATCACCACGTTGTCGGCCCGATCGCGCATGACCTCAAGCTCAAATTCTTTCCAGCCGTAGAGGCTCTCTTCGATGAGGATTTCTCCGACGCGCGACGCCGCGAGGCCCCGACGCGCCAGATCCTCAAACTGCGCCCGTGTTCGGCAAAAGCCCCCGCCTTCGCCCCCCAAGGTGTAGGCCGGTCGAATGCAGCAGGGCAATCCGAC
>CAZYXP010000315.1:0-2962 GCA_964651325.1 uncultured Phycisphaeraceae bacterium
GGACAATGCCCAGACGGCGCTGGGCGAAGACGTCTACGGCTATCGCCAGCAGCTAATCGATCTCGTGCAAAGAGCCATCGCCATCGTCGAGGTCAACGGACGCTGACGCGCCCCTTTCGGCTGGGGCGCGATCGCAGGCATGTAGCCCAGCCGCACTCGGCTGGGTCTTCCTTAGACTGGAGGCGACAACACACATCGGAGGGCCGCTGTGCTACACGGAGTGCCCCATGCCCTTTGGACGTGGGGGAGACGATGATGGACGTGGGGGAGACGATGACCTCGCTGGGACTAGGAAGGGGAGGTCCGAGGGCTGGCGCCCGCGGCTCTGATCAGAGCACCTGGCGCAAGCCTGGTGACACTGGGCCGCGGAGGCATGCGGCTCAGGGCAGAGGTTCGAGGGCTAGCGCCCACGGCTGGGAATCGGCGGCACGCGCCGGCGTCAATCGGTCGCGATAATCGGCTTCACATCGCCGAGCGCGGTCTGCATGGCCAAGATGGCGTAGGCCGTGACGAGCTGCGGGTTGCCCTCGTACCAGCGATCCTGATCGTTGATCCAGCTTCCGTCCTCGCGTTGCAGAGCCACGATCTTGTCGCAAAGCTCCTTTCGCCAATGGTGCGGCAGGCCCTGGGCATCAACGATCGTCTCTTCGCCCCACGCATGTAGTGCGCGGGAAAACGTGTGGAAGTAGTAGTACAGCCCCTGCAACGACGCCTCGTCGGGCAGATTCGGATTGCGATCCAGCGTGTAATACTTGGCGATCCACGCGACCGCTTTGACGACTCGCGGATCGTCGCGGCTCAGGCCGGCGTAGAGCATGCTCTTGAAACCCGCATAGGTCATGGATCCGTAGCTGCGTAATTGCGGCTTGCCGCCTTGAATGCTCGTTCCGGCTTTGGATTCTCCGCCGTTGGCGGCGGTGTAGACGAATCCGCCGTCGACGCTTTCGGCCGCGAACGCCTGATCGTTGGTCTTGCCGAGCATCTGGCACCGGGATACGAACGCCAGGCCTTTTTGATAGACGGGATCGTTGAGCGCCAGCCCGCTTTGGGCCAGGGCTTCCAGCATGAGCTGGGTGTTGGAAAGATCGGGCCGCTGATGCTTGCCGTAGCCCGCGCCGCCGTACCAACTGCTTCCCGCTTCGTGGCCCTCACCACCGTCCCATTGGAGCCTCTTTAGGTATTCCTGGGCGCGGTGAACGGTCTTGGCGTGTCGGGCGTCTTTGACAGCGGATAGCGCCATGAGTGCGACGCTGGTATGGTAGTTGCGCATGCCTTCGCCTTCGACGTAGATCCCGCCGTTGGGCTGAACGAACGTGAGCAGATAGTCAACCGCGCGAGCCACAACGCGATGGCGCGGGCCGTAGTGATCATCCTGGGCGAAGGATTTCATCGCCAGCGAGGTGATCGCCGGGTGGGGCCGATCCATCGACTTCCACGCGCCGTTGGCGCCTTGGGTCTTCTCTAGAAAGGCCAACCCTTTGGCAATCGCCTTGCGGGCGGCGGTGGCCGTGGCGAGGTTCACCTTAGCTGGTTCCGCGCCAAACGCGATCGAACCGCCCGAGCAGGCGATCGCGCAGCACGTGATGGAGAGTACAGCTCGAATCAAGCGATGGCACATCAGGTTGGCTCCTTAGCGTTTCGTGTCGCCGTGGGGCCCGGCCCCTCGGACCATACGCGGCAGCATGTCACCAGGCTTGCGCCAGGTGCTCTGAATCAGAACCGCGGGCGCTAGCCCTCGGACCCTCCGCTTCGTGCGTACGAGATCATCGGCTCCCCCACGTCCCAAGGACATGGGGCACCCCGCCAATTCAGAGCCGAGGGCGCCAGCCCTCGGACCTCTGCCGATAGCCGCAGGCCTCTGCCGCTATCGCCGCTAGCCTCCGCAGCACGCTGTCACCAGGCTTACGCCAGGTGCCCTGAGAACCAACGCGGCGACGCTACAGGTCAGCGACCCTTCATCTCGCCTTCGCCTTGCATCTTATAGCCTGAATCCAGTTTGTCACTTTCGCTGCGTTTCTGCTGGGGCTCATCGTCGTACGTGGTCGTCCGCGTGACCGTGTGCGTCGATGATTCGCACGCCGACGATGTGGCGAGCAGCAGCGCGGCCGCACATGCCAGGCAAAGGGCTTTTGCAATTCTTATCATGGCTGAACTCCGTATGTGTTTGTTGGGGCGAGCTTCCAAACTCGCCGATTCATGGCTGCTATTGCCGGGGCGACTGGCCCTCTTGAGTCCTCTCGGAACGGTTGCGTCTTCCTTGTATCGCCTACAGAGCTTGACCTGGGCGGCCGCGCGGGCTGAAGCCCGCGGCTCGGGGGAAAGCCTGCGGCTCAGGGCAAGCAACCAGCCGAGGACGGCCGGGCTACATCATGCGGCTTCACGCGTTACGATGCATTAGCCTAGAGCGCTTCTCGCTCCGCCAACGATGTTCCTCGTTCTACCCTCGACGATTGGCCACAATCGTGTACTGATTGATCACGGACCAGACTTCGGACGCCGGCATGGAGACCGTGACCTCGGCCACGTCGCTGCCGTATTCCGGTGGACCGACGATCGCGCCTGAGAAAATGGCGTTGACCTGAGTCTTCACCTCGTCGTGCTCGGTCATGAAGTCGCGTACGGTCGTGCTGCCGCTTAGCGTCAGGCCGTAAATCTGCTCCGCGAGCCGCCTTTTGGCATCCAGCTCGGCCGCTCGGGCGGCCTTGAGCTTGCCCTGAGCCGTCCCGAATGCGCGGTCGGTCCCGCTTCCGGTGGCCGAAATGCGCCGGCTCATCCACTCGGGCATTTCCACTCCGGCGCTACGGGCCTGATCCAGGAAACGGGAGTTGGGCACACCCATGCCGGTCTCGCGAATCATCTTGCGGCGAATCGTCTTTTTCACGTTGACGATGTCCGTGCTGGTAACGTGATCGCCTTTGTAGTACGCGCTGTGCAGCTCCTTGATCTTCGTAAAGACCTTCTC
>CAZYXP010000316.1:0-2956 GCA_964651325.1 uncultured Phycisphaeraceae bacterium
GAGCATCAGGAAGCCAAGGCGATGCTCGGCGTGTGCGTGGTCAAGGACTTCTTCCGCGAGGACATCAGCTTTGACACGGCCATGTCGCAGGTAACGAGCTACGCGATGTCGGACATGTTCTATCTGCCTCCGGGGACGATTCCACCGATGGTCATGCCGTTTGACCCTACGGCCTCGGTGCCGCTTTGCCTGGTTAGTGTTTCCAGCCCGACCATGTCGGAAAAGGAACTCTACGACGTGGCGTACTACGAGTTGCGCAACAAGCTGCAAGCCATTTCGGGCGTAATCGCGCCGGCCGTCTATGGCGGTGTGCTGCGCAGGGTTTTGGCCTACGTCGATCCGATGGAGCTGGCCGCGCGAAACTTATCGCCCATGGACATCGTAGACACGCTGAACCGCCAGAGCGTGTTCATCCCGACGGGCAACGCCAAGATCGGGGATATTGACTATCAGATTGTTTCCAACGCCATGCCCGATACCGTGGCGGAGATGAACGATTTTCCGGTGAAGGCCGACGGTGATTCCGTTACCTTCATGCGGGACATCGGCGAGGTGAAGGACAGCTTTCAGATTCAATCCAACAAGGTGCGGATCAACGGGCGCGCCATGGCCTACATCCCCATCTATCGCCAGCCCGGAGCCAACACCCTCGCCATCGTCTCAGGCATCCGGGAGAAGCTGCAACGCATCGGTGCCCAGCTTCGCGAGGAGAAAGCCGAGGCGAAGGGCCTCGTGCTCGGCGTGGTCATGGACCAATCCTCGACGGTTCGTAGTTCGATCGAGTGGCTTCAGATTTCCGCGACGCTTGGCGCTGTGCTGGCCGGGGTCGTTGTGTTGATCGCCCTGTGGAGCATTCGGCTGACGATCATCGTGCTGCTGGCCATACCGATGTCGATTCTGGCGACGCTGATCGGCTTGTTCTACACCGGAGATACACTCAACAGCATGACCCTCGGCGGGCTGGCCCTGGCGATCGGCATTCTGGTGGATCAATCCATCGTGGTGCTCGACAACATCGTGCGTCATTTGGACATGGGCAAGAGCAACATGCAGGCCGCCCTGGATGGGACGCGCGAGGTTTCGTTGCCGGTGCTCGTATCCACGATCACGTTCATCATCGTGTTTTTCCCCGTCGTGTTCTTGACCGGTATCCCCAAGTTTCTTTTCGAACCGCTCGCGGTGACGGTGAGTTTTGCGGTTGTGGCGAGCTACTTAATTGCGATGCTCGTGATTCCGGCCTTGTCGGCAAAGCTGCTGAGTCGGCGCGTCGGCGATGACGGGAAGCACGCCCAACGCAAGGAGCGAAGCGCCGCTTTCGACACGTGGTTTGGTGGGATTCTTGCGGCGCGGCACGTTGTGCTGCTTGCGACCGTTGGGTTGGTCGTGGGGGGCGGTTGGGTGGCGTATAACGGGATTGGCCGCGAGCTGTTTCCTCCGGTGGATTCGAATCAGTTTACCATCAACGTTCGCCTGCCCTCCGGCACGCGCATTGAGAAGACAGAGCAGGTGATCGCCAAGATCGAAGAAAACATCATGGACTTGGTCGGCAAGCCCGATCCGGATTATCCCAAGGTCGAAAACGACGCCGACTCCAACCTGGTGATCCTAATCTCCAACATCGGCGTCTTGATGGACTGGCCGGCGGCGTACACGCCCAACAACGGGCCGATGGATGCCTTCGTGCTCGTTCAGCTCAAAGGAAAATCCGGCCACCCCAACACGTTTGCGACGGTTGATACCTTGCGCGAGCGACTCAATCAATCTTTCCCACAGGTCAACTTTGCTTTTGATACGGGCGGCATGATGACGGCCGCGATGAACTTCGGCCTGCCCTCGCCGATACAGGTTCAGGTGCGCGGCAGCAACCTGACGACGTCGATGAAGATCGCCAACGACATTCTGCCGATCGTGCAAGGTGTACCCGGAACGACCGACGTGCGTATTGCCCAGCGCATGGACTACCCGCAAATCGGCATCAACGTGGATCGTGTCAAAGCGGCCCAACTCGGCATCACGCAAGAGCAGGTGATCAAGAACGTGGTGACCGCCCTCAATTCGAGCATCGGATTCGATCCGGCGTTTTGGATCACCCCGAGCGGTGGGCATTACTTCATCGGTGCGCAGTACCGCGAGGAGGATGTCGATTCGCTGGAGGCCTTGCGCGACATTCCGATCACCGGATCAAACAGCAAGCAGCCAGTCCCACTGCGCAACATTGCGGAATTCTATCGTTCGACTGGGCCGGCGGTGATCAACCACCACAACATCACCAAGGTGATCGACGTCTACGCCAACGTGGCCACCGGGGTCGACGCGGGGTCGGTCGCCGCGGAGATCGAGCGGCGATTGCAGGACTCCGAGTCGCTCGGTCCCGAGCGCGGCACGGACGCCCGCGGGAACTTCTACGCCGTTGGGGGCGACTACGCCGGTCGCGGATACACCTTCAAAATCAAGGGCGAAACGGAGACGATGAACAAGGCCTTCCGGCAGTTTTCCGCTGGACTCGGCATTGCGGCGTTGCTCGTCTACCTTGCGATGGTGGCCCAGCTTCGCTCGTTTGCGACGCCCTTTATTATTATTCTGGGAGTCCCCGTGGCGCTGGTGGGCGTCGTGGCGGCCTTGTGGGTGACGGGCACCAATCTCAACATTCCGGCGTTCATGGGGATCATCATGATCACCGGCATCGTGGTGGAATACAGCATCATCCTGCTGGAATTTGCCAACCAGCGAAGGCGCGAGGGGCTCAGCGTTCGTGAGGCCATCACGGATGCCGCATGGGTGCGGCTGCGCCCCATTTTGATGACCTCAATGACCACGTGGTTGGCGCTGATTCCCATGGCCATCGGCGCCGCCGGCGGCGAGGCCAACGCGCCGCTTGCGCGAACGATCATCGGCGGCGTTCTCGCGGCCACGGTTTTGTCGATCATTGTGGTTCCCTGTATGTATGTCATGCTGA
>CAZYXP010000317.1:0-2951 GCA_964651325.1 uncultured Phycisphaeraceae bacterium
GATCGATTCATTCCCCAACTATTTCGGCGCTGCGGCATTTGGGGCCGTGGTGGATGCGGTGGTCGCGGCGGTCAGGGCGGATCGCCCGGTCGTGTTCGCGTTCGGGGCGCACGTCCTCAAGGTGGGCTGCGGCCCGATTCTGATTGATCTGATTCAGCGTGGCATCGTCAAAGCCCTGGCCTGCAACGGGGCGTGCGCGATCCACGACATGGAATTGGCGACGCTCGGCGAGACGAGCGAGGAGGTGGCGGACACGATTCGCGACGGATCGTTTGGCATGGTGGCGGAGACGATGTCGTTTTTCGATGCGGCCGTGGCGCAGTCGGCGGAGGCGCCGATGGGGCTTGGTGAGCGCGTGGGGCGGCTGCTGGTCGCAAGAAACGTCCGGTACGTGGATCAGAGTGTCTTTGCCGCCGCTCATCGCGCCTCGATTCCCATCACGGTTCACGTGGCGTTGGGGACGGATACGATTCACACGTCTCGCGGCATGGACGCGGCGGCGTTGGGTGAGGCGTCGATGCACGATTTCCGTTTGATCTGTGATGTCGTTTCCGATCTTGGAGCCGTGGGCGGTTCGGACGGTACCGCAGGCGGCGTCTGGCTCAACATCGGGTCGGCGGTCTTGCTGCCGGAAGTGTTTCTCAAGGCGGTTTCGGTCGCCCGGAATCTGGGGGCCGATCTGGACGGCATGACCACCGCCAACTTTGATATGATTCGCCATTACCGCCCATCGCAAAACGTCATCACCCGGCCGGTGGCCGCGGGGCGCGGGCATGAGGTCGTCGGGCATCACGAAATCCTGCTGCCGTTGTTCCGACAAGCGCTGATCGAGGCGTTGGGGTAGGGGAAAAAGCCATGAAGTCCAAAGCCGTTTTTCTCGACCGCGATGGAACGATTATCAAAGACGCAGGCTATATTGCGGATCCGGACGACGTTGACTTGCTTCCCGGTAGCGCGGAGGCGATTCAACGCTTCGCCGAAGCGGGATACCTCATTGTGGTGGCGTCCAATCAGTCGGGTATTGCGCGGGGGCGGTTTGACGAGACCGATCTAGAGCGCATCCACGAGCGATTCGAGGAGTTGCTTTCTGAGGAGGGCGTGAGCCTCGACGGTGCTTACTACTGTCCCTACCTGGACGGCTCGGAGGCGACCGTTCGCCGATACCGGCGCGACAGCGAGCTTCGCAAACCCAAACCGGGCATGTTGCTCCAGGCCGCGCGCGAGTTGAACGTCGATCTGAAGCGGTCTTGGATGATCGGCGATTCGCCTGGCGACGTGCAGGCGGGGACGCGCGCGGGATGCAAGACGGTCTACCTGACCCATGGAAACGGGAATCGCGGCGCGGGCGATTTCGTTGCGACGCATGTCGTAACGGATTTACGCGAAGCCGCCGACGTCGTGCTCGGTCCGCGTGCCAAACGAGGAAGCGACCGTCCGCCGCCGGCAGGAGGCGGCGTTTTGGCGGGCGATCGTGCGGTACAAGCCCTGGACCGGATACACGAATCGCTGGAGCGGGCACATCGGCCCCGGCGTCAGGATGATTTTTCGTTGATTCGCCTGGTCGCGGCGCTGCTGCAGATGTTTGCCATCGTTTTGGCATTGTGGGGGGCCGTGGCTTTGTTCGACGAGGACACGGGCGTGGCTACCCCCCGGTTGCTTCTGGCTTGCTTCTTGCAGCTTGCTTCGCTGAGCGCGTTCGCCGTCGACCGATTCCGCTAAGGTAGGTCTCTGTTAATGTTCCGAGCCCGCGGGCTTGCAGCCGGCGGCTCAGCGTCGTTGTAGAATCGAAGGGTTTTCGGTGCTGCTGCGCGATAAGTCAAACGGCGCTATTTTGCGCTCATGTCGAGGAGTACCTTGAACCGATCACGCGACGCGGCGGCGTCAAAGGCCGCCTGCGCCTGTTTGATTGGAAACACCTTCGAGATCATGGAACGCACCTCGACCGCGCCCCGCGCCAGCGCGGCGATGGCTTCGGGAAACGGTCCGCAGCGGCTGCCCAGCAGCGTGACCTCGTCGATGACGATGGGGGCCAGGTTCAGCGTGCCGCCTTGGGCGCAGGTGCTCTTGAGCACGATGGTCCCGCGTGGGCGCACCAGCGCCATCGCGAGTTTCATCCCGTCCGGCGATCCGGAACACTCGACGACAACGTCGCGATCCTTGCGCCGACTGAGCTGGTCCACTTGAATGCCCTGAATCCCCTTCTTCTCGCAGTGGAGGAGCTTGCGCGGATTTGTTCCGATGACATTGAGTTGGCATCCCGTGGTCGCCAACACCTGGGCGACGAGAATCCCCAGCTTGCCCGGCCCGATCACGCTAACGCTCATCTTGGGCGTGATTTTGCATTGAGCCAGAACCTGATACGCTGCGGCCAGGGGCTCTACGAACACGGCGTCCTCGTCGGAAACGGTGTCGGGAATTTCATGCAGGTTGGCGATCGGCACGGCCACAGAATCCGCGAAGCATCCATTCCGATTCACGATGCCCATGACCGTGCGGTGGGCGCAATGGTTGGACAGCCCGGCCCGACACGCCGCGCACGTGCCACAGACGCAGTTAATCTCACAGGCCACACGTTTGCCACGCCACTCGGGGGGGCCTTCGGCGACGCTACCGACCATTTCGTGGCCCAATATGCCCTTAAAGCCCATGTATCCGTTGAGAATCTGGAGGTCGGTGGAGCAGATACCCGCCAGATGCACCCGCACCAGGCATTCGCCCTCCAGCGGTTGCGGTGGGGCATGGTCATCGCGGAAGCGAAGGCTTTTGTCGAGAACAACGGCTCTCAAGAGTGTCCATCCTTTGGCGTTTTTGCGGAATCGTCTCGAACAACAGTGCCCCGATCGTACGACAGGGCTCCGACACGGCTGACTAGAGCAGTTAACACTCAAGTGTTCCGAGCCGCGGGCGTTATCCCGCGCCGCGCACAGGAACTTCTGCGTGTTTCAAGCTAA
>CAZYXP010000318.1:0-2932 GCA_964651325.1 uncultured Phycisphaeraceae bacterium
GTGGAGGCTCGTTGGCTCTTCGATTTGCGGGCCGACCAGATTCACGTCGTCATCCATCCGGAGTCGATCATACACTCGTGGGTCGAGTTCCGAGATGGGTCTATGATCGCCCAGCTCGGGGCCCCGGACATGAAAACGCCGATTCAATACGCCCTGACCTATCCGCGGCGCATGCCCGGTAGATCAACGCGTCTGGATCTGAGCCAAGCCTTGCAGTTGACGTTGGAGCCGCCGAACATGGAGCGTTTTGGGGCCGTTCGGCTCGGGCTTGAAACGGCAGAACGCGGCGGGACCGCTGGGGCGGTGCTCAACGCAGCCAACGAAGCGGCCGTCGGGCTTTTTCGCGATGGGGTGATTACGTTTCCCGACATCGTTCGCCTTGTGGAAAACGCCCTTTCGCAACATGATTGGATAGAATCTCCCGCGCTCGGCGATTTGATTGAGGCCGATCGCCGAGCCAGAATAGAGGTATCTCGATGCACGACTTGCTAGCGCATTTCTCCGGGTTGAATCTCGCTGCGGCCGATGTGATGTCGGTTGTTCGCGGTGCTTGGGACTCGGTGTGGCCGTACATGGTCATGATTCTCGGATTTTCAGTCATCGTGTTCGTCCATGAGCTGGGGCACTTTTTGGTGGCCAAGTGGGCGGGCGTTCGGGTTCAGCGATTCGCGATCGGCTTCGGCAAGGAGTTGGTCGGATTCACGCGAGGCGAGACGCGGTATTCTTTCAACGTGTTGCCCCTCGGCGGCTACGTCAAGATGCTCGGTCAAGAGGACTTTGACGACAAGTCAGAGGAGCTAAAATTCGCGGACGATCCGAAGTCGTTTATCAACAAGCCCGTGGGCCACCGCATGGCCATCGTCTCCGCCGGCGTCATCATGAACATCCTGTTTTCCTGCCTGCTGTTCATGATCGTCTTCATGGTGGGCAAGCAGGGCTTCGCGCCTCGCGTGGCCACGATCGAGCCGGACAGCCCCGCCGAGCAAGGGGGCATGCTGCAAGGGGATGTCATCAAAGAAATCAACGGGACGCGCGTCTTGACGTTTAACGACGTGACGATGGGCATCATGCTGGCGCCGCCGCACGAACCGATCGAATTCGTGGTGGAACGCGACGGCGAGACCCGCCAGACGGTTCTGGTAACGCCCGAGCAACGACGACCGGAGGGATCGCGCGGCGGCAGTCGGCTCATGGTCGGCATCGGTTCCGGGCACACCTCGGAGATCGTCGCGGTTGCGCCACAGATCGATGAGAAAGTCGAGACGAACCCACGGGTGGGCGATCGGATCGTTGAGGTGGATGGGCTGGTCGTAACGGACGACAACGTGAATCAGTTGCTGACCATGCTGGGCTATACCCACGGCAACATTATTGTCGAGCGTACCGATCCCAAATCGCCCGGGATGCCCGCCAAACGGGTGCGGATCAACATACCGCCGCTGCTGTCGCTCTATCCGAGCGATCCGGCCGACCGTGGTACGGCGAGCGTGCTGGGGTTAACGCCGTTGTTTCGATTCTTCCAGGTCTTTCCCAACAGTCGCGGGCGACTGGCCGGTCTGGCAGAAAACGACACGATTTTGGCTTGGGACGACAAATCCCATCCGAGCCTGCTGGATGTGGCATCCAGCATTCGAGATCAGGCCGAGGTCGATATTCCCTTTACGGTTGAAAAATCCGATGGGACCATCCTGCGTGGCTTCGTCCGGCCCAAGCGGGACAAGAAAGGGCGGGGCACGATAGCCGCGGAAGTGCGGCCCATGGATCCGGCGATCATCACCGACGGCAGTCCGAAGGCGTTGTTCGGAGACGTACGCCTCGGCGGTCCTGCGGATCAAGCCGGCATTCAGATGGGCGACCGCATCCTTGCCTGCAACGGCGTAGCGAATCCCACATCGGCCTCGCTTAACCGGGTCGTCAGGAGCAGGGATCGAAGACCGATCATGCTCGATGTCCTTGGCGCCAATGGCGTCAAACGCACCTGCCGGGTGACTCCTGCCGCACCGGGTACGATCGGCGCTCAGTTCCAATTGATCGCCGAGGATGTGCTTCGCCTCGGTGCGCCTGTTTTGCAGATTGACGGCGTCGAGACGCCGACGGCCAGGTGCAGCATTCAGGCCGGCGCGGAGATTCTCCAAGTGAATGATCAGCCCGTCTCGACGTGGACGCAACTGATCAACGAGTTTCGTGTTCATGCCGGGAAAACGGTCGATCTAAAATACACGGATGCCTACGACCAACCCCAAACTGCGTCGTTCGAGGTTCCGCCTTGTTTGCGATCGATGCTTGGGGTCGGGCCCGAGGCAAGGATCTTGAAGATTGACGGTAAAGAATCGGTTGAAATAGAGCGAGCGGGCCGCAAGCGGAAGGTGACGGTGCGTTATCACGCAGGGACGCGCGCCATGTTGAAGAGGTTGATCGGCGAAAAGAAGGTCCCCGTTGAATTCCAGGCCAATCCCCTTTCTGCCGTCGAAACCAAATACATCGACGTCACCGAGGACATGGTGGACCCCTGGCTGGCGCGCGTGGCCTTCATGCCTTACGTGGGGCTGGCCGACGAGATGATCACGGTCAAAGGGACCAGCGCGTTGGATGCCGTGTCGATCGGCTTTCACCAGACCTACTACGTGATTCTTCAGGTCTATCAGGTCATCAAGCGTATGCTCGTGACGCGTAGCGTGGGGGTGGAGAATATCTCCGGCCCGCTGGGGATTGTGTCGATCGGCGGCAAGATTGCGCGGATGGGGTGGGTCGAGACCTTCTTTTTCATGGCGTTGATTTCAGCCAACCTGGCGGTCATCAACTTCCTTCCCTTGCCCATCGTCGATGGAGGGCTGATGATTTTCCTGATCATCGAGAAAATCAAGGGAAGCCCGGTCAGCCTTCGGGTTCAGGTGGCCACGCAAATGATCGGGTTGGCGCTGATTATCTCCTG
>CAZYXP010000319.1:0-2913 GCA_964651325.1 uncultured Phycisphaeraceae bacterium
TGCTCGGCGTGATCTTGTCGCCGTAGAGCTTGACTTCGGCGTTCACATTGCGCGCGGTACGCCCGATCATCTGCACGAGCGATGTTTCGCTGCGAAGGAAGCCCTCCTTGTCGGCGTCGAGGATGCAGACGAGCGATACCTCCGGCAAATCCAATCCCTCGCGCAGCAGGTTCACGCCGACGAGTACATCGAATCCGCCCTCGCGCAACTCGCGGAGAATGGTGACGCGCTCCAACGTGTCGATGTCCGAATGCATGTAGCGGCAGCGGTAGCCCTCCTGTTCGATGAAGCTGGCGAGATCCTCGGCGAGCCGCTTGGTCAGCGTGGTGACCAGCACGCGTTCCTTGGCGGCCACGCGTCCTGCGATGCGCTGCATGATGTCGGGGACCTGCCCGCGGGCGGGGAGTACTTCAATGGGCGGATCGACGAGCCCGGTGGGGCGGATGATCTGCTCGACGACTTCGCCGCCGCAAAGCTCCAGCTCATACGGGGCCGGCGTGGCGGAGACGAAGAGGGTCTGATTCCACATACCCTGGAACTCCTCGAAGCGCATTGGTCGATTGTCCAGGCAACTGGGCAACCTGAACCCATGGTCCACCAGCACCTTTTTGCGGGCCTGATCGCCGTTGTACATGGCGCGGACCTGCGGCAGGGTCACGTGGGATTCGTCGATGAAGAGCAGGTAATCATCCGGGAAGTAGTCCATCAGCGTATAGGGCTTGGCGCCTTCGTTCGTGCCATTGAGGTGGCGCGAGTAGTTTTCGATGCCCGAGCAATAGCCGACCTCTCGAAGCATTTCCACGTCGTACTTCGTGCGGGCGAGCAATCGCTGGGCTTCGAGGAGCTTGCCGAGGCGCCGGAATTGTTGCACGCGGAGATCGAGCTCTTCGAGAATCGCCGCCGTCGCGGATTCGATGCGCTCTTCCGGCAGCACGTAGTGTACGGCCGGGTACAGAAAGATGCGTTCGACCTTGCTGATGGATTCGCCCGTGAGCGGGTTGATCATCTCCAGATTCTCGACCTCGTCGCCGAATAGCTCGATGCGGTAGGCGAATTGCTCGTACGCAGGGTACACCTCGATCACGTCGCCGCGAACACGAAACGTGCTCCGCTTGAAATCCAGGTCGTTGCGCGTGTACTGAAGGTCCACGAACCGCGTTAGCAGGGCGTCGCGGGCTACCTCGCCGCCGACATCGATAACGATGACGCTGGCTTTGTAGTCTTCGGGCGAGCCGAGCCCGAAGATGCAGGAGACGCTCGCAACGATGATGGCGTCGCGGCGGGAGGCGAGCGAGCTGGTCGTGCTCAGGCGAAGGCGATCGAGGTCGTCATTGCGCGAGGCGTCTTTTTCGATGTAGATGTCGCGCTGCGGAATGTAGGCTTCGGGTTGGTAGTAATCGTAGTAGCTAACGAAATACTCGACCGCGTTTTTGGGGAACAGCGATTGAAACTCCTCGTAGAGCTGCGCCGCCAAGGTTTTGTTGTGTGAAATGACGAGCGTGGGCCGATCCAAACGAGCGATCAGGTTCGCCATGGTGAACGTCTTGCCGGAGCCGGTGACGCCGAGCAGGCACTGATGCTTGCTTCCTCCGGAAAACGCGTTGCTTAGCCGCTCGATGGCCTTGGGTTGGTCGCCGTGGGGCACGTAGGGACTGACCAGTTTGAAGGCGCCTGTGTTGTGCGATTCCGAGGCCACGGTCATGCGCCTCCGCTATGGGTGGTTGGACGCGGCTGGTTCACGGCGCGTCTCGCGATTCACGCCGCTGTCGCCATTTCGGCATTTGCGGCAGTTCGACCGATTCCCACAGGCCGACGCGCTCGCGGCGGGCGCGTTTCTCGATGGCCGCAAAGTCCCTCTTGTAGAGGTGGGGGAACCGGGAGTCTGCGTAGGCGAAGCCCTGACGCAGTAGCGATTCGTTGAACATCGTGCCGCCGCGCTCGTCATAGATATAGGTGAGGAGGCGGCCGTATTTCCCCCTGGTTTTTTCGGGCGAAAGAACGATGTGGACACTGCGTCCGAGCAGCGTTTTCTTGGCAAACGCCGTGGCTTCAGGCCCGAAGTGCATGGTGTGCGTGCCGCCGTGCGCGATCTCCGGCGTGTCCACGCCCCACAGCCGTAGCCGCGTCGTGTCCTTGCCGGTTGTCAAATCGGGCAGATCAATGTCCATGGTGTCGCCATCGACCACGCGGACCACGCGAAAGGATTGGTTGTGATAACGCTCGCGGTCGCCGGTCGCGCGGGGCTCGCTGGTCAGTCGCTCGCGAAGCAGCAGCGCGCCGGCAACGATCAGTACGACGACCGGCCAGCTCACGCGCCGCCAGCTACGCATCCGTTTGATGCTCGAGGGGAGCCGGCGGCTTCGGGGAAAGTGAATCACAACGCACCGTTACCATTGGGATCGGGCTTGTTCAGATCAAACGCGTCGTGAAGGAATCGCAAGGCTTTCACGCCGTCTTCATGACGTACGATGCAACTGATGACGATCTCGCTGGTTGAAATGTTTTCAATGTTGACCTCAGCGTCCGAAAGCGCCTGAAACATGGTCGATGCGATGCCCGCGTGGGTGCGCATGCCCACGCCGATCGCGCTGACTTTCGAGACGCCGACATCCACGTGCACCGTGCCGATCCCGAGCTGGGACGCGATTCGCTCGCAGATGACGCGCGCTTCGGGGGCGTCGGACTCGTTGGTCGAGAAGCCCAGATTGGCCAGTTTGCCGTCGTCGTAGATGTTCTGCACGATGTCGTCGACCAGCAGGTTGCCGCGGGCGACCTCCGCGAAAATGCGCCCGGCCATGCCCGCGGTGTTGGGGACGCCGTTGAGCGAGATCATCGCCAGGTCTTCCTTCAAGGTCACTCCGCGCACGGCCACGGCTTCCATTCCCGGTGTTTCCGCCATAATCATGGTTCCCT
>CAZYXP010000320.1:0-2905 GCA_964651325.1 uncultured Phycisphaeraceae bacterium
CCCCCGTCTGGCGCGAGCCGCGGCCAGCCGGCCAGGGAGCCCGCCCGGTCCCGCGGGAGGGGCCTCATGGAGCGGGCTCGGCGCGAGCGGCGCTCGCGCACCGCCAAGAAACGTGCCCACGCCGCCGATGATCGATCCCCAGGCTAAGCCGAGGAAGAGTTTCTTGGCGTAGGGGTGCCCTCGCTTCAGGCCCAGCGTATCAACGATTTCGACGAGGATCGGATAGATCATCGCGGCCACGGCGTGCTCGGGCATCCAGAGCGCCAAGAAAGCGGCGGAAACCGTTACGCCGACGACCAGTCGAGCCGGGGATTGGTCGAACCGCTGCAGCGCCATGAGCGTGATGCGCTTGGAAAGACCGGTCGAGATCATGGCGGCCGCGAGGAGAAACACGCCGAGCATGAAGAACACCGCTCGGTTTCCGAATAGCGAGAACGCCTCTTTTTCCGGGAGTACACCGAGCAGGGGAAGCAGTGCGATTGCCAGCAGTCCGGTGGCGGCCAGGGGGATCAAATTCGTCAGCCACAGCGACATGCACACCAGGAAGATAGCAACGCACCGTTGGGGTGCGGCTACGCCCATTCCAGCAGGAAGATCGTCGGGAAGGATGAACGGGTCGGAAAACGCCAACCACGCCGCCACTCCGGTTGCGAGCAGGACGACGAGGGAGTTAAGGACGTGGCGTTTGGGTTGCATCGCGTCAGTCTTGTGCCCTAGCGTACGGTCACGCTTGAATCTTCAGGTGCGCAACCCCAGGCCGGGTTCCGCCACCAGGCATCGCGCTCGCCTGCGCACCGACACGTTTCACGTGCACGCCCCATACGCAGGGTCGGGTGAACTACTCCGAATCATACGTAATGATGGAATGGAGCGGGTGTTCGAGCAGGTGCCGGCGGCCGTTGAGAAACGCCAACTCGATCAGAAACGCACATCCGACGATTTCACCACCAAGCGCTTCCACCAGGCGACAACATGCGGCCATGGTTCCCCCTGTCGCCAGAAGATCATCCACAAGCAGGACGCGCGTGCCCGGGCTGATTGCATCTTCGTGGATTTCCAGTTGATCGCTGCCGTACTCCAGTTCATACGTCTCTGTTCGTGTGGTGTGGGGAAGGCGTCCGGGTTTTCGGATGGGGACGAAACCGGACGAGAGATTCCGCGCGACGGCCGTCCCGAAAATGAAACCACGAGATTCCGCTCCGGCGACCACATCGATGTGTTCGTGGCGGAACGGCTGTGTCAGGTATTCGACCGCGAGCGAAAGCCCCGCCGGGCATTGGAGCAGGGGGGTGATGTCCTTGAAGACGATGCCCGGTTTGGGGAAGTCGGGGACATCTCGAATCAACGCGCGTAAATCCGTAGTTTCCAGCATGGCTAGGGTACTCATGGGATGCCTTTCAAAGCTTCGCTCTGTTTGGCCGAGGAATCCGGGTCGGCCAGCGATGGGGTAGGTTCTGCCAGGAGCGCGCGGGTGTCAACGGTAGCGGTTCGGCCGCCCGTGAAGGAGTTGACGGCGGACGCCTTTCAGAGCACCTTGCGCAAGCCCGGTGACATCCTTCTGCGGTTGGTCCGACTGCCGCGGATGGTCGGGCATAACAGCGTTCTTGGTACGCCAAGTGTAGAGCGGGCTCCACCCCCCTTCTCGCTCGGTTGGAACGGGACAAACCAGCCTTGCGGCATTTGCCCAACCGACGATCCCACGAAAACCGGCCGTGCCCGGATGGTCCGAGGGCTAGCGCCCGCGGCTCTGATTTGGCGTTCCCATCCCCCCCAGACTGTTCTCGACCCCGGAAGCAGAGCCGCACGGCCAAGGTTTGCATCGGGGTAGGGTTTTGCTATAGTCCCGACTCCTAATTCTCCTGTGAGAGACGCAGGAGCCTTGTAGGTCGTAACTACTTAACTGGGAATAGTTTAGGTCGTCATCCCCCGGCGCGGTGAGCTTAGGGCGACTTGGCATTCCAAATACCCGATTCAATCAGCACCTGGTTGGCAGGAATTGGTTGGCAGGAATTGAAGGAGATACTCCGTTGAACGCAAAACGTCTAAGTACGTTCGCCCTCGTTATCTTGACGGCGGGCGTCTTGGTGTCCACTGAAAGTGCTTGGGGCCAGGATAAAACCACCCCGTCCTTAACGACCCCCTCCGCAACCTCGACCGCCTCTGACGCGCCGAGCGATGCCGAAGGAGCCGCGTCCGGAAACGCCGCGATTCCGTTGATTTGGTATCTCGCACCCGTCTGCGGTCTTGTCGGTTTGTTCATGGCTCGAAAGTACTACCAGGAGGTGCTCGACGCCGACGAAGGCGACGAGCAAATGATCAAGATCGCCGGGTACGTGCGCGCCGGGGCCATGGCCTACTTGTGGCGGCAGTACAAGGTCGTGGGGGTCGTGTTCGCGCTATTGATGGCCTTGCTTGCCTGGATGGCGTTCGGTTTGCACGTGCAGCACGGGATCGTGCCCTTCGCGTTTCTCACGGGCGGGTTCTTCAGCGGACTGTGCGGCTATATCGGAATGCGCACGGCGACTCTGGCGGCCCACCGAACCACGGCGGGCGCGAGAAAGAGCCTCAATGAAGGCCTTCGCGTTTCGTTTCGCGCCGGGGCGGTCATGGGATTGGTCGTCGTGGGCTTCGCGGTGCTCGATATTGCGTTCTGGTTCATGGGGCTGCAGTGGTTCACCGACATGTCCCTGCACGAGATTACCGTGGTCATGCTGACCTTCGGCATGGGGGCGAGCACGCAGGCGCTCTTCGCCCGCGTAGGTGGCGGTATCTATACCAAGGCCGCAGACGTTGGCGCCGATCTCGTGGGCAAGGTTGAAGCCGAGATTCCCGAGGACGATCCGCGTAACCCGGCGGCCATTGCGGACAACGTCGGCGACAACGTCGGCGACGTCGCCGGCATGGG
>CAZYXP010000321.1:0-2895 GCA_964651325.1 uncultured Phycisphaeraceae bacterium
GCGGCGGCACGTCGCCTGAGCCTGGCGATCGGTCATCGCCGGCGTGGGCCCGTTTCTGGGCGGTGCGCGAGCGCCGCTCGCGCTGAGCCTGCTCCATGAGGCCCATCCGGAGGTACGGGTCGGCTTCCTGGACTGGCTGCTCGCGTCTGCGCCGATCGTGGTGTCGCTAACATGCCTTGCGGTTTGGTTTGTGCTGCGGCGCATCCCGAGCGAACTAGAGGACATCAAAGCTGCTACGCGCATGCTGGATCAGCGGGTTCGCCGACTTGGACCCATGTCGGGCAAGGAGTGGCGGCTCGCGTTGCTTGGATGCGCCACGGTTTTGACCTGGATTGTTTGGGGGCACGAGCTGGGTCTGGCGGTCATCGCGATCATCTCGGCCTCGCTCTTGTTTCTGCTGCGCATCGTGCAATGGCCGGCCCTCCAGGATTACGTGAACTGGGGCGTGCTAATCATGTACGGTGGCGCCGTCGCCCTTGGCTCGGCGCTATCCGAAACGCACGCTATCGATTGGATGGCTCGAGAAATCATCGGACCGCAAACGCCGAAAATGGTCGTTATTTTTGCCATGGCCGGCGTGGCGATTTTCTTGACCGAGGGCATCAGCAACACGGCCGCTGTGGCGATCTTGCTGCCGATCGGGTATTCCATGGGTGACATGATCGGCGTGGGGCCGGTGATGATTACGCTGGCGGTGACCATTCCGGCGGGGTTGGCGTTTCTGCTGCCCATAAGCTCGCCGCCCAATGCCATCAGCTTCGCGGCGGGGCATTACAGCATTCGCGAAATCGTTCGGATTGGCTGGCCGATGACCGTATCCGCCGTGGTAGTGGTTGCGATCGTGATCATCATTTGGTGGGATATGATCCTTGGCGTCGGCAGTTGGTAATGCCTCATTCGCACGCGACAGCGCGCATGCCGCAAGAGGCATGTAGCCCGGCCGCCCTCGGCTGGGATGGCTACGGGCCGGGTTCGCACTCGAGGGCGAGTGTGCTACACGGTGTGACTCGATATGGAGCATCAAAGGATTGAATGACGCGTTCACCATCTGGTTCACGGGCCTTTCGGGCTCCGGCAAGTCCACGATCGGTATGGCCGTCGGCAGCGCGCTGAAATCGCGCGGGCTAACGGTCGAGGTCTTGGATTCAGGGCGCATCCGCCAGAAACTCAACCGCAACTTAGGATTCACGCGCGAGGAGGTCGAAACCAACCTGCTCCGCCTGGGGTACGAATGCACCATGCTCAACCGCAACGGTGTCATTGCGGTGGTCACGGCCGTGTCGCCCTATCGGGACGCGCGCGATCAGCTTCGCCGCGACATCGGGCGGTTCGTCGAGGTCTACTGTCGCTGCACTATGGACGTCCTCATGCAGCGCGGCGCCAAACCCCTGTTCGAGAAAGCTCAGCGCGGCGAAATTGAGCATGTCGCAGGCGTCAACGCCCCGTATGAGGAGCCATTGTCGCCCGAAGTGCTCATCAACACCGATCAAGTTCCCCCTGAGCAGTCCATCGAAAAGGTACTCCAAACCCTCGAAGACCTCGACCTGATCGAACGCTTTGAATCAGCAATCTACACCCCGCACGAAGAAGCCATGATCCGAAAACGACTGAAGGATATGGGGTATCTGTAGACCGGGTGCCCCGTGTCCTACTGGACGTGGGGCAGGCGATGGTCTCGCGATCACCAAGGGAGTGGTCCGAGGGCTGGCGCCAGCGGCTCTGAATCGACGGCAAGCGCGGGCATCAATCGGTCACCATCATCGGCGCCCCCACGTCCGAATAGGAGGGGGGCACCCGCGCGCTGTCGCCCAAACCGCAGGGTACGGGCACACCGCCGCGCGGCCGTGCACGACGTGTGTGTCACCCGATAAGACCGATCCTCACGCGGCGTCTTGGCCAACTTGCCGCCTCGCGTCCCGCTGAGCGATGTTAATCAAATCGCGTGGCCTAACGATCCGATCAACATAAGCAGAGGCCGCGCCGCGCGCGTTGTAACGCCGTCACGTTTTAGCGATTCGGCCCGCTGGTGCCTCAACCGGGCCGCCCGCGCTGGGGTTATATTGGGTCAAATGACGTTCACCGCTTCACGGGTCTTTTTCGGAGCCAACTGATGGCCAATCATCAACAACACAACATCATGCTAGAAGCCGGTACAAACGAATACGAAATTCTCGTGTTCCGGCTGGGCGAGAAGCGCTGCGGCGTCAATGTGGCCAAGGTGCGGGAAGTGATCGAGTTTCAGCCGCTCACGCGCCTGCCCGAAACGCATACCTCCGTCCTCGGAATGTTTCAGCTTCGCGATCAGGTGTTGCCACTGATCGACCTCGGTATCTGTTTGGGCTTCGGAGAGAAAGACGCCGCCTCGAGCGGGCAGATTATCGTCATGGAGTACAACGAAACGCGGGTTGCATTCCGCGTCGATGCCGTTGAATACATTCATCGCATTAAGGCTTCCGAGGTTGAACCCATGCCCGAAATGCACGGGTTGGAGCGTTCGCCCGTTACCTTTGTGGCGCGCATCTCGGGCGATCTGGTACTGATGATCGACTTCGAGAAGCTGGTCTTCGACCTAGCGGGAATCGATCCCTTTGCCGTCGATATGGCCGATGCTACGGAGTGCGAGATAAGAGGGTCGCGCCGTCTGATGCTCGCCGAGGACTCCGTCATGATCCGGAAGATGATCGGCAACAACCTCGCCAAGGCGGGCTACAAGCACATCAAGTCTTGTCCCGACGGGCAGGCGGCATGGGATGCGCTGGTTTCCGGGCTGACCGATGGGGGCGCGCCGAAGTTTGATCTGTTGGTCACCGACATCGAAATGCCCCGTATGGACGGCCTTCACCTGACCAAACGAGTCAAGGAACATCCACAGCTAAAGCACCTACCCGTGGTCGT
>CAZYXP010000322.1:0-2888 GCA_964651325.1 uncultured Phycisphaeraceae bacterium
GCGATGAGCATGGCCAGCGTCATGTAGATGGCCACCGAAACCACGTCGTTGAGGGTGGTCACCAACGGGCCAGAGGCGATGGCGGGGTCGACGCCGAGGCGGCGGAAGGTAAAAGGTAGGGCTATTCCGAGGAAGCCGGCTATGAGGATCGCACAGGACATCGCGCTGCCGACCGCCCATGCGATACGCAGCGGTTGGACTCCTTCAGCGGCTTCACCCTGGATCGATTGTAATAGCGGCAGGCACACGTATACGAGTGTGAACGCAAAGGCGCCGCAAGGCAGGGACATGGTCATCGCGATGCGCCCTTCGCGCAAGAACGTGCGAAAAAGCCTGGACGCGCCCGGGTCGCCCGTGGCAAAGCCCCGGACGATCACGGTTGATATCTGAATCCCGCTGTTGCCGCCCATGGCCCCGAGCATCGGAACGAAAAACCCCAACGCGATGAACACCATGGCGTCGAACTGCGTCCGGCTGACGCCCAGGACGGTCGCCGTCAGCAATGTGCCCACCATGCAGGGCAGAAGCCAGGTTAGCCGAACCCGCGCGGCGTGAAACACCGATTGCTTTTCGAGCTCGGCCGGGTCCGTGCCGGCCATGCGAAAGAGGTCCTCGGCGGCCTCTTCTTCCGCGACGTCTTGCAGGTCGTCGTGCGTAATGCGGCCGACGAGCCGGTCGTCTTCATCTAACACGGCCGCCTCGGGAACGTCGTACTTCCGGATGACCTGCAGGACGGTTTCCTGATCGTCGGTCGCGCAAACGGCCACCACATCCTTGTCGCAAATATCGATCAATCGGGTAGAGGCAGGATTGGTGACCAATCGACGGAGGGAGACCGTGCCCACGAGTTTTCGCCCCTTGTCCACGATGTACACTTCAGCGAGGTCTTCCTCCTGGGTCGCGTCGCGGACGTAGGCGACGGCGTCGTGCACGGTGGCGGTGGCGGGAATGGCGACGATATCCGGCGTCATGATGCCGCCGGCGGTTTCTTCGCCGTAGACAAGCAACTGTTCGATCGGCACGGACTTTTCGTCCGGCATCTGATCGAGAATCTCGTCGCTTTCCTTGTCGGTCAGTTCGCCGAGCACGTCGGCCGCGTCGTCCGGCGGAAGCTCGGAGACCATTTCCGTGAGGGAAACCGTGTCCAGCTCTTCGACGACCTCCCCTCGGGTGGCCTCGCCGAGCATGACGACGACTTCCGCCAGCGTGTGGGGATCGAGGCCGAACAAGACCTGGGAGCGTTCCTCATCCGAGAGTTCTTCGAGCAGATCGGCGATGTCGGCGGCGTGGGTGTCGCTGAGGGCCCGGCGCAGGGTGTCGGCGTCTTCCTTTTGAAGCGCCGCCTGAACGGAGGCCAGCAAATCGCTTAACTCTTGGTGCACGCGTGTTTTCCTGAACAAATACCTTTGTTGGCGCCGCATCTACCGGTAGCCGTAGTGTGGGGGTATTATCATCGCGGTTCGTGCAAAAGCAATTAGACGCGTGATGTGCGTCCTGAATAACTGCCGCCTCGCCGGATGATCGGAGTAACAATGCCATGCCCCTGACGATCTATAGAGCACAAGATGCCGAACTTGCGTTGATCCAAGCCAAACGCGTTGCATTGATCGGCTACGGCAATCAGGGTCGAGCCCACGCGCTGAATCTGCGCGATTCCCAGGTAGAGGTCATCGTTGGGCAGCGGCCGGGGGGCAGTTTGGATCGGGCCGTTGCGGACGGGTTCAGGCCGCACGATGTCGCCTCCGCCTGTCGCGCGGCCGATCTGATCTTGGTGACCCTGCCGGACGAATCGGCCAGCGAAATCTATGGGGAAGAGATTGCCCCCACCCTGGCTGCCGGGAAAACGCTGGGTTTCGTTCATGGGTTCAACATACGGTTCGGTTTGATTCAGCCGCCTGCCGAGATTGACGTGGTGATGGTGGCGCCGAAAGGCCCGGGTACGCTGCTTCGCTCGCTGTACGAGGAGGGCAAAGGCCTGCCCGCCCTGCTGGCCGTCCATCAGGACGCCAGCGGCCAGGCGAAATCGCTGGCCTTGTCGTGGGCGGCGGGAATCGGCTCGACGCGCGCGGCGGTGGTGGAAACCACCTTCGCGCTCGAGACTGAGACCGATCTGTTTGGGGAGCAGGCGGTGCTTTGCGGCGGCGTCACGGCGCTGGCCAAGGCCGCTTTTGAAACGCTCGTTGAAGCGGGATATCCGCCGGAATTCGCCTATTTGGAATGTGTTCATGAGCTCAAGCAGGTGGTGGATCTGATCTACGAAGGGGGCATCAGCGCGATGCGGGGGCGCATTTCCAACACGGCGGAGTGGGGCGATCTCTCCCGCGGTCCGCAGATCGTGACCGACGACACCAAGCGAGCCATGAAGAAGCTTCTGGCAGAGGTTCGCGACGGAACCTTTGCCGACGAGTGGATCAAGGAATACCGATCCGGCTCCAAGCGATTCAGGGCGTTGTTCGAGGCCGACCGGGATTCACCCATCGAAGAGGCGGGTCGCGCGGTCCGCGCCTTGATGCCCTGGCTTGAGCAGAAGGATTGACGGTTGCTCAGCGCGGTAGGGCAGGCGCCTTGGTAACCCTCGATGGCAGGGGAACACTCCGCCAACGGTAATCGAAACCCCATGTTCAGACAGCTGAGCAACCCCCTGCCCTACGTCTGGAGCAGAAAGCACGACCTCAATTCTGAGCACCTGGCGCGAGCCTGGTGACATCTTGTCGCGGAAGGTCCGCGGGCTGGCGCCGGCGGCTCTGACTTGGTTTGGCGTAAGCAAGAGGTCCGCGGGGCTAGCGCCAGCGGCTCTGATTTGGTTTGGCATAAGCAAGGGGTCCGCGGGCTGGCGCCGGCGGCTCTGACTTGGTTTGGCATAAGCAAGAGGTCCGCAGGCTAGCGCC
>CAZYXP010000323.1:0-2876 GCA_964651325.1 uncultured Phycisphaeraceae bacterium
AACGGGCCACGCAGAGATTATGGCTCGCCCGGAGAATTCCGAGACCCCGCCATGCATCCCTCCTGGTGCGGTTGGATACGGCGACTATACTTCCTTGCCGGGCGGTGTCGATGCGACACACCCACTGTGCGGAGCGCGTGTGAGAGGTTGCCTTCTTGCTTTCTGTGGCCGGTCGAATACAACGCCTGGAAGCTGCACTTGCCAGGCCCGACGGGAACGGGACCTGCCCCTAGTTTGAAGGCAATGCCTTCGTGGACGAACGTGGGGGCAGCGGGATTCGTCCGCTGGCCGGGGTTGTAGATAAAGAACGCATTAAGGGGAATCCGCCCCACCTGCGTCTTAGCCCGCAGACCAAGCCATGCGTCCCAGGCCGTAAGATAAGGAGCGAACGGGGGCACGGGATACGAGTATCCCCAGTTCGGCGTGCTGCCGCCGTTGTCGAGCAGGTAATAGGCACTTGCCCCGACAGAAGTCTTTTCCGACAGCGCCCGATCCAGATCGAGCGTGATGAGCATCGCATCGTCGGCGAATTGTGCGTTTCCCTCATTGAGTGCGAACAGGCCGAACAGCATGTTCGTATCTCCAAACGTCCGCTCCCAAGAGAGTCCGCCCACGCTGAAATCCCAATCGGAACTCGCAAGGACCTGGCCGAAAGAATCCTGCCAGCCTTGGATACCGGCCCGCAACCGGCCGATGTTCATGTTTTGGTATTGCAGCCATCCACGGCGCATTTCGATTCCCACGCGGTCGCCGAACCGGTCGATCGGGTTGGGCCAGCGATTAGCCGGGTACGACTTCGGAAAATCCCAGTCCGTACCCCATCCGACGTGCCCCACCTCCATTTGGATGTAACCCTCGACGTTGTCGTTCGGGTGGACTTCGAGCCAGGTGCGGAACCGCTGGTTGAAGAACGTTTGCGTGGGCTGATTATCGCTAATGGTGGGCGAGTGCCAGCCGAAGTTGGCATGGTTGAACATGAGCCGGTACTGGCCGCCGATATCCCACCAAAGGGGATCGCAGCCGCAGCCGCTGCAGGACCCACAGCTATGACACGGTTCGCATGTCCCACATGGTGGTGCGCACTCGCCGCAGGCCGCGCCGGGCTCGACGAACTCCGTCGTATTGGAAATCGACATCGCCGGCGTACTCGCGCTGACGGGCGGAATACGCTGAATCTCCGCCGCTTGCCGATTCATTTGGGTGTAACCGGCGTTCCTCGGTGCAGTAAGGCGTTGTGTCATAAGGCATTGCGCTGAATTGATAATGACAGAAACGGCCCCCTTCGGGTAAACATTATAGTTTGCAAACCAATGTTTCCCCTGGCAAGGAGGCCGAATGATGATTATGGCAGAAATGGCGGTGTTTGACAACGTCGAGGAACTGACCGAGATGGCCGATGATTTGGCGATGTTTGTGCAGCAGGCGGCAGTCGAGGGAACCACTGCACACGAGGTGGAGAAAGGCGTCTGGCAACGCATCCTGGCAATGGGGCGGCAGGCGACGGGCCACTTTTTGCAGATGCAGGGCGACGGTGACATGGGAGAAACAGTCGAGATGCCCGACGGGAAAGAACTCCGCCGCCTTCCCAAGCCGCACCGACGCACGTATCACTCGATCTTCGGGCCATTTACGCTTGAGCGGTATGTCTATGGCACGCGTGAGGGACAGCGCATCGAGTTCGTTCCGCTCGACGCGCGGCTGGAGTTGCCCGAGGGCGAGTATTCGTATGTGCTTCAGGATTGGGCAGGGGCGCTTTGCGTTGAACATGCGTTTGCCCGAACGGCCGACACGCTCGAAACGATCCTAGGGCTTTCGCTTGCTGTCGACAGTTTGGAACGGATGAGCCGCAAAATGGCCGAATCGGTCGCCGGTTTTCGCAACTCGCAGAAGAAACCTCCCGTGCGGGAAGAGGGCGAGATTCTCGTGGCCACTGCCGACGGCAAGGGGATTCCCATGCGACGCCCAGCCGATCAGCGACCGGTCGGCGCGCGTCGCAAGAAAGGCGAGAAGGCCAACAAAAAGCAGATGGCCACGCTCGGTTGCGTGTACACGGTCGATCCGAAATATCGTATGCCGGAAGACGTAGTCGAGGCACTTTTTCGCGAACGCGCCGTGCGACAGTCGAGCGAGTCGCCCGAACCGGTCGCCCGGCACAAACGGGTCTGGTCGAGCTTGACGTATGATGAGGGCGATCTTCACGTTGACGCAGAAACGGAAGTGTTCGCCTGGATGGCGGGTGAGGTCGAGGCGCGACGCCGTGACGGCCAAACGATGGTTTGCCTGATGGACGGCCAACGCAGCTTGTGGACCTCGTGCGCCGCGCATTTATCCAGGTCGAAAGTGGTAGAAATACTGGACCTTCTCCATGCGATGGAATATGTGTGGAACGCCGCGCACCTATTCTGCGCGGAAGGCAGTGACGCCGCGTCGGCGTTCGTACGCGATCGGGTGCTGCGCATCCTTCGCGGCGAAGTGGGCTACGTCATCGCCGGTCTGCGTCAGATGGCGACCAAGCGAGGCTTGCCCGCGAACAAGCGAAAGAAGCTGACGCAAATCTGCAACTACTTAAACCGCAATCGCCATCGGATGCGCTACGACGAATACCTCAACGCCGGTTATCCGATAGCCAGTGGCGTGATCGAAGGAGCGTGCCGCCACGTCGTGAAAGACCGGATGGAGCGGTCGGGGATGCGTTGGACGATCGACGGCGCACAGGCCATGCTCGACCTTCGCAGCACTTCGGTCAACGATCAATGGTCTGCGTTTCAGGCCCATCGAATCCAAACAGAAACCCAACGACTTTATCCTGAACGTCAACTACTGAAACAACTTGCGTTTCAACTCGCCGCGTAGCGGAACGCCGGTTACACCCTATT
>CAZYXP010000324.1:0-2870 GCA_964651325.1 uncultured Phycisphaeraceae bacterium
GCCCCTTACGGCGTGGCCAAGCGGGCGCTCGGCGTCATGCTCGACGCCTACCGCAAGGAGTACGATTTCCCCGGTGTCTATTTGATTCCCGTAAATCTCTACGGCCCGGGAGACAATTTCAACCTGGAAAGCTCGCACGTCATCCCGGCGCTGGTTCGGAAGTTTTCCGACGCGACCGCGGCCGGGGTCAAAAAGGTCACCTGTTGGGGGACGGGGACCGTCACGCGCGAGTTCCTCTACGTCGACGACGCCGCCGACGCCATCGTCACCGCGGCCGCGCGATTCAGCGGCCCGGAAACCATCAATCTGGGCACCGGCAGTGAGATCACCGTGGCGGATCTGGCCAAGTTGATCGCGCGTTTGTGCCGCTTCCACGGGGCGATCGCGTGGGACACGTCTCGCCCGGACGGCCAGCCCAAGCGATGTTTGGACACCTCGCTAGCCGCGCGGCTATTGCACTGGCGGGCCAAGGTGAATCTGGAGGATGGACTGCTGCGCACGGTGAAGTGGTGGACGGAAAACCGGTAGGGGGTCCAGGGGGGAGTTGAAGGTTGAAGATAGGAAGATAGGAAGGTCGAAGGTTGAAGGTTGAAGGTCGAAGGTCGGGGCCATTACCATGGGTGCATGACCCAATTGGCGGCGGGTACGCATCAGAGCACCTGGCGCAAGCCTGGTGACATTCCGCCGCGGAGGTCCGCAGGCTAGCGCCCGCGGCTCTGATTCGGCGCAACCGGCGCTCGCCGTGTGATCTACTGCTGTGCGGGATTCCAGGGGGCACGGGCTAGCGCCAGCGGCTCAGAATCTGGTTCCATTCCTCGACTGCCAGGAATTTGCACGATCCCGCGTAGGTCGCCACGCCGGTGGTGATGAGAAGTCCCAAGCGAACCATGTCGTGATCCAGACCCGCCGCTTTGAGTGCGGTTGTCATTGCGTACAGCGCTGCGGCCATGAGTCCGGTGCATGCCGCCGCGCGCCAAACGCGCGAGCCGGTCGTTTGTAGGATACGAATGCCGTGTCTACGCTGGATCATGACGGAAAGAACCACGGTTTGGATGGCCGCGCTGATGGCTGTCGCAATGGCCAGCCCGCGTTCTTGAAGCGGGCCGACTAACGCTAGATTCAGACTGAGGTTGAGCAGCACCATGCCCGCGGCAATTCTAGCTGGAGTTGCGCTGTTTTTGAGCGAATAGAATGCCCGCACGATCACGTGATTCACGAAGTACGCCGTTAGCCCGATGCTGTAGAAAAACAGCGTTGCAGACACGTGAAGCGTGCTGTCCTCGGTAAACTCGCCCCGTTCGTACATCGCGGCCACCAGGGGCCTCGCCACGAACATCAAACCCACCGACGCGGGAAGCGAAAGCACCAAGCCTAGCCGCAGCCCCTGCCCGAGTGTGTCGGCAAAGGCTCCCGTTTGTTTCTTCGCGGCGTGCTCTGCCAGCGCGGGAAAGATGGCCGTCGCAATCGCGATCCCGAAGACGCCGAGCGGCAACTGGTAGAGGAAACTGGCCGTCCCGAGCACGGCCGCGCCCACGCGCTCACAATCGCGAACGATGTAGGCATTGGCTATGACGTAGTCGCCCAGCGTGTTTAGTTGAACGGCCGAAATCCCAATCGCCATGGGGGCCATCAGGCGTCCGACCTTGCGGACAGCTTCGCGCGGCGCACGGCCAAGCGCCGGTTGGAAGGAAATGCGCGCTGCCGCGCGGGTGATCAAGATCAACTGGACGACTCCGGCAAGCAGGATGGCCGTGCAGATGAAGAACATCAGGCTGCGCGGCTCCAGCCGCAGCCACCAAGCGCCTAGCACCACGGAGAGAATGACGCCGCTGTTGAGAACCAGCGGCATGGCGGCCGGGGCGGCGAATTTCCGGTTGACGTTGAGCACCGCTCCCAGAATCGCCACGAGGCAAATCAGCACCATGTAGGGCAGCAGCACGGCGGAGAGCGTGAGGGCGAAATCGTCGGAAAACTGCCGCCACACGCCCAGAATGAGCTCGGCCAGCAGGATCACCGCGCCCAGAAGCAGGGCCACGCGCCACAGAATCGCGCCGACCAGCCGCCGTCCGGCGAGCGGGCCGTCTCGGTGAATCGTCTCGGTGAGGACCGGAATCATCGCGGCCGATAGGGCTCCTTCCCCAAACATGCGCCGGGCGAGGTTGGGAATCATGAAGGCGATCCGAAACGCCGATAGCACTTCACCGGTTCCAAAGCAGTAGGTTAGTGCCACTTCGCGAACGAGTCCGAGCAGGCGGGACATGAATGTCAGGGCGGCCATGACTCGGGCGTGCTTGAACATCGAGCCATTTTGCGGCATGGGGCAAGGCTACGCGCGGGGGTGCTGCCGTGCAAGCGGATCGAGCCCATGATCGGTGACGCCGGCGGGGATGGGGAGCGAACCTGACCGGTTTTCATAAGCCCCAGCGGTGGACTTGCCAGAATTGTTCTTGACAAACTAGAATGGTCGATTACCAAGCTAGCAATACTCAACGGGGGCGCACCCCCGACTTTAAGTACTGGAGACGAAAACGATGGCCCACATTGTCGCGGACCCCTGTGTCAAGTGTAAATATACGGATTGCGTGGCGGTCTGTCCGGTTGATTGCTTTCACGAGGGCGTGAACATGCTCGTGATCGACCCGGAAACGTGCATCGATTGCGGGCTCTGTCCGCCGGAATGCCCGGTCAGCGCGATTTTCGCTGAAGAGGACCTCCCCGAAAAATGGGAGGCCTACACCGAGCTCAACGCCAAGTACGCCTGCGATTGGCCGGTGATCGATGCGCAAAAAGATTCGCTTCCGACGGCCGACGAGGCGGCCAAGGAGGACGATAAACTCGATCAGATCGACGGCAATGCATTTGAGGGCTAG
>CAZYXP010000325.1:0-2850 GCA_964651325.1 uncultured Phycisphaeraceae bacterium
TCCGTATCTGTTCGATCGTCCCGAAGAGGGAACTCGCCATAATGTAAAGATTCAAGCCGGCGGGCATTTTATAGAAAATCAGCAGCATCATGATGCTCATCATGGGCATCATCTTCTGCATCATTTCCTGCTGGCTGCGCTGCTGTTCCGAGGCGTTGGGGTTGGGCTTGGGTTTGGGTTGGAGCTTTTGCTGCGTGTACATCGTTACGGCAAGCAGCAGGGGCAGCAGGTTGAACGAGGCCAGCACCCACCCGACGCCCGGCACCACCAGCGGGGAGGCGAACGTGTAGAGCGCGTCTTGGGCGGTCAGATCGTGGACCCAGGTGAACAGGAAGCCCTCGTGGCGCATCAGGATGTTGTTGTTCAGGCTGATATACAACGCGAACCAGATCGGCATCTGCAACATCATCGGCAGGCACGTAAACATCTGGCCGGCCGGGTTGATGTTCTCTTCGCGGTAGAGCTTCATCGTCTCTTGTTGCATGCGGGCCTTGTCCTGGCCGTACTTGCGCTTCAACTCGTCGAGCTTCGGCTGAAACTCGCCCATCTTCTGCTGCATGCGGACCATGTTGACTTGGCCCTTTTTGGTGATGGGATGAAGCAACGTACGCACGACCAAGACCAGGACGATGATCGCAACCCCAAAATCGGCGAAAACCGCGTGCATCGTGTTGAGCAGCGAAATCATCAATTCGACGAGGAAGGTGAAGGTACACATGCCGTAGCCCTGTGAAACTTGGTAGTAGTAGTTTCGGGCTTGGTACACGGGCACGTCGCGAAATCCGTCGATATCTTTCTCGCCGAGGTAGACATCGATGGGATAAACCAACGTCTGGCCCGCATCGACGGTCGCCTCGCGAAGCGAAAAACGCAGCGTGGCGTCCTTGACGGTCGCAGCATTGCCGTCGGCATCGATTGCGGCCACGTAAACGACGTTTTCAGCCTCCACCGGTGCGTCAAGCGGGCTTTGGGATGCGAGCGGGGACAGAGTACACGAGAAATACTTGTTGGCCGTGGCGGCCCACGAAAACCGGCCACTCTCTTCGGCGGTCTTGATGTCGAACAGCTCAAGGGTTCCCTCCTTGGCCGTCTTGGTCTGCTGCTGACGATTGCCGACGACGAGCATCCCAGGGCGGCGCACGCCCCAATCCACGACGCGGTCATCGATGCGGGTGTCTTCCTGGTGCAGCCCGATTCCGCCGCGATAGGTCACGCTCACGCGGTGAGATGACTCGGACGAGAGGTTGACAACGCGCAGCGTAACAGCCAGATCGTGGCGCTTGGATTCGCGGCTCTGCTTCTTGAGGGCAAAAACGCGCTCAAGGCGCAGCGCGTCGATCCCCTCTTTCTGGAGGGTGAGCGCAAACGTGGCCGACGCCCCGGTTTCGGACGTGTGCTGTCCGCTGAGTTGCCAATGAGCGTCCAGGAGCGGCACATCGACGCCATCGACGACGATTTTTTCGATCGGAAGCGAGCGCAATACGCCTCCGTCGTCCTGCTCAACGGGGCCAAGAAGCCGGTAACGCTCCTCCGAATGCAAGTGCGCCGCATGGTCCGTCAGCAGCGCCGTCGCGATCGAAGCGCCTACATTGGAAAGCGTCAGCTCCATCCGATAATCGAAATCGCCGTCCTCGCCTGTCGCTTCGGCGGAGCCGAGCGGTATTTCGAGGTCCGTCTCGGCTTCCACAAGCGTGAAGACTTTGGGTTTGGTGGCTTCTTCGGCTTGGGCTGGGGTCTTGTCTGCATCCAACCCCGCCGGCGGGGGGGGGGCTGTGGCGATCTGTTCATCTGCCGGCCCTTCAGCGCCGGCCACTGGCGTTGGTGACGCGTCGGGTTGCTTTTGGGAAACGCGCGGCAGCAGTTTCGGCGCAGCCCACATAATGAGCAGGAATACCCCCATCGCGATCGTGAAGTTTCGAAAGAAGTCGTTTCCGGCGGTGCTCTTGCTCATAACCAATCACTGTGATCAATGGGGAATCGCCGGATTCCTTTGTGGCTCGGCAAAGAAGAAACGTCCCGGCGGGTTAACGTCCTTCATAGAGGCGAGTCCCGAGGAAGTCGTCGAGTTCGGGCGTGTCAAAAATCTTTCGAGCCGCCTTCTCGATGTCATACTCAAGACGAACGAATTCAATGGTCGTGCAGTATCCATCCTCGCCTACTTCGGGTAATTCGTACCCTTCAGGGGCTTCGCCTTTTTCATAGATCACGACGTAGCACAGACGCGGATCGCGGTCTCGTGGTTGGCCGATGCTTCCGACGTTGATGATGGCCTTCTCGTCCGAGGTGATCGTGTAAATGTTCAAATCGGGCAATTCATCGGGCGAATCGAAGCAAGGATCATCCAGAAAAACGCCGGGAACGTGTGTATGGCCGACCAAGCAGGCCATGTGTTGAGATTCGAGACGCTTGAAGTTTTCAAGAATCTTGCCGGGATTCGTGTAGACATCCTCAGGGAACAGGTATTCATTGACCGGGCGGCGCGGTGAGGCATGGACCATGAGCAATCCGTCGGTTTCGTGCGAGATCGGCATATGCCCCAGCACGTCCCAACGCTTGTCCCTCTTGGCTTTGTTGGTTTCATCTTCGAGAACTTGGCGCGTCCAATAGGCGGCCCGCTCGGCACCGACATTGAAATTGGTAGGCTCGTAGAACACGGCGTGGTCATGGTTGCCGCACAGCGCCATTTCGCAGTGCTCGATCACCCGGTCGAGGCACTCCTTAGGGCTGGCGCCGTAGCCGAGGATATCGCCCAAGCAGCAGACCCTTTTGATGGATCGCTGTTTGATGTCATCCAGGGCCGTTTCCAGCGCCTCAAGGTTTCCGTGAATATCCGATACGACCGCAAACACT
>CAZYXP010000326.1:0-2833 GCA_964651325.1 uncultured Phycisphaeraceae bacterium
CTCCGCCTGAGAAAACTGCGGAGGGTCAAGACACCGCAAACGGGCCGGACGCTGGGTGAGCCGGAAGTTGGAAGGGGAAGAGGCAAGGTCGCCAGTCAAGAGTCAACGCTCGCAGGCGGAGTACGCGAAGCGGGCGGTCGGGCGATGCGCGGACGTGGCATCGAGACGTGACGTGGTGGGGTCGGTCGGGCCTATCGGTTTCCGCTCGTTTCGTCTGGCCGTGCGTCGATAGCCCGCGCGTTTTACGCCGGGGAGGCGGCGCGCCTCGCTCCCATTGATCGCCAGCCCATCTCAACGGGCATTTTCTGGCTTTGGGTAGGCTCGTTGAAACGGGCTGGCGCCGATCGGAGAACGATGATCTCCGATGAGCTCTGAACGATCGACCAAGTAGCCCGCTTTGCGGGAACGCCCCGTAAACGAGGCTTGAACGCCGCCAAAACGGTCGTGCACACGGCAGGAATGGGGCGCCGGGTCGGGAAAACGTAGCGCCGGTATGGACGGCGCGGTCCCCCAAGAAGCCATCATCAGGGCCATGGTAGATGGCCGACCGTCTGATCCCGGCGGCGCGGCTTACGGACGACCCGCATTGGACGCGCTTGCGTCGTCGGGCATACCCTTGAGCGACTCAAGATAGCGAATCAGGTCAGCGAGTTGCGAAAACGTCAGCAGCGATCCGTAGTTGGAGGCCATGCGCGATCCACGGGAAAGTACCACGGCGGCGACCTGATCGCGCGGGAAGGTTTCGAACCGATCCTCCGCCACCATCAGCGTGACTTCCTCCGCCCCGTACCCCCGGCGAAGGCGCTTGCGCAACGACTGGATTCGCGATGCGGTAACGCGCTCATGGTGTCGTCGGCAACCGCCCCGAGCACTTCGACCCGCGTGCGGTGAAACGTCGGCCCCAAGAGCATGCCCTACTCACCAAACCGCGAAACCAGGCACGCGCCGAGCGAATCAAGCAAAAAACGTCCGAGGAAATGGTCACGCTTGAATCTGCGGGCAGGCGCGCCCCACCCGAGCCGCGTGCTTCAACCCGCGCGGCCGCACGAATCCACACATGCACGAGTGCCGCGACAGTTGCCCTGCAAGCGGCAGTACCATTCGGGACTGGATTTGTTTAATCGTTCACTGTGGTGGTTGAACGAGACCCCAAGCGTACAATGAATCGTTATGAGCGAGAAGCCAACCTCAATGGAAGAGGTCTGCCGTTCGAATCGAATAGGCTGCTTGCGGTACCGCTTGGTGCTCGAAGCCACAGGCATCCCCTACCAGGTCCGCCAAGAATCCGGCGAATTCATCATCGTCGTACCTGCGTCTCTTGCGGCCCAAGCCCGTACCGAAATCGACGCTTACGCGAAAGAGGATCAGGCTTCTCCGTCCGTGAGAACAGCCGTTCTCAAACAAGCCAGCGGATGGGTAGGCGTTTTCGGCTATGCCATCGCCTTGGTGCTCGTGTTTTGGTTACAGCGACAGGACATCCTCAGCGAACAATGGTTTGATGCCGGCAAAACCAACGCGGGTCTGATTTGCCAGGGGCAGTGGTGGCGTGCCGTGACCGCCTTGAGCCTGCATGGCGACTTGACGCATCTGGTTGCCAACATCGCGTTTGGCGGCCTGCTTGGGCTGTTTGTCGGTCAGTTGCTTGGCTCTGGTCTGGCATGGATGAGTATTCTGTTCGCCGGCGCTGCGGGCAACCTGCTCAATGCGTGGGTTCGTGAGCCTGGGCATACGTCAATCGGTGCTTCAACAGCTGTTTTTGCGGCCCTTGGCATCGTAGCGGCTTATGCGACCATTCGTCGGCGAGACGCTCGAATGTCGAAGCTGGCTCGCTACACGCCCATCATCGGCGCGGTGGTCCTGTTGAGCTACCTGGGCACAAGTGGTGAGCGAACGGACGTATTCGCCCACGTCGCCGGATTTCTTGCCGGTTTGCTGCTTGGTGCGTTGTACGGGAAGGCGGGTGACAGGATCATGGTGGGACCACAGGTTCAGTTTCTACTGGGAATCGGTGGTGTGGCGTTCTTGGGGTTGTCGTGGATGATCGCGTTAACGCGATACAATCCCTGATTGGTTTGGATTGATCGCCGGGAGGCTCGATTTCCAGCTACCTGCCTCGGCTCCGGCTCTCCACACCTGACAGCAAGGAAGCATTTCTGCGCGGCAAATGTGGGGCCACCCGAGGTGCACCCACGTCTGCTGTAGCGGCCTTTCTGGCTGCACGAAAGCACGGCATTGGCGCCGCCCACGTGTTCCAGACTCGCGGCGCACCAACCGCGATCATGCCGCATGAGAGAAACGGCATTAAAGCCGGCGAGACGACCGCGAACCCTACACCGGCGATGCGGTGCGCGGGAGCGTGTGGAATCCTCTTTTCAAAGCGCTTTCACCTGACCGGAGTCGCCGCCGGCTCCATGGATTTCGCGCTCTCTTCGCCGAGCGCCCGGGCGCGATCGTGCGCTCGGGTAAGTTCGGCGATACGGCGGCGATGCTGGACCTTTGCTTCGTAGCCCATTTCGGAAAGATCCTGGGCCAAGAGACGTTTGAGCTTCTGCTTGATCACGGCGGCGCTGTCGTCGTTGGGCATCGATTTCTCTCCTGGGACGTAGGAACTTGGCTGGGGCCGCGCCCCGCTACCGTGGATCCGGCGTCGGGGAAACACACCCACACCTACTTGATCGGACCATAACGCCGACAAGTTGAAGTCGCCATCAGACGCAGCGCGCTCGCGGACGGGGATTCGCGAGATCGAGGCTTGCAGAGCTTTCGACCTTCGACCTTTGACCTTTGACCTTCGACCTTTGACCTTCGACCTTGTGCCTCCCCCCTTTCGCCT
>CAZYXP010000327.1:0-2796 GCA_964651325.1 uncultured Phycisphaeraceae bacterium
CCGGTGCGTGCGGTATCCCGAGTCGGGAGTGCGTGTGGGCGGGACACGTTGGCGCGTTGTGAAAAATTGCGCCGTCGATGTCGAACCGATCGAACATCTGCTCCAAGAAGCTTTGCTTGGCGGTTTCGTCGCGGTTGATGAAGATTTCAAGGCTCGTCCGCGCCATCCATTGAATCGGATCGCCGCCGTCAAACTCGGCAAACGCCCACGAGTTGCAATACGTGCTGGCCGCCACGACGGTGCGCAACTCCAGGAATTTCTCCGACAACTCTCGCACCTTCGGCCAGATGGGCATCCCCTCCCAGTAGACACGGAAACGCTCATCGGCCACCGCGCCCACGCCATGCTCGACGCGTTGAGTCAACTCGGCCAACAGCGCTTCGTAATAGTCAATCGCTTTCTGCGCGCCGCGCATGAGAATCACCGGCGCCATGTGAATGACGCCATCAAAGAACGTCATCGCCGCCGGATGGGCCCGCGCCGTATCGAGCACGCGCCGCCATAGCTCGCTCGCCCGACTCGACAACGCAACCGTCTCTTTCAAGCGATCCCGATCGAGCCGCAAGCCGAATGCCTCCTCGACCTGCCCGATCAAACGCTCCAGCTCACCGCCCACAAAAGCCACATGCTCCCCCGTCACGGTGCCCAGATGCGATGGCGGACACACGCCAAGTACTGGCGCATCGCTGCGTCGCCCGTGGAAGCCCCACCAATCCTGCACCTCGCGGCACTGATTCGTGCTGTACACAAGCAAATCCGGCTTCGGCGGGCCGGCGATCCCAAAAGCGTCCTGCAGCGGACTCAGACCCGCCAACGTCGATCCGATGTCACTGGTCATGTAGGAGCAAGATTCCCCGCCGTAGCCGATGCCGACCGCTCTGGGAATGAATTCCTGGCTGATCTTCCGCGCCCCGAGCAGCGCCCCATGGTTCTCCGGAAAATACACGTCGAAGCCCATGGCCGTCAGCAGTTCGCACGGACCGACGGAGGTACACCACGCCACCTTGCGCTCAGGGTCTTTGGCGGCCGCGTCGAGATCGAGAAAATGCTCGCGCATCAAGACGCCCAGGCGCTGCTGCGCGTTGATCTTGACTCGTTTGACCGCCGTGCTCATCACCCAATCGCTCCTACGGCACCACGATGGACCGCAACGATACGCCCTCTTTCATCACGTCAAACGCCCGTTCCAGCTCGTCGAGCTTAAACCGATGCGTAACCAAACGCTTCACGTCTATCGCGCCCGATTCCACCATGCGAATCAGCGGCTTGTAGTCCAGCGGCCTGCAGCCCAGCGAACCGACGACCTCGATCTCCTTGAACATGATCTTGCCGGCCACAATCGAAATCTTCTCATGCGTGTAACCGACGACGCAAAACCGCCCACCGACGCGCACGCACTCAAACGCCTCTTCAATCGTGCGGGGATGGCCTATCACCTCCATCGCAATGTCCGCCCCGCCGCCCGTCAGCCTCTTGACTTCCTTGCTGACGCGATCCACCTTGGAAGCATTGATCGTGTGCGATGCCCCAAACTCCGAAGCCCATTGCAGCTTGCGATCGTTGATGTCCACCGCGATGACCTGAGCGCCGCTAGCTCGCGCAAGCTGCACGGCGTTGATCCCAACCCCCCCGCAGCCGAACACCACGACGGTATCGCCGGGCCGCACCCGGGCGCGGTTCTTGACGGCGTGGTACGGCGTGGACACCGCGTCCGCGATGATGGAGGCCTCCTCGAGCGGAATCGACTCGGGCAAATCCAACACGTCTTTGGCGGGCACGGCTACAAACTCCGCATACGCGCCGTTGATGTGGTTGCCGAGCATCGTCATGTTGCTGCAAATGTTTTCGCGACCCATGCGGCAGAACTGGCACCGACCGCAAGTGAGCACCGCCGGAATCAGCACATGCCCTCCCTTTTTGAACCCTTCGACTTCGCCGCCCGCGTCTTCGACGACGCCGGACGCCTCGTGGCCCAAGACCACCGGCGGCTTCTTGAACGTGGGCACGCCGTGTTCGATGTAATGCAAATCCGTGTGGCACACACCGCAGGCGGCCACCTTCACCAGAATTTCATCGGGGCCGATCTTGGGAATCGGAATGTCCTCTGTTTTCAAGCCGACGTCGCCGCCGTGCCATACCACCGCTTTCATCAGTCACTTTTCCTTACGATCAAGGGCCACTATTGCCAGGCGCCTCAGGCATGTCGCCACACCGGCGCCCGCTTTTCCATAAACGCCGCAATCCCCTCGTGCGCATCCTTAACCTGCATTAGTTCATCAAGATAAAGTCTTTCAGCCCGCGCCAATTGATCCAACACCTGATCGCGCGACACCAAACACGTCGCCCGCTTGGCCAGACGGACCACCGGCCGCGACAGCTTGCGAATCCCGTCGAGATAGGCCTCCACGTCCGCGTCGAAGGTTTCACGCGGGTAGACCTCGTTGACCAAACCTATTCTGTGCGCCTCCGCCGCGTCGATCGTCCGGCCCAACGCATTGATCTCGATGGCCTTCTTGAGGCCCACCTGCGCCGGCAAAACGCACGCGGCCACCGGCGGAAACACGCCCACCTGCACTTCCGGCTGCCCGAACTTCGCCCGATCGCTCGCCAACACCAGATCGCAGAAACACGCCAACTCGCATCCCCCGCCCAGCGCCGCCCCGTGGACCACGGCGATCGTCAGCGCGTCGGTCGAGGCGAGCTTGCGGAAAATGCCGTGAAACAGGTGGATCATGTCGGCCACCTTGTCGGCCGAGTGGTCGCCCACATCGACGCCGGCGCTGAACGCCTTGCCGG
>CAZYXP010000328.1:0-2759 GCA_964651325.1 uncultured Phycisphaeraceae bacterium
CCGTTGACGGCTTCCCAAAACAGCATGGCCAACCTCCTTCCGTGAGGAATCCGCGCCCGGACCGATCGTCCCGGCGATGCGCGGCGTGCTCCATCTACTTTCTTTGGCGTCCCTGCCGGCTTGGCTCGTCAAAAAATGCGCGATCAACGAAGCATGGGATCGCTCCCAGAGCGACTGGGGCCCGACTCCGTACAAAACCCGATTCGATTCCCTTCGAGCCGGTCCGACAGAACCCGTGTCCAGCCAAGTCACGCGCACACACGGGATTGTAAACTCCCGGTAAGTCAATGCAAGAAAGATCGCTCGGGGAATCCTGAAAGGAGTACATGTCACGCCCAGCGGGATAGGTGCGCCGAATCAGAACCGCGGCGCCAGCCCTCGAACCACCCAATAGCAGGATGTCACCAGCCTCGCGCCAGCTGCCCTGAAAACGCCCCGCCGCCGATTCTCGCCTGCATCCTAGCGAAAAAGGCTGTGAAAATCTTGGCAGTACCTGCGCAACACTAGGCGCGGGCAAACGCTATCGCCACATCTTCGATTCTCTACCGACGCCGGCGCATCCACTGCAAACCCAGCAGCGTCATCAGCAGCATCGGCAATCCGCCGCCGCACCCGAACCCCAGCGCCCCGCAAAGGTTGGCCGCACTGTCGCCGCTGCCAGAACCACCGCCGCCGCCGGAACCGCCTTCGTTCACCTGAAACACGGCAAAACTCTTCCGCTGAACGTTGGTCGGCGGACCGCTCGTGGTCAGCGTTTCCGTCTGGAACACCGAATCCTGAACGATCACCGGCGGCCCCGAGAAAAACCCCGGCGGATTACCCGTGCCCTCGATCACCAACTCTCCGTCACGATCCGTCCCCATGCCCAAGGTTAGGCTCCATGCCGTATCAGTACCCGTGCAGTTCAGGCGCATGGTGGCCTGGCGCTCTATGGCCTGATCCGCCAGATCGGGATTGAACGAAAACGTCGGATCGAGCGTCATCTCTTCCGGGGAGAGCGTGGTGAACATGCGCGTGACATAGGGATCCTCATCAAACACCGCCAACGATTCCTCAAGCGGCGTGATGACGGCGTCTTGCAGTTCCGTGGCCAGTGCGGCGCGGGCGGTGGCTAGCTGGTCCGGCGAGAACGACGCCCCCAACGTCCCATCCGAGAAGTAAAGGAATTCCTCTTCGCCCGCGGCCAGGGGAAGCTCCCGCCGCAAGACTTCCAGCACCTTGTCCTGGGGAAAAACGAATCCGTTGACCGCGTCCGCGATAAACCGGGCGTCATCTTCGATGGCGTTGAGCCGACCGAGTTCCTCTCGGAATCGAACCGGGTCGGGCAAACTCGCGACGACGTCGATGGCTCGCCCGGCGTAGTCCGTGGCGAACCCCTGCCCGCCGGCTTCATCCATGGCCGTGGTAATCAGCCCTTGATACGAGACGTATGCGGTCGTCGTGCCCGAATACCAGTTAAGCAGCGTGTAGTTTGGGGTTACATGCAGGAAGTTCGTGGGCACGCCGCGCGAATCCCCCAGGAGCCAGACGAGGATGCCCATGTCGGGCATGGCCGCCACGGCCGTCAGGCGGATCGGGATCATTGCCTCTTCGCTCTGATACCGCATGATCAGCGGCTGCAAGTCTCCGGTGCCCTGATCCTGACGAAGCCGAAGCGCGACGAAGTTCATCCCCAGATCAACGTATGGGGCGATCAATTCCGATCCGCGGTCCGAAAGGTCGTAGTCGTTGTCGGACAGCCATTTTGCCAGCGCATCGGGGTCGTCGCTTTGGACCACCACGGTGTCAAACGGGCCGACGACTTTCTCTTGGAGCACGATCACGTCGGCGTCCTCCTCCGCGGCGCCACTCGCGAAATCAGAGGCTATCTGTGGTGGACTGCATGTTGGGCAATCAAGGTCTCTCTGCGGGCACGCCTCGCCTTCCGTAAGAAGCGTAAACTGAGGCCGCGTCGCCAACTCCAACGGGCTGAAAATAAGGTCGCTCCCGACGGAGAGCGCCGGTATACCCGGAACGGGCACCACCCAGGAAAAATCCTCGGCCGCCCCTTCATACTGAATCAAGACGACGGCCGTCACCATGTCGCCGTCCTTGCGGAAGATGATCTGCTCACCGGCCTGATCGATCGGTACAGCCTGACAGAAGAACCCACCGCACGCCTCGGCGAGCTTTGGGCTGGTAAGCATGACTCCTGCAGCCAAGACAACCGCACACATCATCACAATCGCTATCTTACGCATCATGGCTGATTCTCCATTTCAAAGCTGTTCGAGGGGCAAACGCGACTCGTACCGCACCCCTAAAATACCCGGACGGCAAGTGTCTGGCTAGCGCCAGCCCCAACAGAACCGCGCCCGTAAGGAAGCGGCGGGGCACCGGCCCACGGGCATCGACCTTCAAGAAGAATGTGGCCCGTCCTCCTGTCCAATCAATACGGAAGCGGATTGGGGCCGGTCTTCCAAAGCTCAAACAACGCCCGGCATTCATCGGGAAGCACGAATGGAATGAGCTGCACAAGGCTTTGCCCGTGACCATAGAGCGTCTCCGCAGAAACGGAAAGCTCGTTGAAATGGGCCTGTTTGGCGTCCGCGATGCTTGCGCCGTAAATCACCTTGTCCAGCCGCGCCCAGTGGATCGCCGCCGCACACATCGGGCACGGCTCGCACGTCGTCGCGATGACATAGCCACTGAGATTCGGCGTGCCCAGGTTTCGGCACGCGGCACGGATGGCCACGATTTCTGCGTGGGCAGTCGAATCG
>CAZYXP010000329.1:0-2742 GCA_964651325.1 uncultured Phycisphaeraceae bacterium
CCGGACGCCGCCGCGACCGATTGCGTCGCCATCGACGTACCGATGAAGACCATCACGCTGCACGCGCAAAGTATCTTCCTTAGCATCATCGTATTCCTCTCTTCTGTAGTTCGAATTCGTTGCATTAGAGACGGTCCGGACATACTTGGCATCCACTCGATGCCGGCCGCCCCCAAGGCGCGACCCATCGCCGAAAAATCAAAAAAACGCGGCATTTTCCGATCTGCCGCAGACTACAAACACCTTACCGCCCGCCCCCGCTTCCCTTAGGGGTCCGGCGCTTGGAGAAAGGAGACCGCCTGGTTTTCCGGTCGATCACCCCAGCTTCGTTGCTGCTGTTCCTGTGGATCGGTCGCGAGCCGTCCATCGCCGGCCACCCGTTACGAGATGCGCCGCGAAAATCGCGTCCGTCCAACTAGAACCCGCCGCGTCATAATACCGACGCAGCCCTCGACAAACAAGAGCCTCTAGGCAAAAGAGGGGGACAAAAAGCGTTCAAGCCACGCTTGTCGACACTTCGCAATGCCCCGAGAACACCAGAACCGCCGAACTCTTCTAGGATTCGGCAAGTCCGATATGTTCTCTAGGCTGACCTTGAGTCCCCAATTAAAGGCTCCCCCAGGATAAAGAGATGTTGGCCCCGCGACCGGAAGTGCGCAAGCGAGAATGTCGCTTGTGCTCACGCTAAGAAGCCGATTTGGCCACTTTCAGGCGGCGAACCAGGTACCAAAGCGCGGTCGATGAATCCACCCCAAAACCCCATCGGGCCAGCGACCGAAACGCAACGGCCACGGCCCATTATCGAACCTACGAATGATAGGCGAGCCACCCACAGCCTGTAAAGAAAAATCTCCCGAAATTCCCGCCAAATCTCTGCCCAAGCACTCCAAAATGGCCCGGTAACCATCCCAGGAAGCGACTCCTTGGCGCCAAGGCGGAGGCATGAGTCACGCTGTTCGCTGCCTCGAAAATGTTGATTCGAGGGCGTATCCCCCGTAGCACAGCGCCCTCCGCCGCGGTTGGGGAGTGGGTTTCGGCAAGAAACAGATGGTGGAATTGGAGGCGACGATCAACGCTGCTGATTGCGATCTTGTTTTGACCGGTACGCCCGTTGATTTGGGTAGGTTGCTGGGCATAGGCAAGCCGGCCATCCGTGTGCGACATAATATGAACGAGCAAGCGGCGGATGAACTGAGGCCGTTTGTCGAACGCGTACTTGTGGGTCAATAGGGGTGAGGTAGAATCCCCCGTCTGTTAACGCGTCCGGGCACCGCGGCGCGGTGGTGCCAGATGGGTCGGTTTTAGTTCAAATCACTATGTTCGTCGGCGGCGCGGTTGACGGGCAAGACGGAGGATTCTCCATGCGCGGGCAAAGAGTTTCTATGATGGCATGTCTTGGGCTGGCTTTGTTGGGCTTGATCAGTTCGGGATGTCCGGCGCCGGCAACGAGTGGCGGGGGCGGCGGCGGAGATGGGAACACGAACACGAACGACAACGTCAACACCAACTTGAATGACAATAGCGGAGGCGATCTTCCGGTTGCCGATGCAGGCCTTGATCAGATGGTGGAGGGGGGAACCCTGGTGACGCTGGACGGTTCCGGCAGCCAAGGCGTCGACCCATCGGCGCTGGTTTTCTCTTGGGTTCAGACTGCAGGGACCACCGTGGACTTGATCGACGCGGGCACGAACGCTCCTTCGTTTGTCGCGCCCAACACCAATGAGACGTTGACGTTTTCCTTGGCGATCGACGACGGCGCGGGCAGCAAGGCCCAGGACTCGATGGACGTTGTGGTGACGCCGGTTTCGGCGATGCTGTTCGTGGTGAATAACAACTCGCCTATGACCAGCTACGAAGGCGCCGGGCTGCTCAATGGCGAACTTGCTCCGACGAATCGCTTGAACAACGGCGTGGCCACCGGTCTGTTTCAGCCGCGTTCCATTGTGGTGACTGGGAGCGATCGGTTGTTGATCAGCCGGCAGAACGGCGGCATCGTTTGGTATGATGACGCGCGGACGGTGGACGACGCCGCGGCCGGCATGGTGGTCGAGGGCAATCAGACGCTCTTGGATTCGCCCATCGCGTTTGCCTACGACGAGGTCAACGATCGGCTTTATGTCGGCGACGCGGGCGCGGGTGACGGCATTTTGGTGTTCGACGATGTCTCGGGCGACTCATTCGCCGGCGACATCGCCCCGACGCGGACGTTTGGTCCGGATGATCGTGTTCCTTTTAACACGAGTACCACATCGCTGGTCATGACGATCGATGCGATGGATCTTGACGCCCGGGGCAACCTCTATGTCAGCGACACGTCGGGGCTAAACGTCAACACGAGCCGGATTCTGTTCTTCGCGTCGCCGGAGACGGATGAGGGGACGGCGGTGGTGTCGCGATCGTTCAGTTCCGTATGGGGCGGGATCGAGGATTTCGTCGTGGATGACAACGATGTGCTCTACGTGGTTGACAAAACCGCTTCGGTTTGTGTTTTCAGAGATGTCACCAACCTCGACGGTATTGTTCAGCCCGACGCCATTGTCACCATCGCGGCAACGCTGGTGCAATTGGAGGGGATCGTGGTGGACAGCAACGGCACGGCCTATCTTGCCGATCGGCAGAATCACGCGATCTATGCAGTTGATGATCTGGTGAACCTGTCGACCGGAACGGTTCTTCCGGATCGGACGCTTGAAGGTTTCGAGACAAGGTTGAGCTCGCCTCGTCAGATGTTCCTCCTGGAGC
>CAZYXP010000330.1:0-2732 GCA_964651325.1 uncultured Phycisphaeraceae bacterium
AGATTTCGCGTAGCGGTTGTTGGGCCAACCCCCACGACCGCGCGGGCTGAAGCCCGCGGCTCAGGGTCGTTGCTGAATCGAAGGGCTTACGGCGCTACCCAGGGCTCACGGCGCTACACGAAAAGTGAGACTCCGCTAGGGTTTGGACTTCATCGCGGAGTCGATCCGCTTGACCCAGGTGTAGTGGTAATCCTTGTCCTCGATGGAATCGGCCACGTCGGTTAGTTTCAGCGGCAAGAACGTGTCACACATCACTGCCAGTTCGTTCGTGCGTTCGTGGCCGATGCTGCCGTGGTAGGTGCCCGGATGGGGGCCGTGGGGAATGCCCATCGGGTGGTAGCTGATGGATTCCGGCTCGATGCCCTTGCGTGACGTGAAATCCCCATCGACATAGAAGAGGATTTCATCGCAATCCACACTCGCGTGGCCATAAGGGCAGGGGATCGCCTGATGGCCGTTTCGGTCGTCGTAATAATCGACTTTGCGCGGCACAAAGCTGCATATGATAAAGCCCCGGCCCGCGAACGTGACGTGAATCGTCGGTGGCAGATGGATGGCGCCGGTTCGCGGCTGGTAATCGTGGATGTTGAAGGCGACGGGGTAGGAGAAACCGTCCCAACCGACGACATCCCACGGAAAATGTTCGAATTTGTGGACCGTGATTTCATTGCCGAATTTGACGATCAGCGGGTAGGGCCCCGCGCCGTGTCGGCTCTTGTCGAACGAAAGCAACTCCTGGGGATAGCGAAAATCGCGATGACAGTAAGGCGCGTCCATCGTGACCTGACCGGAGGCGTTGCGAAACTGCTTGGGCACGTCGATGTAGCTGCTCGACTCAAACACCAGAAAAACGCCCTTATCGTCTTCGCAATGCAATCGGTAGGGCGTGCTCTTGGGGATGATGACGTAGTCGTGCTTCTTGAAGGGAAGGCTGCCGTACACGCTCTCCAACACGCCGCCGCCGGCGTAGGCGAACCAGCATTCGTCGCCGTCGCTGTTGCTGAAGAAATCGCGGGCCGGTTTGTTGGGTTTGCAGATGCCCACGCGCACGTCGTCGTTGAGCAGAATCGTTCGCCGGGCGGTCAGAAAATCGCCCGCAACCGCGAGGTCTTGCGTGCGCAGGTGCCGCCGGTGCAGCGGTTGCTTGGCTATGGGGGCAATGGGGCAAAAGCCCGGCAACTCCATTTCGGCGATCGCACACTCGTCGGTGGGCGGAATCTTGTAATAAAGCGTGCTGTAGGTACTGTCGAAGCCGGCGCGGGTCATGCACTGCTCCATGAGCAGCTTTCCGTCATGACGATGTGTCACGTGATGTTTCGGCGGCACGTCGCCGAGCTGATGATAGTGAATCATAGAATGCTATTCTCCATGTCGTGTGCCGTCAGAGCGGCTCAGGGCGTTCGGTGAAGCGGGGCAATCGGCGAAGCGCGATAACCGCAGGCGGCTTGCAATACCGGCCGAGTCGATCCGGTATTGGGTTACAGATTGCCGCGCAGCGCTTGTTCCTCTTCGATGCTGATGAACAGCGCCTTGAAGTTGCCGATGCCAAAGCCGCGGCTACCGTGTCGCTCGATCACTTCATAAAAGAGCGTGGGCCGATCCTGCACCGGGGCCGTGAATACTTGCAGCAGATATCCGTCTTCGTCTTTGTCCACGAGGATGCCCAGCTCGCGGAGCCGCTTCCAGTCCTCATCCACGTCGCCGACGCGCTCCTTGATGGCGTCGTAATAGGTGTCCGGCACGCGGAGAAAATCAATGTCGCGCTTGCGAAGCTCGGTAATTGTGTCGTAAATGTTGCCGGTTGTCATGGCGATGTGCTGCACACCGGGGCCGTAGTAGTAGTCGAGGTATTCCTCGATCTGGCTCTTCTTTTTGCCCTCGGCCGGCTCATTGATGGGGAACTTGCATTTGCCCGTGCCGTTTTCCATCACTTTGCTCATCAGGGCGCTGTATTCGGTGCTGATGTCGTCGTCGGTGAAGTGCGCCAGATTCGTGAACCCCATCACCGAAGCGTACCAGTTCGCCCAGAAATCCATCTCGCCGACGTAGACATTGGTGACGATGTGATCGATGGACGCGAAGCCGACCGCGTCGCTGCCGGTGGATTCAATGGGTACGTAGCCGGGCGCAAATGCGCCACGGTAGTTCTTTCGCTGAACGAATCGAAAAACCGTGTCACCGGCGTACTTGATCTCCCCGCTGATCAGCGTCCCCTGATCATCCTCCTGGGCCGTGGCGGGTTTGAGTACGGTGGCACCGCGCTGCTTGGTCGCGTGTATCGCGGCCTCGCAATCGTTCACCTCCAGTGCGATGGCTTTGACGCCGTCGCCGTGCAGCGCGCAGTGTCGGGCGATTTCGTGATCGGCGGTGTAGGCGGTGCTCAGAACAAAGCGAACCTTGCCTTGCTGCATCACATAGCTGGCCACCTTCCGATTGCCGGTTTCCAGGCCCATCTTGGCTACCGGTTTGAATCCGAACGTCTTATCGTAAAAATGGGCCGCCTGTTTGGCGTTGCCGACGTAAAACTCGACGTGGTCGTACCCTTTGATGGGAAGAAAATCTTCGCTCATCACTGAAATCCCGATCTTCACCAGCCCTTGGCGCCGCTCGACCCGGGTGAGGCGGGTGGTTCGTGGAGGACGCCGTCGATGCGATGCGGGGGACTATACCACCGGATCGCCCAAACCGCCAAATCGGCGGCGGGCACGTTTCAGAGCACCGGGCGCAAGCCC
>CAZYXP010000331.1:0-2714 GCA_964651325.1 uncultured Phycisphaeraceae bacterium
CGGCGACGCGGTATTTGCGGATCGCTTCGGGGTGCGCAATGCGCCAAACGTCGGGGCGAAGCGCCGCGTAATCGGTCTCGCCGGCCAAGAGGCGATCGAGAACATCTTTGACATAGGCCCAGACATCCAGATCGTTGCGCAACGCACTGCTGACAAGTGTCAGGAAGGCCGCGGCACGCGCACCGGCGGCGACGCTTCCGATGAACAGCCAATTCTTTCGACCCAGCGCGACTTGCTTCATCAACTGCTCAACGTCGTTGTTGTCGATCGGTAGGCGACCGTCGGTCAAGTAGGTCTGCAGCGGCTTCCAGTGGTTGCGGAGGTAGCCGATGGCCTTACCCAACGGGCTCTTGGGTAACGCCCGTGTGGCCGCCTCGCTATCGAGCCACGCCTCAAGGTCATCCCAGACCGGAACCGCAGCGGACCGGCGCAGCGCCAAGCGATCCTCGGATGATAGCGCCTTGGCCTGGTCCTCAATATCGTAGAGCTCCTGGAACTTCGCCAAAACCACCGCCGACTCGATCGGGTATGATTCCTTCGCGTCGAACACTTTACGCCTGGCATGGGCCACGCAGGATGCGCGTCGAATACGTCCCTCGCTGCCCAGCGCAATCCCTTCATAACCCGCATAACAATCAGCCTGCAAGGTTCCCTCAAAGTCAGCCAGCATCAGCGCGGGACCGTCGCGATGCCAACTCACCGTAAAGTCAAACACGTTGAGCGGAACGGTGATCCCGCGATACGCCCACATTCGCGCCGTCACGCTGCGGCGTTTTTCGGCCATGGCTTTGCTCAGGACTTCGTAGGCCCGCCCAGACTTTCGATCGTTGGGGTCAGGTTTGGGAATCGTCTCCGGCAAGAGGAGTGTTACACGCGTGTCATCTGTGCCCACAATGTCGTCGGCCAGGACCGACCGCTTGAAGTGTTCGACCAGCGGCTCGATCACGAAGGCCGATGCGGTCAAGATGTTTAACAGCGTCGAACGCCCCGGCGTCCACCCGCTTCCCGCAAACAGATCCTGCTGCCGGTACACCGGCATGTGAAAACCATATTTCGCTGTAATGATCTCCGCCGCCACGCCGGTGCCGTAGCGATCGCCTTCCACCAGACCGGTGGGACGATCCGGCGAGGCGACCCCGCACTTGGATTCCTGCGGGCACGCATACTTGGGATACTTCGTCACGCGAACGCGAAGCTTGGGCCGCTCGAACTCCAGCGTTTCGATCGTATCGTGACCGATCAGCTTGCGCGGGCCGTGCGCGGGACAGTTCTTCACGTCGCCGGGAACATCCGCCTCGACTTCATAACGGGGCAAGTGCTCGGGCAGCGACTCGCTATGCGGCTTACGCACACGACGAACGTGCGCCTTCACGGGAAGCCCCGCTTTCTGTCCCGCTTCTTGGACCGCCTGCGCCAGACCTTCCGCGGCGTCGGCCGCTTTGTCGTCGTCACCCAGGTCGAGTTTCAACTGGTTGGGGTTGTCGAGATAACGCTCGCTGCGTTTGGCGAAGAGACGATGCATCCACAGGTTGAACGTCAGCTCGATCTCCTGCTTCTCTTGACGCAACGTCTCGATGACATTGGTTTGTGAATCAACCGTGCAGGCCAGTTGTTCGATCAATGCCTGGCACGCAGACAAGTTCGTGGGCATCGTGATCTTGATCGCTGCGTCTTCGCTGTTCTTTGTAGGACTCATGCCAACGATCAGTATAGCACATGCCGTGCCATCGACTTGGCATCTACGCAAAGAATTTCAATGCGACCCATCCAATCGGAAAACGCTTGGGCCAAGGACCGAACGATTGCCAACGCATGCTCATCGCTGTCGGGCGTATCCGGAAGTCGGCATGTCTTCGTCTACGACGCGCGATGATAACGCTTGCGCCTTCGAGCTCCGACCAACGATACGCCGCCGAGCAGCATCGCAAGCTGCGTGGCATCGATCTGTACACAGGCGTCTTCCGAGTGAATCACCTCGAACGTACCTGCTTCGAGAAGCTTGTAGTAAAGCCAATAACCGCTCCCGTCGAAATGCAGGATCTTGATCCGATCGCGGCGACGGTTGACAAATAGGAACAGACTGCCATCCAGCGGGTCGGCCCCGAACACGCCGCGCACGATGCCGGATAGTCCATCGAACCCCTTCCGCATGTCGGTGGGCTGTGTGCATAAAAAGATCGGTACCGTGGCCGGAACGTTCAGCATGACACGGTCCCGCTTGTACGCACGCTACCGTCGCGCTTGCCGATCGTGCTGCACTTGCGGATGACCTGGTTGTCGGAAGATGCCTTGCGAGTGACTTGATTGCCAAAAGACACGTTCCGTTCAGCCGCCCGGCCATGATCGACCCGCACCGTCTCCGCCACGACCGCGCGGATGGCATCGAGATGGTTCGCATCCACCTCGATCCGGGTGCCTCCCGGTAATCGAATGACAACACCGCATGCGCCCGGTATCACAGTCACCGACCTGAAGACACCGTGATCCTCGACGCCGACGTCGTGATCTTTCGTGCGGGTGTCGAGATGTTCTGCATAGGTGCCGCGATCTTCTGCGCGGGCAGACCGTCGCTGCGTCTGCGGCCCGAGTTTCTTCTGCCAAAAGTAAAACGAGGATGCCGACACATGCTCGATCGCGCAGAACCGAGCCACCGTCAGACCGGAATCCAAGAAACGCTGGAACCGCCCTTGCCACAACGCGATCTTCTTCGGATC
>CAZYXP010000332.1:0-2693 GCA_964651325.1 uncultured Phycisphaeraceae bacterium
ATATGTCACGCTCGAGCCATGCACCATGTGCGCCGGTGCGATTGTCCTGGCACGCCTCCCGCGCTTGGTTTTCGGTGCGCCGGATCCCAAGACCGGCGCGTGCGGCTCTCTTTGCTCCGTGGTGACCGACCCACGATTGAATCACCGCGTCGAGGTCACCGGCGGCGTTCTGGCCGACGCGTGCGGCGATCTGTTGCGCCGATTCTTTGCCGCGCAGCGGGCGCTGGGCAAGAAGTAAGCGGGGCAGTGCATCGGGGACGCCCCTTGCCTGATCTGCCCTTCCACTGGACGAATAAGGATCCAGAGTGGCATGGGCAAACACTGTTTGCCCGTGCGGGATGCGAAGAACACACATAAACCTGCGAGCACGGCGGGAATGCCCGCGGACCGAAGACACGAGTAGCTACGCGTACCCTTGCCACGTTGACGCAGGGAGCGCACGGGTAAGCAGTAGCTTACCCATGCCACCCAGCCGCATCGCTACCCCAGACTTCGGTACCATTGCCCGCTGCGGTACCCTACGGCTGCCCGGCCTATCCGCCGAGCAGGGAAAGGACGTTTTGCGATTGGGCGTTGGCGATGGCCAGGATGCTGTTTCCGGCCTGAACCAGAATCTGCGACCGGGTCAGTTCCGACGTCTCCTCGGCAAAGTCCGTATCTCGAATGACCGCCTGCGATGCGGTCAGGTTTTCCGTGGTAATCGCCAACTGGCGGATGTTGGGGTTGAGCGCGTTTCGCTCAAACGCCCCGAGCCGGCCTCGCAAGACGGAAACCTGGGTGATCACCTCATCGACCACCTTTTGACTCTCGATGAAGTTCCCCGTGTTCAGTGCGAACCGTTGGCCATCCTGCAATTCGGAAAGGAACCCGACGATCGCGTTGCCAAGCCTGTTGGCCTGCATGTTCTTGACGCCGATGTTCTCCTGAAGGTTGGGCGTCACGCGTGGGCCTAGCTGGAACAAGGCTCCGCCGCCTTTGACGGCAAACGTGGACGCGCCCAGTCCAGTCGCAAGACCACCGCTGCCAAAGGACTCATTGAGGATCGTCTGTACCTTCAAATTGTTGCTCTGGATGGAGAGCTTCAACCCGTCCGCATTGGTCGCCACGCCGTTGATCGTCGCCTGGGCATCGCGGCCTTGCGTGTCGGTGACGTTGACACCGGCTCGATCCTGAACCACGAAAGCCGGATTTGGGGGCGAGTTGAACGCCTGGACGCTGATCGTCGCGCGGCTTCCATAGTCATTGGTAAACATCCTGAATCCGGAAGCGCCACTCGCGCCGCTGGTTACCGCCTGGACGCCCGTATCGTCGGTGCGGGCATTGATGGAAGCCACCATGTCGTTGGCCGAGGCACTTGCAGGAAAGGTCAGCGTCACAATGCCGTCGGGCCCGGTGATGCTGACCGTGGTGGCGCTGCCTACCGTGTTGGCCTGCGGGAATCCGAGCTGGGCTTGCTGGGCGGACACGGAGACATTGATGTTCACCGGGACAAAGCTCTGCGTTCCAAACTTGGCCGACTGAACCTGCACGTCGGAAAGCTGGGTGCTTGTGACGCCACTGACGGTGTAATCGAGCTGCCCGTTGAGCAGCTTCCGCCCTGCAAACGTCGTCGTGTTGGCAATCCGCGAGATCGAATCGATGGCGCTGTCGATTTGCAACTGGTTGGCGGCGATCTCGTCGTCGGAGAATGCGCCGCTGTTGGCCGCTTCGAGCGTCAGCGCCTGAATGTCTATCAGCAGGGCGGACACTTCGTTGAGCGCGCCCTCCGTCGTGGCAATCACGTTGATGGCCCGGGCGGTGTTGTCGCCCGCCTGATCCACGGCGGCGATCTCGGATCGCAACCGCTCGGAGACGATCAACCCGGCCGGATCATCCGCGCCTCGGTTGATCCTGAGCCCACTGGAGAGTCGTTCCAGTGACAAAGACAGGGAACGCTGCGAACCCGATAGGTTGCGCTGGGCGATCATGGACGGGACATTACTGTTGATTCTGGACATGAGCAATCCTCCCTGATTACTCCGGATGTTCTACCGTGAACACCCTGGTTTTTTTCGTTACTCAAAAGACATCATTGCGCCGGATTCAGCTCCGGGCATTCTTTGTCGAGACCTTCTACTTCTACTGGACCTCTTTCCTTGGATCCTCTTTGGATGCTTTACCGCCATCCTCCCAATCCCGTACATCGTTTGTGTCCAACTTTGCGGCCAGCTCGTTTTCTCGCTTGATCGCGTCGTAGACTTCCTTTCGATGGACCTGGATTCGGCGCGGCGCATTGATCCCAAGGCGAACTTTATCGCCTCGTATGTCGACGACGGTGATTTCCACATCGTCGCCGATCATAATGGTTTCGTCGCGCTGTCTTGATAGCACCAACATAATTCGGCTCCTCCATTGCCTTGCCAACGCATATACACCATCTTGGTGCGGCGGTCCGTACTCAGGCTCCCGGCGTGGGGAGACCTTCCATGCCCGCTCACCGTCCTCGTCAACGAACGACGAGGGAGCACGGCTAGGCGGCCGCTGGAACTGCGTCAACTAACTTAGGGCGACAAACGTTTGCCACTATGTATTGTAGGCGTCACCATCGGTTTGCGCCTACCCCTGTTTCTACGCTGTCTTGCCCATTGTGGCGCCCCGTTCGAGGCGCATCAAAGGATGCCGGGTCGAGTATCGCTTGTCGCTGAGGACCAGTT
>CAZYXP010000333.1:0-2684 GCA_964651325.1 uncultured Phycisphaeraceae bacterium
TGCTTGTCAGGCTGATCCCGATCATGGGAAACGCCGAGAAGGTCAAACGATGTACGGCCGTCGCCGCGGTGGCGGGTAACGTGCTGCGGATTTGGGACAATCTACCGAGCACATACAGCTCCGCCTGGACCATGTCCGTCTGCCAGGTGAAAAACACATTGACCTCGGCCGATCCTCGGCCCGTGGCGGAACGAATGTTTACGGCGCCGGGAATGTTTTTCATCGACTCTTCGATCGGCCGCGTAATCGTGGCCATCATCGCATCCGCCGGCATGACGCCGTTGTCTACGAGGATGACGACGCGCGGAAAGTCGGTTTGCGGAAACACGGAGGAGGGCATGCGGTATGCGGCATAGGCGCCGGCTGCGCACACCACCAAGGTGATAAAGAGAATGCCCTTGCGATGGCGAACATGGAACCCGTCTTTGTTCAATAGCAGCGGCGCATCAGCCGATCCGTGAGGCTCGCAAGGCTGCTTGGCGGGTGGGTGGTTCGAGGTCATCGTCGTGTGGGTATTAGAACAAGAAAGCCGCGAGCGCTTCCCGCGCAAACTGCTGAATGAACGAGGCCACATCGGTTGATCGTGTGGACAAATCGACTGGTAACGCTGGATTTGCGGTGAGGTCGCATCCCGTCATAAGCATCAGAAAGCCCAAGACTACGAGAATGGGCACGACGCGCGGGTGAGCACTCTTGGCCATTACGGGTTCTCCGCGTTGGGGCTGGGGGGGTGGTTTGCATGCTTTTCGTCATCCGATTCCCCTGGCAGCCGTCCGCCCGTAGCGCGACGTAGCTCCGCCATCGCGATGGCAAGATCCCGCTGCGCGCCGATGTATGCCTCCTGCTGCGCGACGAGCGTCTTCTGTGCGTCAAGCAGGGCAAGGATATCCAGGTTTCCGGCCTGATAAGCGTGCTGGGCGGCTTCCACACTCTGATGGGCGTGCGGCAAGGCTTCATCCTCGAAGAAAGTGACCAATTGTGATGCGCTCATGGCGATGGTCTGAGCCTGTTGAATGTCCCGTGCGACCGCGTCAAGGATCGCCTCGTACGCCTTTCGGGCCTGGACGGCCAGAAACCGGGCTTTGGCGATCTGGGCCTGGTTTTGGTCCCAAATCGGAAGCGTAATGTCGAGTGTGGGTCCAAGTAGCGAATCAATGATCTGACGCCGCTCCAGATTCCTCTGGCTGCGCGATTGAATACTGGGTGCTGTGAGGCGCCCGTTCGCCACGGAGGCACGGGCCGTATCGCCTAGGACATTGCGGCCCGGCAACGCCTGTCGTTCCGGGCGCTCCCATTCGACGCCAAGCGTGACATTGGGGAAGATGTTCAAGTACTGATGTTTGATCTCATCTTCAGCAGCCCGAACTTTAATGGCTGCGGCGCGAGCGTCCAGCCGTGCACTCATTGCGAAAAGCAATAACGACTCATCATCCTTGAATCGAACAGCGTCTTGCGGCAAAACGTCGTCAAGCTTCCACGGATCACCCCAGCGAACGAGGCCGAGCGTGTGGGCCAGGGTCGTTCGAGCCATATCGGCCTCGCGGTGAAGCCCCATCAACCGTGATCGACCACTTAACACATTGGCTCGCGCCAGATTGACATCCACCTTTCCGGCCTCGCCGGCATCAAACCGATCCTCCGCCAGCGTCAGCGATTTCTTCGCCAGTTGCAGCGTTTGGCGTGCGGCGCGCTCCAACCGCTTCACCGCAATTACCCGGTAACAGTCGCGTCTTGCATCCGAAGCGAGATTGTTGGCATCGTGGACGATGTTGAGAATCGCCTGCTCCAATGCGGCCTCCGCGATTCTCTTGCGTACGGGAATCTGCCAGAGGTCGGCAATCTGCTGAGCGAAGGTCACCGTGAGGTTGGATCGTCCGCCGGCCTCGGGAAAACGCGTGCTCAGCCCGATCGACGGGTTAGACAGCAATCCCGACTGAACCACTTCCGCGCGAGACACGCCGATGCCCTGTACGAGCGCTTGGAAATCGCTGTTGAGCAACAACGCGACCTGGACAGATTCCTCCGTGGTCAAACCGTCCGCGAGTAACTCCTCCACTGCGTCTTCGATTGTTGATGATGTTTCGGGATTGTACGCCCGATCAACCCCAGTCCGCGCGGCAATCATTTGTTCGGCATGATCGAAGTCAGGTCGAGGATCAACGGTCACGCAGCCGGCCAAATGTACCGAACAGACGAGCTGCAGGTTAAGCAGAAGTATCTGACGATGCCGCATGGTGACACACCGATCCCGGACGCCGATGCAAATCGATTGCACCGCCGCTTTGTATTCCGATTGCCGCCGGCGCAAGAGGAATAATCACGTGCGTTGCGCGTAGCAATCTTGTCCTAGCCGAACGCAAGTAACACTCTTACCGACGCCGCACGACCTTAGAAGCCGTAAGTGACTCGGATTCCGGCTCCAAAATTGGGGGTCGAATCTTTGCCATCTAGACCAACAAAAACACCGGGGCCAACAGTCAGCTTATCGTTGATCTCAAACTGAGCCCCCAACTCAAGCAGGTTGATGTTCGATTCGCCACGCACCTCACTCGCCTGATGTACATAGTCTATCGTCAATGACGCGTCCTCCGCGAAACGCCACAGATAAGCCACTCGTCCACCCCACTGGAAATCGCGGCGGTCTTCGAAGTTGTTGCCGTTGGCGGACTTTATCCAGCCGTTGA
>CAZYXP010000334.1:0-2681 GCA_964651325.1 uncultured Phycisphaeraceae bacterium
GTGGGGTGCGACGGCGGTGTTTACGAAACGTACGACCGTGGGGCTCACTGGCACTTCAAACCCAACCTGCCGATCACCCAGTTTTACCGCGTCAGTGTCGACAATTCCTCACCATTCTATTTCATCTACGGCGGTACGCAGGACAACAACTCCCAGGGCGGACCGTCGCGCACCACCGATCGCGCCGGCATCACCAACGCTGATTGGTTCGTGACGGTGGGCGGGGATGGTTACAAAACGCGGGTCGACCCCGATGATCCCAACACGGTGTATGCCCAATGGCAGTACGGCGGGCTGGTTCGCCACGACCGCAAGAGCGGCGAAATCGTGGACATCAAACCGCGCGAAACGCCCGGTGATGATCCGTACAAGTGGAACTGGGACACGCCGCTGATCATCAGCCCGCACGATTCCAAGCGCATCTACTTCGCTGCGAATCGCTTGCTCCGCTCGGACGACAGGGGCAATTCGTGGACCGCCATTAGCGAGGACTTAACGCGTGGACTGGATCGCAACACACTGAAGATCATGGGCAAGATTCAAAGCGTGGATGCCGTCGCCAAGGACCGGTCGACGTCGATCTACGGCAACTCGGTGGCACTGGCGGAGTCGCCGCTGGTCGAGGGGCTGATTTACGTCGGAACGGACGACGGGCTGGTCAACATCACCGAGGACGGTGGGGCGAACTGGCGCCAAGTTTCGCTGTTTCCCGGCATCCCCGAGATGGCCTACGTGAGCTGGTTGTCGGCGTCGCGGCACGAGCCCGATCGGGTCTTCGCCGCTTTTGACAACCACAAGAACGCTGATTTCAAGCCGTACATCCTGCGCAGCGACGACCGCGGCCGATCGTGGACGTCGATTGCCGGTGATCTTCCCGAGCGGGATATCGTTTACGCTGTGGCGGAAGATCATGTGAAGCCGGAGTTGCTTTTTGCGGGTACGGAATTCGGCGTGTATTTTACCGTGGACGGCGGGGGGAAGTGGATCAAACTCAAGGGGGGCATGCCGACGATCGCGGTGCGCGATATGGACATCCAAGAGCGTGAAAACGATCTGGTGCTCGGGACGTTTGGTCGCGGCTTTTACGTACTCGACGACTACACGCCGTTGCGAGAGGCGTCGAGCGAACTGTTGGACAAAGAGGCGGTCGTGTTCGGCGTGAAGGACGCGCTGCGCTACATTCAACGCAGCCGATTGGGTGGGCGTTCGGGTGTGGGGTCGCAAGGCATGTCGTATTACGCGGCGCCGAATCCGACGTTTGGAGCGGTGTTCACCTATTACTTAAAGGATAAGCTCACCACGCGCCAAGAGCGGCGCCGGGAAGCGGAAAAGAAAGCGCGCCAGGCCGGCAAGCCGGTGAAGTATCCTACAATCGAAGAGCTGCGCGCTGAAGACGAAGAGCACGCGCCGAGCGTGTTTCTCCTGGTGCGCGATGAATCGGGTGAGGTCATTCGGCGCGTCAAGGGTTCGCGGAACAAGGGGCTTCATCGGACGGCTTGGAACTTGTATTTGGCTTCGACGCTGCCCGTGTCGCTGGCCAAGAGGTCGAGCATGAACCCGTGGGATTCCGAGCCGCATGGGCCGTTGGCGCTTCCAGGTGTCTACAGCGTGACGCTTGCCAAAGAAGTCGACGGCGTAACGACTGAATTGACGGAGCCCAAAAACTTCAACGTAGTTCCTTTGGAGCTGGCGACGTTCGCGGCGGAGGATCGTGCTGACGTGTTGGCATTCAACAAGAAGGCCGCCGACTTGCAACGGGCGGTGATGGGCGCGATCCGAGTGGCCGGCGAATACCGCAACCGCATCAACCACGTGCGTAAGGCCGTCGAGCAGGCGCCTCAGGTGGATCCGGCGTTGCTGGCGACCGTTAAGGGGCTTTCCGATCGCTTCAACAAGATCAACACGGCCCTATCCGGGGATCGAACGAAATCGAGGCTCCAGCAGCCCACCTCACCGTCGATCCGATCGCGCGTGGGTACGGCCACCGATTGGTCGGTGACCTCCGCTCCGACGCAGACGCAGCGTGACAGCTATCGCTATGCGGGCGAGGCGTTTGAAGCCGTGCTGGGCGAGCTGAAATCGCTCCGCGACGATCTGGCGCAGTTGGAAGATCAACTTGAGGCCCTCGGCGCGCCCTGGACGCCGGGGCGTTTGCCGGTGTGGAAGATGGAGCAGGAGTAGGCCGCGGGTGGGGGTGCGTGCAAACCACCAAGACACCAAGACACGAAGAAGGAAAAGGGGAATAGGGGGGAAATGCGCGCGGCAGGGTAGGCCCCAGAGCCGCGGGCGCTAGCCCTCGGACTCCGCGGCAGGATGTCACCAGGCTAGCGCCAGGTGCTCTGATCAGAGCCGCGGGCGCCAGCCTGCGGACCCTTGCCGAGGGCGCATGATCCTTCGGCGGATTCAACGCGGGTGCATCCTACAGTCTGAAAGGCTGCAGTAGCTGTGGGGCCGCACCTGGTGGACCCATAGGCACGAGGATGTGGGCCAGGCGTGGTCTTTTTCAAGATCCGCGGTATGGTCAAGTATGACCATGCCACCAAGCACCGCCACCGGCGCAGCTACGCACACCATCGCGCCAGGACCGCGCACGACGAAACTTCGCCGCGCGATCGCCATGCAGGGGATTGGTGGACTGGTCGTGGCGGTGTCGTGCTTTCTCCCGGCGGTGAAGGGATGCA
>CAZYXP010000335.1:0-2590 GCA_964651325.1 uncultured Phycisphaeraceae bacterium
TGCGCCGCTTGAATCACCATGCCGAACTAGTCAGCGTCCGCTACGCTCGTTGATGACATGGAATCTCGGCGCACCAGCTCGCTTTGGACCCAATCCAAGGCCGTCTGGAGTTGCCGATCGCGAAGGATTTCACCGCGAGGCACGGCCTCCCCAGCATCGCCGAGCCCAGGCGCCGCTTGAACATGGTTGTCGAGCTGTCGCCGGGCATGCTGAATCGCACGCGTTTCATCGTCGCTTAGTGTTACGACGATGTCCGGCCGAACGCCCCATGGATCACTGGGTTTGGAAGCCCGCGACCGATGAATGATTCGTCCGCTGGGCAGTCGATAATACGCAATCGTGAGTTTGATGCCCGCCTTGATGGTCGCCAAATCAAACAGGCGCTGCACACTGCCCTTTCCAAACGTTCGCGTGCCGATCACCATGGCTCGACCATGGTCTTGCAATGACCCCGCCACGATCTCCGACGAGCTAGCGGACCCCGCGTTAACCAGGATGACCAATGCCGGGTCCCCCAGGGTGTCGTCCGCGGTGGCATAGTATTCATGCACCGCTTGACGCCGCGTGACCGTGGAGAGAATCAGGCCCGAGTCAACGAATCGATCCACCAGCGCCACCGCTTGATCCATCAGCCCGCCTGGATTGAACCGCAAATCCAACACGATAGCGCGCCGATCGCTCGGATCGATGCTTTGCAAGGCCCTGCGGAAGTCATCGAGCGTGTTGTCGTGGAAGCTGCTGATGCGGAAGTACGCGATGTCGTGATCTGGATCGATGCGGTAATCCCAGACGCCGTTTCCGCTACGGCGGTAACCGCGAACTGTGGTCAAGCTGACTGAGCCTCGGGTGATGTTGATCTCCGTGGGCTTGGATTCGCCGCTGTGACGAACGCGCAACGCCACCCGGGATTCGGGCGGGCCCGAAAGCAATTCGTTGACGTCGAAAACGGACAAATCAGCCGTGGGTGCACCATCAATGGCAAGGATGACGTCGCCCGCCAGAATGCCCGCGCGCGCGGCCGGGCTTTGATCGACCGGAGCGATGATGGTGACGTCGCGGCCCTCCAAACCGACCACAATCCCGATGCCCACATACTCGCCACGGCTGCGGCGGTAAAACGCCGACAACGCCTCCGGCGGGATGTATCCGCTGTACGGGTCGAGTTCCATCAACATGCCGCGGATCGCGCCATCGACGAGGTGGTCGTTTTGGATGGGCACAACGTACCGTTGCTTGGCCAGTGCATTGACCTCGACGAGCGCACGGAAGGTGTTGAGCACAGAATCCTGCTCGGCCACCATGGGCGGCAGCCTCACCAGCATGAGCGAAATCGTGGCAAAAACGACGACACCGACTAGGCCTTGCTTCGACATGAACCGTGTTTCCAAGAACCCATTGGTACCGACGACGGCCTAGCTACGGCCGCGCACTACTCGATCATCGACGATTGCGGCCGACCACCCCAGCCGCCCTTCCTTATCCTCTCCGCCGATAATATGCGTGCTCGCGAACGCCAAAACGGCGAGAGCGGGCCCGTGGTCCGCCTCAGAGCACCTGGTGCGAGCCTGATGACCTCCTACGGCCGAGTCTTGGCGACCGGAGTGCCCGCAGGCTAGCGCCTGCGGCACTGTGGTGACGCCCCGCCGCCTCTAACGTCTGCGCTTTTTCGTGGTCCGGAAATCAGGTTTCTGCTACCATGATGTGAGGTCGCGTCAGCACAATATCGGTCGTGCGATTTTGCGTTGGATTTTGTATAACCGACGAGGAGGAAAACATGTCGTTTGCATCCCTACTTTTGTTGCTGCCCGTAACGCTGACCGGCGCAACCGTGGTCGATCGCATGAGCGATCAGTCCGTATTGGTGCAAAGTGACGACGAGGGACACCGCGCGATAGCGCGCCGGTCCGACGTCGGCGATTGGACCTCCCCCCCGGTTGGCATGAGCCAAGTCGCGGGCACATGGGACGCGTTGGGTCCGTTCGGCGGCGACATTGCCGACGTGGCGGCGTCTCCGGTCGATCCGAACCTCGTGCTTGCGGGCCTGGCGCCTTCAAGCGGCGGGGGCGGAACCCTTTTTCGCTCCACCGACGGCGGGGCCACTTGGTCTACTGTAGCTGCGCTGGACGGGCAAAGCGTCCATGATATTGAGTTCACCAACACCGGAGAAGCTTGGATCGGCACCAACGACGGGCCCTGGCGAAGCACCAACGGTGGCGTCAGTTGGACGGCGGTCAACCTTGGGATCGGCATTAACGACCAGGTTTTCGACGTTGAGATCGACCCGAACAACGATCAGACCGTGTACGTAGGGGTGGCGGACGCCTTCGGTACCCAGCCGGCCAACGTGATGCGCACGACCAACGGCGGCGCGAGTTGGAGCGACATCACGCCTCCCATGCCGGCTACGTCTTGCCTAAGCATTGCGGTTCACCCCGCCGATTCCAATCGAGTGTATGCGGCATTCGGGGGCGCGTTCGGCGGCGGGGCTGTTTGGGTCACCACCAACGGGGCGGCCAGCTGGGTGAATCGTTCGGCCGGCGTGCCGGGCGTACCGGTTCAGGACATCATCCACGACGGATCGCGAATCCTG
>CAZYXP010000336.1:0-2582 GCA_964651325.1 uncultured Phycisphaeraceae bacterium
ATGTCTAAAACTATTCAAACACCTCCTTGCAAAAACCTCAGACATCTTCGGGGTTCGGCTGTTTGTTTGTCACGTACCCAGGGTTGCGCGACGCTCGCCAGGCTCGCGTCGCTTCACCCCGGGCTGGCTTAGGGCCGTCCCTTCGGGACTGGAACACCGGCAGGCTGCTGCGAGTCGGGCACAAATGGCCGGACGAAAAACTGCGCGGGGTCGGATCTATAGTTTATCGATTCCCGAAAAAGACCTGGAGCGCTTACGCCGCGAAGTGACCCGCGACAAAACCGTCTGTTCTTCAGTGCCAACGGCACGTTCCCATGTCAGCCCAGGGGGACGGTCGTGGTTATTTGTTTGCAGGGGCTGCGGAGGCGACGAGGCCGATACGGGTGCAGCAGCCCAGGGGTTAATGTTGATTGAAACGTGGTGCTGGCCGACAGCGCGTACCGCCAATGCCTTGTACCACGACGCCCAGGATTGGGTTGCATCGTGCGTGCGTCGCTTTCAGGAGGGCGGCGTGAATTGCGAGGGAAACTGTGGAAAGCAGACGGCGGCGGATCTCATAACGCCGACAATCAAGGGCCGGGCACCGACGGACGTCTCCAGCGAATCCGTGCAACCCAGACGCTGCCGTCCGCTCCGTACTTGTTGTCTACCGGCAGGATGTAATCCGGTCCCCACGTCTGCATCCATTCGGCGACCGTGATCCAGGTTTCAGTTTCCGACACACGGGTGACGCCAAAATTGCCGAGCCTCGCTCCTCGCTCGGGAACGATGATGCGCTCGGTACTCCGCACGACGCGCAGTGTGTCGGGGTCGACCTGCGCCATAAACAGCGGCGCTCGATGCCGAAACACATGGTCGTTGTTGGCACCTCTTCGCGTGTAGACTAAAAACAGACCGCGCGGCTGGGTCACCCAGTGCTGCTGCGTGTTGTAATTGCCAAGTGGTTGACCGTCATCGAACTGCCAGGGGACAATCGGTTCGTACTCGAGTCCGTCACGGCTGCGAGTGACAAATCCCTGCTTGTCATTGCGAATCGTCAAGTAGAACCGCCCGTCAAATCGCGTGAGCGACGGTTCGTGCAGTCCTCGCGTGCCGTCGTCGATACTCAATACGTTGCCATGCTGGTGGTAATCTAACGTTCGGCCGTCAAACGTGCAGCGAGTCACGGTGACCCGCGAATTGTGCCGCGGTGTACGGAAGTAAATGGGCAACAGGATCGACCCGTCGGCCATGTCGAGGCGTTGTACGCAGCCGGCCCCGGCATCATCGAATTCACCACCCGGCGGCATCTGCAATTTCTGCCAACGGGACCAGGTGCGCGTGGCTGGCCGATAGACGGAATAGGCGGTGTGCCGCGGCCGCGGTCGGGCGACCTTCCACTGTGGTGTGTAGACCACGGTGTGGCCGGTGGCCAGTAGCGTCGAGGTCGGGTCATGCCAGGCCGGCCAGGCGTCGCTAAACGCCACCGGTCGTCGTTCGCCGTCCAGCTGCTCGTAGCGAGGTGCCAGTTCAGGGACGGCTCGCGGCCGGCTCCAACTGCGGCCCAAGTCATCCGTGTCGATGCAATAGACGGCTTTGAACACGTCGCTGCCCGCGACGTCCAACGTGTTCATTGTCAGCACCACGCGGGGCCGACCTTCCCGGCCGGCTCCAGGTACGGCACCGGCCCGGGGGTGGCACCAGCACGTCTTACCGTCATAGCGATGCGTGGGCGTGGTTCGCGATAGATCGTACTCCACCGCGGCGGGCGGTGAGTACCGGTGCGCCCGTCCGTTGCGATAACCGGCCAGCCAGGCGGCACCCGCCGCCCCGCTCGTCGTCAGGAATTTCCTTCGTGATCCGGCCACCCTTAACCACTCCCCCGGTGAATGCGCCATTGGGGGCGCATCCTATCACGCTCGCCACGGCATCGCAATTGTTTGCGTGGCGCACCCGGCGATAATCGGCTGTATGATAATCGATACCGCCCGGACGCGGGCCTGGCGAATGAAGCCTTTTCATGCGAATTCAGATGGACGAGGGATGTGATGATTCAAACGATTGCCGTGCAGCGGTTTCTCTTGGGCTGCACCCTGTTGCTGGTCGCGCTGCGCCCGGGCCACGCTCTCGCAGCGGACGGGCCGTGGAAACTGTCGTCCTATCAGTCGTGCCCCCGAGTCACTTGGTTGAATAAAACGCAGCCGATCCGATCGTTGACCTTCAAGAGCGAACCGTATCTGGGGCACGCGACCGACGTGTTTGCCTTCTACGCGACTCCCGGGACACTGACCGGCAAGCCGGACCGGCCCCGCAGCCTGCCGGGCGTTGTGTTGTTGCACGGAGGCGGTGGCACGGCGTTTGCCGAGTGGGTTGAGTTGTGGGCGCGGCGCGGCTATGCGGCGATCGCCGTCGACCTGGTCGGCAATCGTCCGCCGGCACCTCGATTCGATGCCAAGACGGGCCGGTTGATCAGCGATGGCGGATTCGCCAAGGGCCAGAGGACTCGGCTGCCGCTTGGGGGACCGTCGGAAGGCCCGCAATCCAAGTTCGTGAGTGTGGGCGACGATTGGACCGATGATTGGCAGTTGCATGCGGTGGCGGCT
>CAZYXP010000337.1:0-2581 GCA_964651325.1 uncultured Phycisphaeraceae bacterium
ATCCGCCCGCCGATGGTCCGCAGGCTCGCGCCAGCGACCCTGAATCAGAGCACCGCGGCGCAAGCCCGGTGACACATCCGCCCGCCGATGGTCCGCAGGCTCGCGCCAGCGGCTCTGAATCGGCAGCCCGGGAATCGGCAGCGCGGCGAAGCCGTCAGAGCACACGACTGAGGACAGCCAAGTACGCCGTCGCTAGGACGAGTTGCGCTACGGCGAAAACACCACCAACCTTGACGAACTCCATGAAGCCTATCTTGATCCCGTGCTTTTTCATGATGGTACACGCCACAACCGTGCTTGCCGAGCCAATCGGCGTAATGTTGCCGCCGAGGTTGGCTCCGAAAACCACCGCCCACCACTGAGTTGCCGGCAGCTCTTGAGCGATCTCGAGCGTAGGACCGAAGATTTTTGCGAGCATGGCCGCTAGGGGGATGTTGTCGGTTACGGAAGAGAACCCGGCCGTCAGCCACATCAAGCCGTATGCCCCGGTTCGCGCGGTAATCCAGCCCAGAAGATGGCCGATCCAACCTAGCACGCCCGCCCGATCCATCACGCCGATCACGACAAACAGGCCCACGAAGAAGAAAACCAACGACCATTCCACGTCGTCCAGATCATGCTCGACGTTGTCGGCGTGAAGCAGCAGCATGAGCACCGCCGCCAGCATGGCCACGATTTCAATGCCAAAGTCTCGCAGTATTGGAATCTGATCCTTCAGCGCGAACCCCAGAATCACGAGCACGACGCCCACGATGGCCGTATAGAAGAACCGTCGATCCTTTACGGTGTCCCACTCGTCAAACGCCATAACCAGCGCCTTATGATGCACCTTCTCCGCTTGGCCGGTAAGCGGGTGCACGGTCGGCCCGAACATTTTTCGAGCGAGGATCATCGTAACCGCCGTGGTAATCGCGACGTACGGCGCCGTCACAAGAAAGAACTGCACATAGCTGATGCCCGCGGCTTTGCCCACAATAATGTTGGGGATGGAACTAATCAGCGTGAGCAGTCCGCCTACGTTGGTCATGATGCCTTCGGTCAACAGGAAGGGCTTGGCGTCGAGATCCAGCTTCTTGCACGCGACGACCGTCAGCGAGCCGATGATGATCATCGCCGTGATGTTGTCGAGAAACGCGCTGAAGATCGCGGTCAGAATGGAGAGAAAAATCAGCAGCCGAAACGGATCGCCGCCGCTGGCCTTGAGCATTTTCACGCTGACGAAGGTAAAGATGCCGCTTCGGGCGGAGATTTCGACGAAGATGGTCGCCCCGATCACGATGCCGATGACCTCCCACTCGATCATCTTGATGTAGACCGGAAGGTGATGACCCTCGGTGTGTGGGAAATAGCCCCAGTAGTCCGCCAGGAACAGGCAGGCCAAACCGGACAACAGGACGAGCACCGTCTTTTGGATTCGCTCGGTGGCGAGCAACAGCAACATGACCACAAGGATGGCTGTGAAGCATCCGGTCTGTGCGCTGGAAACGGGATGAGTGACCTCAGACGATGCCAAGATCGCTACGCCCGCGTGCGAAAAACAGTCGTGCAACAGGGTCAGCAAACCAGACTCCTTTGAGTTCGTTTCCTACTCGGTCTTGCGATGGCCCAATCGCCTCGCTACAGCGCCAAAACGGGGATTTCGCGTACCTGATGCATCAATTGATAATCGCTCGCGGCGATGTGGCTACACCCTTCGCAATGATGGCCCACGACGAGCAGTCCGTATTCACCGCAGGCGAGTTCTTCCCGCATGACCTCCTCAACATCGCCGACCGCCAGGCGATAGCTGACGTCGAATGCGTCATCCCGCATGGCCGCCACCACGCCCTTGAGGAAGCGCTCTCCGTGCTGGCTCATCCCCGCGAGCACCTCCACGCTGTTGCGATCGGTGATGCTCGGCGCGCCCGCCAAGGCCTCGCGCACGTCCTCCATCTCGTGATCCTCGATGGCGTGGAGCAATTGGACGCCGCCCCCGGGTTCAGCCAGCGTAAACGAATAGGAGAAGTTGCGCGTCTGCTGAAAGTTCCCCGTCAGGCTGTGGAGAATTTTCCGAAACACACTCGCAGGATCGTTTACCGGACGTCGAATGACGAGCACCGGCGGCGTCGCGCTTTCCACCAGGGCATCCAACTCGGCGCTGCGCCGTTTGGTTTCGTCTGGCTCAGTGGACAGCACAAGGTTCGATTTTCCAATCGCAATCTGACCGATTAGCTCGGCGTGCGACCCATAGGGTTGCGCTGCCGGCTCGGCGCCATGAGCGTCCGCCGATTTCTTGACTACATCCTTATTCATGGAGTCTGGCCAATGCAGTGTTACTTTGGAGCTAAAGCGTTTCTTTAAGTGCGCGGCAATGTCCAGGATCGAATTGTCCAACGCATAGTCGGCAAGCACGACCGCGATGCCTTGGATGTTGACCTTCTGTATTTCCAAGACCGGGATCGACGCTTTTTGGAACACGGCCTCGAATTCCTCCAACGAGTCCTCGCGCATCAGGAATCCTCCTTTCGACAGCACCTACGTTTCCTGGGTTGCTGATTGTGCCGCGTGCTTTGCGGTAGGGCAAGTGGACCTGCATCGCTCC
>CAZYXP010000338.1:0-2559 GCA_964651325.1 uncultured Phycisphaeraceae bacterium
TGCGGCGACTCGGGTGATGGAATGCAGCTTGTCGGAACCCAGATGACGGATACGTCCGCCCTTTTCGGCAACGACATAAGCACCTTACCGGACTACCCGGCGGAGATTCGCGCCCCGGCGGGAAGCCTCGCGGGTGTCAGCGGCTTTCAACTACACTTCGGCTCTGTGAAGCTTCGCACCCCCGGCGACGTGGTAAACGCCCTGGTCGCCATGAACCCGGCGGCGCTCAAAGCCAACCTGGCCGATTTGGAGCCGAACGGCCTGCTGGTCGTGAATTCCGACGCATTTTCCAAGGGTAATCTGGCCAAGGCCGATTACGAATCCAACCCGCTTGAGGACGATTCGCTGCGGGGTTATCAGCTCTTCAAAATCCCGATCGATACGTTGAATGCGGAGGCGTGCAAGGAGTCGGGGCTGACCGGACGGATGGCCGGTCGCTGCAAGAATTTCTACGCCCTCGGCGTGGTCTATTGGCTCTACGGGCGATCCATGGAGCCGACCCTACGTTGGATCGGGAAGAAGTTTGGCGGCAAACCTGAGGTCGCCGACGCCAACACGAGCGCCCTGAAATCGGGTTACTTCTTCGGCGAAACCGCCGAGATGTTTCCCGCGCAATACCGCGTGGCGCCGGCGCCGATCGCACGGGGAACCTACCGGCGCATCAGTGGCAACGAAGCCACCGCCATGGGGCTGGTGGCGGCCGCACGGATTGCTAAAAAACCGCTCTTTTACGGCAGCTATCCGATTACGCCGGCGAGCGACGTCCTCCATGAACTCGCCAGGCTCAAGAATTTTCAGGTACGCACGTTTCAGGCGGAAGACGAAATAGCCGCGGTGGTTTCCGCGATCGGCGCGGCGTTTGCCGGCGCTATGGCCGTCACAGGAACAAGTGGTCCGGGCATGGCCCTCAAGACAGAGGGCATCGGTCTGGCGATTATGACCGAGCTTCCCATGGTCATCGTCAATGTTCAACGCGGCGGCCCGAGTACGGGCTTGCCGACAAAAACCGAGCAGGCGGACCTGTTTCAGGCCGTGCTGGGAAGAAACGGTGAAGCGCCGTTGTGTGTGCTTGCGGCGGCCACCCCGGGGGATTGCTTCGATATGGCGATCGAGTCGTTTCGCATCGCCTTGGAGTACATGACGCCGGTAATCCTGCTAACCGATGGCTATCTGGCCAACGGGGCCGAGCCCTGGCGTATACCGGAAATCGATTCGCTCCCCAAAATCAAAGTTGAGCACCCCAAAGCGGTCGATGGCAAGGAGTTTGAGCCCTACGCCCGCAACGCCAACTTGGCCCGCGCTTGGGCTATTCCGGGCACCCCCGGATTGGAACATCGGATTGGCGGCCTGGAGAAACGGGACGGTTCAGGCGAGGTATGCTATGTGCCGGAAAATCACGAGCACATGATCCGGATTCGCCAGCAGAAGATCGATCAAATTGCCGAGACGATCCCCGACCTCAAAGTGTTCGGCGAGCCGAAGGGCGAGTTGTTGGTGTTGGGCTGGGGTAGCACCTATGGCGCGATCACGTCGGCCGTTGAGCGTTGCCAGAACAAGGGCCAAAGTGTTTCCAGTGCCCACTTGCGGTATATCACCCCGTTCCCCAAGAACCTCGAAGCGGTGCTCGGCGGATTCAAAAAGATACTGATCCCCGAGATGAACCTTGGGCAATTGCGGTTCATCATCGACGCGCGATTCCGACGCGAAACGATCGGCATGAGCAAAATCGTCGGAAAACCATTCGGGGTTGGGGAAATTGAAGCCAAGATTGGCGATCTACTAGCATAGGTGCTACTCGTATAGTATGGAAAGCATGGCCATGACCACTGAACCGACCACTATTTCGCTCACGCCGAAGGATTTTGCCAGCAACCAAGACGTCCGCTGGTGCCCGGGATGCGGCGATTACTCGATCCTCGCGCAAACCAAGAAGGTCCTCGCCAAGATGGGGGCGACGCGTGAGAACACGGTGTTCGTATCCGGAATCGGCTGTTCCAGCCGCTTCCCGTATTACATGAACACCTACGGATTCCACTCGATCCACGGACGCGCCCCGGCATTGGCCACGGGCATCAAGTGCGCGAACCCGGAACTCGACGTGTGGCTGATTACGGGTGACGGCGACGGATTGAGCATTGGCGGAAATCATCTGCTGCACACCATTCGCCGAAACCTCAACATCAACATCCTGCTGTTCAACAACCGAATCTATGGCTTGACCAAAGGGCAGTATTCCCCCACGTCGCCGATCGGCAAGAAGACCAAATCATCGCCTTACGGCTCGTTGGACTTTCCGCTCCATCCCCTTTCCGTGGCGATCGGGGCCGAGGCCACGTTTGTGGCGAGAACCATTGACGTCAACGTCAAGCACCTAGCCCATGTTCTCGAGCGGGCGGCGGAGCACACGGGCACATCCTTCGTGGAAATTTATCAGAACTGCAACATTTTCAACGACCGCGCGTTCGACTACGCCAGCGGAAAAGAAACCAAGGACGACGCCACGCTTTATCTGGAACACAACAAACCACTCGTTTTCGGCAAAGAGCGGAACCGGGGCAT
>CAZYXP010000339.1:0-2545 GCA_964651325.1 uncultured Phycisphaeraceae bacterium
TTTTCCAAGGCGAACCTGCTTTGGGCCGATGGCAAGGTCATCGTGCTCGACGAGGACGGCAACCTGGCACTGACCCGCATGACGTCGGAGGGCGTGGAAGTGCTATCGAAGGCCAAGGTGGCCGAGCGCTACGCCTGGGCCGCGCCGACCCTTGTGGGCAAAACGCTCTACATCCGAGACCGCAAGCACATCATGGCGTTTGACATCGGGTAGGGCTCGTGGGTCTCGATTCGGGAATCGATCGATCTGACCCGGGTGGCCCACCTCCTCTGGAGGTGGGGGAGCCGATGACGACACTGAAGGCAGGGGGACGCGTCGCCTGGAACGGACCAACGCCCTGCCCTACTTGGCTGTGGGGGTAAAGAGTCCCTCGCGGGGGGAGGCAACTCAACCGCGCGGTTCCGATGGACGATCTTTTTGGAAAGGCTTGGAGCGCTTGAGGGGGCCGCCGTTTTTCTTTTGGGAGATCATGATGTCCGGTAAAGCGGCATGGGTCGCGCTGGCGGCGCTAATCAGTGGGTTGGGATGGATGGCCCTGGGTGGACCGCGCGAGACAGTCGGCGGCCAACAAGAGGCATCCGCACCGGACGACCACGGCGCGAGCCTCATCGCGGCGTGCCGGGAAGCGCTCGAACATTGTGATGCCGACGCGTTTCTCGCCCTGATCTTTACGGGTGCATCGAAGGAAGCTCAGGATCTTTCCATGCACCGGACAGTGTTCGAGATGGACTGTGGCAAGCCGATCCAGTCGATTACCATCGAGTCGCTGGAATCCACGGATGCTACGACCTATGAGGTGCGGGGCGTCCACTATCGACCGACACGACCGCCGGAGGGCAAGCTCGTGATCCGTTTCGCGTCTGACCCGGGGGCGGCGGTGCATGACGAAACGACCACCCTACTCGTAGGCCGGGCGCAGGGACACTGGCGAATTCTCACGGCTGAACCCGATCGCTAGACCCGCTACATTCGTTGCTGCTATTGGCCATACCGACCCCTGCGGCGGTCTACGACCCCACAACAAGTCACACCTTGCTCCAAAGATTTGGTAAAGTGGGGTTCCCGTACCGACTCCTGCTTTCTGGACCATCCATCGCCTAAATCCGATAAACTCTTTACGGTGCGCTGTGTCCTGTATTTGGGTTCGGATGGTATGGTTCGCATTCTTGCTTATACGTGGTTTACATTGGTCGTGGCGCTGACCGCGTTCTTGCCCGATGTGACGCCTGTGCTGCGGCTTCGGGGATTTCTGGTGCGCTGGTGTTTTCGTTCGTGCGGGCCCAATCTTCAGATCGGCAGCCGCGTGAGCTTCCTGTTCACCACGCGGGCAGACCTGGGCCGTGACGTCTACCTCGCCTGCGGAAGTTGGATTCAAGGCGTTGGCGGAATCACGATCGAAGATGAGGTGATGCTGGGGCCGTACACCGTGTTGGCGTCAAACAATCACAAAATTCGGGAAGGCTCCTATCGGTTTGGCGAGGGCGACTCCGCGCCGATCTGTATGAAAAAAGGAAGCTGGACGGGGGCGCATGTCGTGATTACGGCCGGGGTCACGGTGGGATGCGGGGCGGCCGTCGCGGCCGGTGCCGTGGTGACTCGGGACGTACCGGAGCAGTTGGTCGTGGGCGGCGTGCCCGCGAAGCCGATTGCCGGTGCGGAGAAGGCGTGATGGTATATGGTTGAGTTCGGATTGGCGCGATGAGGATGCAGGCAAGTGCCAAGGCTACAGGTCTTGCAGGGCAAGGCGTCTGCACTACATTTATCGGACTACTTATCACGGTCATGCCTAAGCGCTGATGCACATACTCTACGTTCATCAGTATTTTGCGACGCCGAAAGGGCGGACCGGGACACGATCCTACGAATTCGCCCGCCGATGGGTGGCGGCCGGGCATCGTGTGACCATGCTGACCAGCACGGCGCAGCTTACCGACGAGGATTTGAGGGAATGCGGCCGAAAGGGGCTCGTCCTGCGCTTTCAGGTGGAGGGCATCGAGGTGGTTGCGCTCAACGTGCCGTACACGCAAACGATGGGGTTTGTGCGACGCGTGGCGGCGTTTCTTGCGTTCATGGCGGTAGCGACGGTTCAGGCGATGTTGGTGCGCCGCGTCGATGTCGTCTACGCCACGAGTACGCCGCTTACGGTGGGCATTGTGGCGCTGGCGAGTCGGTGGTTTCGCGGTCGGCCGTATGTGTTTGAGGTTCGAGATGTGTGGCCAGCCGTGCCCATTGCGATGGGGGTGATTCGTAATCGGCTGGTGATCCGTATTTTGGACGCCTTGGAGCGGAGAATTTATCGCCACTCAGCCGGGATTGTCGCCCTTTCGCCGGGTATGGAGCGGTGCGTGCGCGAAAAAGCGCCGAAGGCGATGCGCATCGTGTCGGTGACCAACTGCAGCGATCTTGCGTTGTTTGAGCCGGCCGCACACCGCGATGGCTCCGGCGACGTAGAGGCGTGGGCGGGCAAGGTGGTCTGCATTCACGTGGGGACAATGGGGCCGGCCAACGGGCTTGAGGTGATCGTGCGGGCGGCCGCCCATTTTCG
>CAZYXP010000340.1:0-2541 GCA_964651325.1 uncultured Phycisphaeraceae bacterium
CCGTCTGAGCGATGATCGGAACGAACCGGCCAGCGGCGGCGGGCGGGCTTGAATCGCGATCGGATTGGGATGGTTGTCCACTTGCGAATCCTCGTGTATGATGCCTCGGCTTGGCGGAAACGGCTGCCGCCTCGATGAATTGTAGTGCCGTTCGGCGAAGAAATATGGCGCAAGGCGGCCAAAAACCGCATTTGCGGGTGTAGCTCAGTGGTAGAGCGTCACGTTGCCAACGTGAATGTCGTGAGTTCGAATCTCATCACCCGCTTTCGTGCTCGTCTAGTGTGTATCGGCCTTGGCTAGTTTTCCGGATCCGTTTCTTGCCCCTCGATTGACCCCGATATCCCCGCTTGTTTGGTGGCTTGATACGGGGCTGAGATGGATCGGCCGGGCGATCTGCACATTTCATCCCCCGAGTCCGCAATTACCGCTCCCATCGCAAAAGCGACCGCCGCATCACGCATCAAGGGATCGAACCGATCCTGTCGATGGTTCGTTGTTAGAATCGCGGATCTCGCGGGAGGCCGAAGTCCATGTTTTCGCACATTGACGGTGAACTCAACGCGTTCGTACAAACCATGCCGGAGACCGGCGAAGGATTCATCACGGCCGGCCAAGCTGAGTTCATGTGGTCACTGATCCGATTGACGCGTCCTAGAATCGTCGCCGAAACCGGCCTGAACGCGGGGCATAGCGCGTGCGTGATTCTGCGGGCGATGGAAACCTACGGTGGAGGCATGCTCATGTCCTTCGACATCGGGCGCCACGACGCAACGCAGAAAGCGGCAGATTTGCTCCGGGAGCGGTATCCCGACTTCCATTATGTCCGCGGCGATACCAAGGAGACGCTAGCTAGCACGTTGGGGCAGGCGCTCGGCTCCAACAGCGACGCAACACTCGATCTGGCCATTGTCGACGGCGGTCACGATGTCGAAACCGCGCGTCACGACATGATCGTCTTCGACGCCTTGCTCAAACCCGGCGGGCTTCTCTGGCTCGACGATTTCGGCAATACCAACTGCATTTGCGTCGGCGTCAATGTGGTGGGCCGGGAATTCGCCGCAACGCGCGGATCCTGCCACCGTTTTCTCACGCCCGACCATCGCGGCATGATGATTTATCAAAAGGGTTTCTGAGCGGAATGGGAAAGCTGTCAGCCGTCAGCTATCAGCCTTCAGCTTAGGGTGATCGCTGGGTAGTCTCCGATGGATGACCTGCACGCTCGCCAGGATTTGCCGGTGCCCCCCAAAACCCCAACTTGCGGCATGATACCCAGGTTCATGCATTCTCGGTTCAACGGGGAAGCTCGGGGGGATTGCGAAAGCTTTTGCGCGATGAGATGGACGTTGTAGCCGGACGACTCACCGCCACAATCCAATCATCGGGCTAGGCTCTTGCGCCGCATCGCGCGTTTCCCATCGAGCGTGATCGGCCCTGCCAGGGCTGATATCAGCCCTTCGGGGGTGACACCGAAACATCGCGCCGACCGGAATCACTCTGAAAAACAACCAAGCTAATGACATGATCCAGCTTGACGTGTAGAATTCACAGCCCGATAACCTGAGGCTCGCTGGTATTGCCGGCGTGGATTCTGCGGCCCCGCGGCGCGGCGCAACGGTGTGGCACAGTGGCCCTCCGCTGTGTATACGCGAGCCCGATCAGCCGAGGGCGGCTGGACCACATGGCAGCACACAGCCGAGGGCGGCTGCGCTACGCGGTCCAATCGGGATTCCGCGGCGCGAATTGCCGATAAGAATCGCACAGGGCGGCGCGGATCGATGATTGGGCAAGGTGCTCGATCAGGGCAGGATTGAAGAATCACGTGAACGATCGCAACCATGATTGAGCAGGTGTGCAATCTTTGGATCGAGCGGGCGGACTACCGCTGCATCCCCACGACCGGGGCGGTCGCGAATGGTGAAGCGGCCATGGATTACGCCATTGCGCGTGAGGCGGCGGATAAGTATTCGAGCCTCCCGGCGGATTTGGGGCGTTTGCTGACCTCGCGCGGGAACCACGTTCACGAAATCCGACCGGGAATCCTATCCTTCCCCTTGAAGCAATACGCCTGGCAGAACATCACCATCCCGATCATTTCGCAAAGCGTGGAAGAACTCATCGCGAAGGTCGGCAGCGCCAAGACGCTGCTGCCTCGGCCTCCCCTGGGCGACGCCGATCCATCCTGGGAGGAAGTGGCCGGCGTGTTCGCCGCACTGCCCGACAATATCATCGTGATCCAGCACAAGTAACGCGGTTGGGGTAGCTGTCAGCTTTCAGCCGTCAGCGATCAGCCAGAGAATACGGAAGCCCCGAGGCATTACCCGTCCGGCGAGGGGAATCACCATTATGCGGGAGATCACGCGTGCCGGTAGCGTTCGCGCGGGTACGCCCACGCACGGGCAAGCCGGCGCTTGCCCATGCAGCCCGGCGCCTTATGGCTGACGGCTGATTGCTGACTGCTGACAGCTAAAAAGACGCGTGGCCGGGAATCTCCCACCCCGCGCACCGCTCAAGGGCTGGAGACGCTGCGATCAACCCCGATTC
>CAZYXP010000341.1:0-2531 GCA_964651325.1 uncultured Phycisphaeraceae bacterium
GGCGGCGCGATCCGGGGGCGGCGCTGCGCTTGCCCCCGGCTACTCTAGAGCAGGCTTTCAGCCTGCAATCACTGCCGCCAGCCCCGTCAGTCACCGCCGCCGATACTGTCACGCACGACCGCCGGTCCCGTCAATCACGATCGCCGATACTGTCATGCACCGCCCGAACTGTCACGCAAGGTCCAATGGCGAATTGGACGACCGCTACTTGACGGCTCGCGCGCCGTAGGTCTTCATTCGATCACGGCAGCGGGCGTACTTGGGATCCTCATCGCCGGCGCACGCCAGCTTGTAGTATTTCAAGGCCTGGTCGAATTGCCCGGTGGCCTCGCAGGCGATGCCGGCGCCAAACGCGGCCTCGTGGTCATCTGAGCTTTCTGCCATCGCGAGCTTGAAGTTCGACAACGCTTCGTCAAACATCTCTGCCCGGAGCATCTTGACGCCGGTAACGCAGTTCTCGTTACCGCTGGATTCCAGGGTCTCGCTGACCTCAATCCTGATCTTCATGACCCTGGATAGAAACTCTCGCACGGCGTCCTGAACCAGCGAGCCGATGATCGCGTCGCTCGATTCGAGATCGGCCTCGGTCTTGCTGGACCCAAAGAGAAAGCCGGAGTCCTCTTCATCGGTCCGCTGGTACATCGTCGGGGGCAATTGCTCCCAGATTTCGTTGTTGGCCGTGTCGATGAGGCGGAAGTCGGCTTGAACCGTCATGTTCCGTGTGATCGTATCGACCTCTTCCGTGCGGACGCTGCCTCCGCCGCCACCCCAGCCGTGACCGCCGTAGCCGTGGCCGCTCAACCCGGAGATGGTCCGCTGCTTGCCTACAATATTATCGATTTTGGTGTTGATCGTACAACGAATGGTGCCCTGGGCGGCCAGGATTTGCCCGCCGCTTCCGCCGCCCTTGGCCGTGGACATGCCCGCGGCGGAGAGGTCGGCCTCATCGAAGGTGGCGTCGGTGTCGCGGCGATCCGAAATGCGCACATCCGTGCCAAAGCGTGCTCTGGAATCCGAGACCATTTGCTGAATCGTCGTGGTGGCGAAATCGGCCCACTTGGCGTCCGTGGTTTCGCCGGCGGTTGAGGCCTGCACGGTGATGACTTTCATCCCGCGGGGAAGGCCTTTCACGGGGCTAACCGCATAGCCGAATGAAACCACCGCCGATTCACTGGCACAGCCGGAAACCGCGGCAAGAGCCAAGAGACTGCCAAAGCCAGCCCACGTTTTTCTGGAAACAAACATACGAGAACCTCCGTATTGATCAAAGAAATCACGCGAATGGAATCAGTTCATACAAACGCACGCGTCTATCGAGGAACAGACAAAGGGAACCAGCGTGGGATGTTGCACGAACCCACCGACTCCCTACCGCCGTAGCAAACCATCCCCGCTCTGGTCCGTCAATACTGGAACGGTTAAATTGACAGAACAAAACGCAAGTTTCTAGAATGGTTATCGGATATTCGAATTAGAGGTTTTGACTTTCACCATGATGCAACGACGAAAAACTCGGCAAGTGTTGGTCGGCGGCGTACCGATCGGGGGTGACGCCCCCGTTTCAATACAATCCATGACCAGCACGTACACCTACGACGTGGACGCGACGGTGGCCCAAATCCGCGAGCTAGCCGCAGCCGGATGCGATCTGGTCCGCGTTGCGGTACCTGAAAAGCGCGATTCTGAGGCGTTGCCGGCTATTTTGGACCAATCCCCGGTGCCGATCGTGGCGGATGTGCATTTCCATTTTGAGCGGGCTTTGGAGGCCGTCGAAGCCGGGATTCACAAAATCCGGCTGAATCCCGGCAACATCCAGGATCGCGGGCAGGTTCTGCGGGTGATTTCGGCCTGCAAGGAACGCGGCATCCCCATACGCGTAGGAGTCAATGAAGGCGGCGTGGTCGAGCGGAAAGATAAAGACCAACGAGCGGCCCAAAAAAAACGGCTCGAGACCGACTATCGCGGGGAAATGATCCGTCTGATGGTTGAGCGGGTCGAGGAGTACATGCGGCTGTTCGATGAATGCCAGTTCCACAACATCGTTTTGTCCGCCAAGAGCATTGACGCGGCGTTCGTGATCGAAGCCAACCGGACGCTGAGCCAGCGGTTTAATCTGCCACTGCACCTCGGCGTGACGCACGCCGGCCCGCCGGAAACCGGCCGGATTCGCTCGATCGCCGCGCTTGGATCGCTGTTGGCCATGGGAATCGGCGACACGATTCGGATTTCCTATGCGGCCGATCCCATCCACGAGGTCGAGGACGCCAAGGAGCTATTGTGCTCTTTGGGGATGCGGAATCGCATTGAGCCGGAGCTAATCGCCTGCCCGACGTGCGGGCGAATCGAGATCGATCTGGTGAGTCTGGTGTCCGAGGTGCGGCGGAAGCTGTCCACGATCAAGACGCCGATCAAGGTGGCGGTGATGGGGTGCGTGGTCAACGGGCCGGGCGAGGCCGAAGGCGCGGATGTGGCCATCTTCGCCGGGAAGGGGCGCGGGATTATTTACGTGCTCGGCGAGCAGAAACGCACAG
>CAZYXP010000342.1:0-2525 GCA_964651325.1 uncultured Phycisphaeraceae bacterium
CAGCTCACCGCCCTGGTGCCGTCGCAAGAATCCACCGCGATCGGCTGACTCCACGCGACTGCAGCAGAGAATTCACCCGCGTCGGCATGCACGCTGATATCAGCCGGGCAAGTGATTCCGAAGTCCGGCGCGATCCCGTCAATGCGGACCGGAGCCATGTTGTCTGTAATCAATCCACCGATACTCGAACCGGCCGTGTCCACAACGTTGTTGGGCGGGGTATGGGTGCGGAAGTTCACGGTGGCATCCGGATCGCACGCGGCAATCGCCTTGAAGGTGATGGCGGCCATGATGCTTCCGTCCGCCGATGTTCCGGCGTTCCCCAGGTTTATGCTGACGACGTAGTCGATCGTCCCGTTGACCGCGTCATGACTGAAGAGAAGCGCAAACGGGAACAACGGCCCGGGGGCGATGGACTGGAACTCCAGCTTGGTCTGGTCGTAGTCCAGGTAGAACTGGCCGCCAACGATCTTGTTGCACCGCACGTGGCAATCCGCGTCGTTAGCGCAAGATTGACCGACGTCAACACCACTGGTGCAAATGAGGCCGTTGCATGTTCCACTCGCAGCACCACAGTCCAGGTCGGAACCACACACCCCTCCGTTGTTGACGCCACCAATGCATGTATCAATCGCCGCGACGCCGCTCATTCCACTCATGACGACGTTGACGACCACTTCATTGGTGTTGGGATCCGCGGCGGCGCTCGGGAAGTCGCACGTGCCACCGGGACAATCGACGTCGGTGGTACAGGGATTGCCGGCATTCGTACCGAGCGTGCAGGTCAGCACCGGATCATAGCAGGTCGTGGGGCCGGGGACGGAGGTGATTGTCAGCGTCGGACACAGTCCGTTCGAGGGATACTCACACACAAACGTCGTCCCATTGCAGACGGGATTCTGGCAAGCGGGGTTGGGCGTTAGCAACGTACACGTGCCTCCACCCAGGCATGGCGTGTTGTCCGCACAAGGGGTACCGTCATTGGTTCCGCCACTGCAAAACCCCGTGCAATCCAAGTTGGTCGAGCATGTCAGGCAACCGGAGATGGTCGTACCCACGCACGCACCTCCCGTACACTGATCGTTTTCCGTACAAACCGCGGCGTCGTCGCACGCCGTCCCGTTGGCCAGGTTTTGGTTGCTGCACGCGAGGTCACATGTGCTCAAAGGGCAGTCGGTATCGGAAAGACATCCGAGGCCCGCGTTGGCGCCGCCGCTGCAAACGCCGACGGTGCACACACCGCCGCCCGCGCAGGGCGTGTCGTTCGAACAAGGAGTCCCGTTGGCGGTTCCCCCGAAGCAGGTGCCCGTGGTTGGGTCACAGACGAAGCTCTGACAGTCCGGCGGCGTGCCGGCGCAGGCGGGCGACGATGAAATACAAATGCCGTTCGTACACGCGTCGGGCAGCGTGCAAGGATTCCCATCGCTGCAGGACGTACCGTTCGCGACGTTCGGGTCGGTGCAGGTGCCGCTTGGCTCCTGGCAAACCCCTGCCTCGTGACACTGATCCAATGCCGTGCAGACCACGGGGTTGGCGCCTACGCACGCGCCAGCACCATCGCAAAGATCGGTCTGCGTGCAAGCCAGCCCGTCGTCACACGCCGTAGTATTCGGTGCAAATGGATCGGTGCAGACACCAGTCGCACCATTGCATGTGCCCGGAACATGGCATTGATCCGACGCCAGGCAGACGACGGGACTTCCGCCGCACGTTCCGCCGGAACAAACGTCGCTGGTCGTGCAGAGATCGCCGTCGTCGCAAGCGTTGCTGTTGGGCGGATTGCTGCAGCCGCCGCCGGAGCAGACATTGTCGGTGCAGAGGTTGTCGACGCAGGTACCGCCGCCCAGGCACGCCGTGTCATTCGAACAGGCTCCGCCGGCATTCGTGCCGCCGCTGCAGGTTCCGTCAATGCAATCGGCGGCGCTGTTGCAGAAGGGGGGGACGACGGTGATGGTGCCGACGACTAGTGCGGTAGCGATGGCCCCGGCGCCGGTGGACGGCGTCCATTGGCTCGGTGCGCCGGTAAGCGTAAAGGTGAGCGAAACATCCCAGGTACCGGACGCCGCCGCGCTGGCAATCACGGGGAAACGCACGAGCGGTCCATCGTAATTGATCGGGAGCGGGACACCGGGGCTCGTCTTCGCGGCATCGTTCATGAGCGGGTCGCCCGTGACGTCCGTGTCTTCACTCGTGAAAATCCCACCGCCGAACGGGTCAGCGACTTCGGTAATGTCATTGGCGCCCGATGTGAATTGCAGGGTTCCGGCAGGCGTGCCCTGAGGACTGAGCTCAACATTGATCTCATAACCCCCGGCGTCGGCATCGCCCGAACTGCTGATCAGCCCGAACACCTCCAGGTTCAACGTTTGACCCTGAACCACCTGGAGATTGAGCGGACCGTTGGCCACGCTGGTGTCCCCGACGGTGATCTCGGCCGCCCCCGCGCCGCCGGCCCAAGCCAACAGCGCCCCGGCGACGATCAATCGCCGCATCCGAGAAGTCATTGCTTCACGGATCGTCTTGGC
>CAZYXP010000343.1:0-2518 GCA_964651325.1 uncultured Phycisphaeraceae bacterium
GGCGAATCGAATCGCCTATCGAGCGGTTCAAGTCCACGGCGGGGCCGGCTACGTGGACGAATGTCGTGTTGAGCATCTCTATCGCGATGCCCGGGTCACCACGATCTACGAAGGCACCAGCGAGATTCAGCGATTGGTGATCGCGCGGGAGCTGGCGGAGGCGTGATCGGGGTGGTTTCGCGTCAGTCGTGCGTGTGCGGGGCAGAAGCCGCCGCGCGGGCTGAAGCCCGCGGCACGGGGATCCAAGGGCTAGCGCCAGTGGCTCTGAATCAGAGCACCGAGGCGCAAGCCCGGTGACATTCGCCTCCGGATAGTCCGCAGGCTGGCGCCAGCGGCTCTGACCAGCAGCTCTGTGTAAACTTCCCCATCCCGCCAGATGTGCCGTGGACCCATTTTCGGAAGCATGATCGGTCCAATTGGCGTTGCCGCATCTTTGCGATTATGATCTGCGGCGTGCCGGACCGCGGCCAGCGCCTTCCCGACGTTTCGCCCCCTCGAGTTGCCGCGACCAGCCATGCTCGACCCGTGCGGAGCCGAACTGGGCTCGGCGGGGATCGCGTTTGACAACAAATGAACCATAAGGTGTTTGGCACCAAAGGGTTGTACGAAATGGACTATGAGCTATCCGAGGACTTGGTGGCTTTGCAAGACATGGCTCGAAGGTTCGCCCTTGAGCAAATCGCCCCGAATGCCCGGCAGTGGGATCGAGAAGCGAGCATTCCTCGGGAGATCGTCGCCCAACTTGGCGATCTGGGGCTGCTCGGCATCTTTATCCCCACGGAATACGGCGGTTCTGGCTTGGGGGATTTGGCGGCGACCGTCGTCATGGAGGAGATCGCGCGGCACTGCGGGGCCACCGCACTCATGCTTGACGCGCACAACGCCCTCTGTAGCGCGCATCTGATTATTGCCGCCAACGACGAGCAGAAGGCGAAGTATTTTCCCGGTCTGGCCACCGGCAAGCTGCTCGGTTCGTGGGCCCTTTCCGAGGCCGGGAGCGGGAGCGATGCCGCGGCGCTGAGCTGCGAGGCGGTGGCTGATGGCGATCATTGGGTGCTCAACGGCTCGAAGATGTGGGTCACCAATGGTTTCCACGCGGGCCTCTACGTGATCAACACAAAAACCAAACCCGAAGGCGGCACGAAAGGCATGACCGCTTTTATCGTCGAACGAGACACGCCGGGGCTGACCATCGGGGCCAAGGAAGACAAACTCGGCATGCGGGCGTCTGACACGGTTGTTTTGACGTTAGAAAACGTCCGCGTCCCGAAGGAAAACCTCTGCGGCAAGTTGCACGGCGCGTTTCCCGATTGCATGCGGGTGCTCGAGCGAGGCCGCATCACCATTTCGGCGCTGGCCGTGGGCTTGGCAAGAGGCGCGTTAGAAGAAGCCCTTGCCTACGCCAAGCAGCGCGTCGCATTCGGCAAGCCCATCTTCAATCATCAGAGCATTCAATTCATGCTGGCGGACATGGCGATGGAAATCGATGCGGCGCGGCTGTTGACCCGCAACGCGGCCAGCCTCTCCGATCGGGGCGAACCCTGCAACGTCGAGGCCTCGATCGCGAAGCTGCACTCTTCGGAGATGGCGACGCGGGCCTGCTTGAACGCGATCCAGATTCACGGCGGCATGGGGTACACGAAAGAAGTTCCGGTCGAGCGATACATGCGCGATGCCAAGCTGTGCGAGATCGGCGAGGGGTCGTCGCAAATTCAACGCATGATCATCGCTCGCCATTTGCTCAAAATGTAGACCGGAAGACTGGAAAGGATGCTATGAACTTCTCGTTCGACGAAGATCACCTGATGCTGCAGCAGCAGGTTCGCGAGTTCGCCTTCAAAGAGGTCGCCAAGGGCGCCGCCGAGCGGGATCAAGCCGCCTCCATGCCGCAAGGGCTCATCGATCAGCTTGCCGCCATGGGGCTGTTCGGAATTACCATCCCCGATCAATACGGCGGCGCGGGCATGGGGTGCACGGCATCCTCCATCGTCGTCGAAGAAATATCCAAGGCCTGCGCGGGCACGGGCGTGTTGATCAGCGCGCACGGATCCCTTTGCGTCGAGCCCATCATGGCGTTCGGATCCGAGGAGCAAAAGCAACAACATCTTCCGGGTCTGGCCTCGGGCGAGACGATCGGATGTCTGTCGCTCACCGAAGCGGGCAGCGGCAGTGACGCCGGTGCCGCCGTCTGCCGCGCCGAATTGACAGACGACGGCTGGCTGCTCAACGGAAGCAAAATCTTCGTCACCAACGGAAAAGAAGCGGGCGTGATGGTGTTGATCGCCGTGACCGATCCCGATGAGCCCAAGCGCCGTTTGAGCGCGTTCGTTGTGGAAACCAATGGGCCAGGCGTGCGCATCGGCAAGCTCGAAAAGAAAATGGGCATCCGTTGTTCATCGACCGCCGAGTTCGTCTTTGAAGATGCCATGATTCCCAAGGACGCCTTGCTTGGCGAGCGCGGTCGCGGGATGCGCGTCGCGCTGACCACGCTGAATGGCGGGCGCATCGGCATCGCCTC
>CAZYXP010000344.1:0-2445 GCA_964651325.1 uncultured Phycisphaeraceae bacterium
TCTCGTGTCACAATGACCTCCATTGCGTGATTATCATTGCATCGTTCCCGGCGCCCGACCCGCCCCTCGGCCCCCCGCTCAGCGCCGGGCGAACTATTCGCCCGCCAGCCCGACCCCGGTCGATCCGTTTTCGGCGGGATAGCGCCAACCAGGAAGCTGAACGCCGTCACAGGCGTAGTTCATCTTCGGCGCGCGGTGCCCGCGATCCAAAAGGCCCAGCAACCCCGTCCGGATGAACGGGTTCTTGGCCGGGTTGAACACCTCGCCGGTTTCCTGTGCCAGCGCCTCGTCGTCGGCGCCGCGCGCCAGCTCCCGCTTGAACAGCGCCCTCGAATACGGCGCGTCCTTGGCCATCTGCCGCGCCCGCTCAAAGCCGCGTTGCAGTGCCTCCAATTCGTCGTCGAACAGGCCGTTGGAGAGACCGACTTGATGGGCGCGGTCCGCCGTCAGGCCTTGATCGAACAGTTCAAAGATGATCGAATCGCCCAGGCCGAGCCGCTTGAGCTCGCCGGCGGCCCCGAAGCCGGGAAGAATCGCGTAGTCCAGCTCGGGCTGGTTGTAGGTGTTCTTCTGCTCCCAACGCGACGTGCGTGCCAGCGAATCAAACACAAAGCCAAACGCGCGAACGTCGTATCTGAGATCGAGGAAATAAGTAAACTCGGCCCCGCCGCCCCATTTCTCACCGAACACGCCGATCGACGCCACCGGACTCTGCTGAATCAGGCGGAACAGCGCGACCGCATTGCGACTCGAGGAAGCGGCGTCCGACTCGCTCAGCGGCGTGTAGCCTTGATCCCGCTCGAACCAGCCACGGTTGAACTCCCGCGCATCGGCGCCGAGCATCCGCAGCCCGCCGCCACCGGCCGTGAACAGCACCGAGCCGCACGCCCCTTTCTTGTGTAGCTTCAGCACCCGGCCGAACGCGTGCCCCAACTGATCGATGACGGCCTTGTTGAACACGTTGCCGCGAAGCGAGCTGTTGAACACGATGCTTGCGACGCGGTCCTTCGTCGATGGCGCGCACAGCTTCAGATCCAGGTAGCAGCCCTGATAGCGGCCCGATTCCAAATCAAGTTCGGCCACCGGGGAGCCGTAGTATTTCCCGTAGCCCAGCAGCCGCGTCAGGTTGCGCCGCTTCATTTCCCAAAGCAAACAGGGGCGCCCCTTGCGCGGGCCGGCCGCGCCGTCAACATCCAACATGTCGATCAAGTAGGGATCGCCCGCATTTTCGTCGCGAGCCCGGCGAACCAACTCGACCAGCCCGTCGATTGTCAGATGATCGATCAACGCGTCAATCAACTCGATCAGCCCGACCTTAAACCGTAGGCCGGCGCGCGTCGCCATGTTGATCTGCCCCGGCGTCGCAATGCGATCCTGAACCATATCGAGGGCATAGAGACAAAGGGGCAGGGCGTAACGTCGAAACGCTTGGCCGCCCGCATCGGCCGCGCACGCCACGTGGACCAATGAATCGGCGCTCTTGATCTTGCCGGCCAGCCGATCACACTCCATTGCCTCATAGTACGACCAGTAGTCTTTGCGAGAGATTTCGCCGATCGGCACGTACTTATCTGACGGCGGATCAAACACGGCCTCAGGCTTGGGTCGGTCGCCGGCGCTGAAGGCATAGAAGCCGCGACGCTCGATCGAGTTAACTCCCGTGCGACCCTCACGCTCCAATCGCGCGATCCAATCCGGATAGAACGCGCCGTCGCGCTGGTACAGGCCGCGCAGACGATCCGTGGCGGGCAACGCGGCACCGAGGTGCTTGGACGATTCCGTGTACGGCATGTGTCCGGTCTGATCCAACACGACGAACGGGTTGGCGGTAAACAATTCCCACAGCCCGCCTCGCTCGACGATGTCCCGCGAGGTCTTCACGTCCCAAGAAACGATCGCGCCCATCGCCTGAAAAATAGGATCCGTGATGTAGCCGTGATGATCCACCGGCAGCGCGATGACGGTTTTTTCGAGGATCTGATCGGCGAATACGGTGCCGATGTGAAACGTATCGTTGGAGGCATACTTGCCCTTCATCACGTCGATGAGCCTGTTTGCTTCGAACGGAAAGTATCCGTGAACGGTGAGCAATTTCTCGCGAAACGCCTCCGCCGCGAACAGCTCAGCCAGCTCAGCCGTGGTGTGGGATGACGTGTTCGAGAACACGGCCGCGATCCGCGCGGGGTCGGCCGCCTGCTCAATCTGCTTGAAGATGCTCGCCTTGATGTCGCTTCGCTCCGTCGCGACTTCCCAGATGATGTCGGCCCGGCTTAGCTCCTCGTAATCGCGGGTGCAGACCAAGCGTGCGGCGTGGGATTCCCTATCTTCTTCTCGCAATCGATGCGCGGCGACGTCGCGCCTCCACAGCTCTTCCAGCCTGGCCTTGGCTGCGTCGAGCGCCTCTTGCCTGATATCCAGCAGAAGAATCTCGTAATCGGTCTTGGC
>CAZYXP010000345.1:0-2404 GCA_964651325.1 uncultured Phycisphaeraceae bacterium
CCCCGACGCTTTCCATCCGCGTTATCGGCGAGTAATCGCGAAGGGTCCGCAGGCTGGCGCCAGCGGCTCTGAGCAGAACACCGAGGGCCAAGCCCGGTGACATCGGCGTCCCGCCGCGAAGGGTCCGCAGGCTTGCGCCAGCGGCTCTGAGCGCATAAAAAAAGGCTGAGCCCGGGACGGAACCCGGACTCAGCCATTTATAAGGCGCTGAGAAAGAGGAGGCTTACGCTCTAGCGCTCTTTGTGCCTGTCTTTCGTTGCTTACTTCGTGACGGCGTTCTTGCGACGACGAAGGGCCGCGATACCACCGAGGCCCAACAGAGCCAGCGTCGCGGGCTCGGGGATAGCGGCAACGGTGATGTCGGCGGTTCCGCCGAGGAACGTGCCGTGGACGGTGGTCGGATTGGCAAAGTCATGGTCGAGGCGGGCACCGTTGTTCTGGTCCGCGGCGGCGTTGTTGACCGCATCGAGCGTGTACGTTCCTGCCACGGTGGGAAGCGTCACATCGACGCTGCCAAGCACGATCGAGCCGTTACCCGGAATCGCGATCTGATTGAAGGCGTCCAAGCCGGTGCCAAGAAAGGTCGCGTTGACCTTTGGCAAATCGGTGTCCTCGAAATGGCCCGTGCCACAAAGCGACGGAACGATGCTGCAAATCTGCTGTCCGTTCTCATACGCCGGCGCCCAACTCCAGTTGGCCAGACCCAACGCCGAATCGCTGGCGGCGAAATCGAAGGTGACCCCTCGGGCAAACACGTCCGGTTCGGCAGCACCCGTCAGACCAACGGTCGCCTGGACCGTCTCGCCACCCAGGTACGGACCCGCGGGGACGCTGACGTCAATGGTGTAACCCGCATTCGCCACCGAGGCGACGCACAACACAAGACCAAGTGCCAAACTTCTCTTCAACATAACCTCTACCTCCTCAAACAAAGATTCATATCTAGCTTGGATTGGAAAAAGGGAGCAGCTTCTTGCCCGACCCTTCCCCTGATTTTCTCACAAGCACCCCAGGATCCAAACCAATCACCGAACACACGCCGGTAATATGGATGGCCCCACAAAAGCGTTTCCCAACACCCCAGCCCCCAAAGACGACCCCCAGACGCAAGCGCCCAGCGTAACATGACCGCCTCAAACAAGCACCTTTGCGACAGCCGCCGCAAAGACCGACGCGGGAAACCGCTCGATCACAAGTTGGTAATTTAACTCCACTGGGGGGACCGAGTCAAGAAACTTACCGGAAATTTCCCACTTTTTTTGAACCTACCTATCCTCCACCACCGGCTTCGCGACCCTACGAAGCACACTGCCACGGGCGACCGCAGATACTCGGACGCGATCCTGCCAGCTACCTGCCCGGCCGCGAGGCAGGCATTTTGACCGAACGACGACTACCTGAATCGTAAACCGTTGATTTTATTGGCATTAGAACCCGCCCATCGCTGGAATCCACGGCGGTGTCGCGGGGCGCGGTAACCCGATAAGAGAATGCACGGCAGAGCATCGCCGACCAATAATCGAATGCTGCGGATCGAGATTCGAGCATCGAAACAGCGGAAATCCAACCCTGAGTAGCAGCATCTGACGGCTTTCGGTGGATGGTGCGACTTGGGCCAGCAAGGATTGCAGCCCCGGATAGACCGGAAGGAGGGTTTCCAGCCGACACAACCAGGTGAGATTACGAATGGAAACCGCCCTAACCTCACCAAGACTGGAATCTGCGTCACGCCCCATAATGCTGCCGCTCCGCGATTGGCTTGTCTCATACCGCCGGCCGCACTAACCTTGACGGAGGAGTATGGGAACTATGGTTACCGTTGGAGGACTTATGAGGAACCCCAAACGCCGTTTTCGTCTGCGGATCGCGATGCTCCTTGGTGGGTCCGCGATCTTTCAGGGACTCACCTGCACGCAGGATCAGATTCAACAACAGATCGAACTCGGCATTGGCGCTGCGCTGAATCTTGGTGCGGTCGAAGTGGCCAATGAGCTTCTAGGCCTTGATACCGGACCCTAGCGAATCCCGCGCCCCCTGCTACTCCCCATACCGACAAACGATTCCCCGATGCTCAAGCTTCAACCCGCGTCGCAAACGCAGGGCAATTCCGTTGCGTGGCGCGCCCGCGCTCGAGGGTCCGTCCTTGCCCGCGTCTCGCCCAGCGCCGCACACCCCAGCCGAGGGCGGCTGGGCTACATCGCGGCGCGCCCTGTAGCACATCCGCCCTCGGGCGTGGTTCCCGCCCTCCGGTGTTGGTCCGGAGAATACTGCATTGCGCCGTCCTTTCCAGCCGAAACGGCTTGACGACACACACCGGATGCCAGCGCTTTTCGGCGAAGCAACCTCCTGTCCCGCGCGCTCGATCACGCGTGCTCGTCGCCCTAAATAAACTAGGGATTATTGC
>CAZYXP010000346.1:0-2373 GCA_964651325.1 uncultured Phycisphaeraceae bacterium
CAACGTCCTCCGCTCGCGTGGCGGCGTCTCATCGAGGGCGCCCTCTATCTGATAAGTGCGCCGGCGGTGCCGGTGGCGGGCGTCCACCGAACGAGCCACGACGCAATAATTCCGGATGGCATCCACGGAGACCTTGAGCTTGGAAGCGGCCCGCGGAAGTAGTGCTTCCTCGGGCTCGTCGAGCTCTAGAAAAATGTTTCTGACAAGAATCGGCATGGAACGCATCCTAACCGGCAACGCGCGCTGCGGCCATTGCGCCGTGGATTCCTAGTTGCGTGCGTAAATGTCGCGGGAGAACGGCACGGGCTTGCTGGCCACTCAGCGAGAGGCGATCACGTCAGAACGCACCGCCAGCGTTTTGGGAGGCGCTGTGAGGGCGAATATGGGACGTTTCCGTGCCTCCCGAACCGCGGGATTTCGATTCGATTCGCGGCGGAAAATGGGTATAATCGCACGGTCACGGACGGAATCGGCGTCGCGTGGCATCAGAGGCCGGGGCGCCGCGCGGGCTGAAGCCCGCGGCTCGGGTTGGATCGCACCGGGCACGATAGGATAGGCTCCGCTGTTCTTGAGACCGCCTGGGGTTGTCTTGAGATTGCCCGGCAAACCGTGGATTGATGGATGATGTTGCGAAGAGTTTTTAGGGTATTGCTGATCGGAATCGCGGTGGCGGCGCTGGCGTTTTGCGTGGCGGCGCGTTTCACGTACATCTATTGGCGATTCTCGCCGTTGCAGACGGACGCCAGGACCTGGGGCTGTGTCCTCATCGGTAGCGACGAGACCGTTGGAATCGACTTGGCCACCTACTACAAGACCGATCCGCCGCCCTCCAGCACGCTCTGGGCGATCAACGATCGCGTATTCCGCTTTTCTCGGAAGATCGACACGGGATCGGTATCCGTAAACTGGGGCGATTCGGGCATTCAGCAGTTTGCCGGAGTCAAGCGATTGAACCTCCACATGGTCTGGTGGGCGGCGACGCTGCTTTCGGCCATTGCCCTGCTATTCGCGTTGCTTGGTTCTGTGCTAAGGAGGCAACCCCATCGCGCCGCTCCGCTCACCGAAAACGCGGGTGGACCTCCCCCCGAAACCACCCCGTAACAGCGCGGATCGCCATGCGCGGTGTGGCTGCGCGGGCGTTGTCTGCTTCATATCAAAACTGATTGGCGGGCGCGTCGATGGTTGAATCGATGTGTTGCTGCGTGGATTTTTCGCTGTCACGACTGAACAGGATCGCGTCGTCGTCGATTCTGGCCTCGAGATGAACCGGCCTCCTCCAGATGGCTTGAACGGATTTCAGCGTGGCGGTGGCGTACTTGATGTCTAGATCCGCCCCGCCGTGGCGGTGCCCAAGGTACAGCTCTCCACGATTGCGGTAGTTGCCGTCCATGACGTAGATATAGGGTTGGGCGTGGTTGGTCAGCATGAAGAGCATCTGCTGCTTGATTTTCTTGAAATCGCGATTGACTACGACCATCCGACCGGTGCTCGGGTCGTATCGGTAGTGATAGAGCTTCTGATCATCCACGAATTCGGGTGTGAGAAACTCATCCAGAAACGTCACGTCGTTGTAGATCGAACGCACCTGAAAGATTTTCTCGCGTCCGGGCGAATCTCTTCCTACCGTGCGGCCGACCGGCGCGTTGTCTTTGCCCCATTCCCGCCGCTGCTGCATGTCGTCGCACGCGTCGTACTCCGGTCCGTAACGACCGGTATTCCACCGCCGCTCGATGTCTCGCAGTAGCTCAATGCCGAGTTTGTAGGGGTTTAGCCGCCCCGGGGAGGTGGCCAGCGTGCCGGAGTGATGATCGCAATAATCAACCAGTTCGTCCGCGCCCAGCACGTAGCGCGTCATGATCGTCGAGTGCCAATAGCTGGCCCACCCTTCGTTCATGATCTTGGTTTGGCCTTGTGGAGCGAAGTAGTAGGCTTCTTCTCGGATGATGGACAGCACGTCCGCTTCCCAATCGGCCAGCGGGGCGTTATGCAGTAGGAACGACAACACATCCCGCATCGGGTTGGCCGGCAAGCCATCCCGCTCGCCTTGCTCAGGTCGCTCTCGCTTCGTTTCTTCTTCCTTCAGCCGCTCGGGCGGATTGATGTAGCGATCCATGTATCGCTTGGCAGGGAATCGCACCGCGCCCGCTTCGGCCTCGGTCTCTACCTTTTTGGGGTCGCGCTTCGTGGGCTTGTCGACGCGTTGCATGAACACCGAATGCGGATCGATCAGGTTGTCGATCGATAGAAACGTATCGATTAGGTTCTCGACCTGTTCCAATCCATGGCGTTCGATGTAGCGGCGCACGCGCGTTGAATGATTGGCCATGTCATCCATCATCTTGCGATTGGTCTTGCTGAACCATTGGTTGTTCT
>CAZYXP010000347.1:0-2358 GCA_964651325.1 uncultured Phycisphaeraceae bacterium
CCCGGCCGACCAGATCGACCATGAACTTATCGCCGTAGCCGGTCGATCCGCGGTAATTCGGACTGAGCAGCGCGTAGCCCTTCGCGGCCATGGTCGCCCGGCCGTAAATCCAGAGCCTGAATCGGTTGAACGACGCGGCCGTCGGCCCGCCGTGGATTTCAACCACCATGGGCAGCGGGCCGTCGCCCTCCTTGTAATCGGGGGGCAACTCCAGAATCCCCTCGACGTCTTGGCCGTCGGGTGCTTTCCACGTGACGGTGGAGATTTGCGGCAACTTCCACGTGTTGATCTGCGGATTGATCTCGGTCAGCCGCGAAAGCTTGCCCTTGTAGACGCTGTAGAGGTCTCCGGCGTTGTCGCGCGAGTTGTTGACGACGCACAGCTTTCCCTCTGGGGACGAGAAGTCGAATCCACCAATCACGACGTCCCCGGGTGTGAGCACGTCGACCGTCCCCTGCACCGCCCCTTCAACGCCACCTATGCAATAGATTCGCGCCTGCGCGTTGTCCTCACCCCGGAAGCAAAGATCACGCCGACTGCCCCGCCAGCCAACCGTACCGCCCGTAATTGTGACGTCGCCGGCTGGCCGCTTCAACTCGCGTAGCGAAGGCGTCTCGCCCGACCATTGGACCACGTAAAGCTGCGTGGGAAATCCGTCGAAGGAAATCGAAAACGCCAGAGCCTTACTGTCGGAGGAGAAACTGATGCTGTCCAACCATCCATACGGCGAGGGATCGTCATCGCGCCAGCCATCGGCGGTCACCGGGACGGTTTCCTCCGTCGCCATGTCGTAGACATCCACCCGCGACCAGCCTTCGTTGGTCATCAAATCGCCATCCGGCGTGGTGATCATGCCAATCTTCGATTCGTCCCCGGCGACTTCAAAGCTGCGGATGACGCGTTTTTCGTCGATGAGTTTTTCGCTGCGCCAGGTCTTCAGGTCGAGCTTCCAAATCTGCGAGAAATCGGTCACGCCGTGGGCGTAATTCAGATCTTTGAATTCCTTACGCAGATCCTTCCACTCCTCGGCCACGTCTTCGTCGCTCGCCAGGTAGTAGAGCGCCGTGCCGCTTTTCGAAAGGCGATACGACCCGACCCCATCGGCCACGTGCGTCACCGCCTGCAACCGCTGCCCATCGGGCGTCATCCGCCAGACTTGGCGCTTCCCGTCGTAGGGTGGCGCATCTTCGCCCGCCCGCTTGGGATTCGCGGTGAAATAGATGTATTTACCGTCTCGACTCCATTGAAGACCGCTTTCGCTGCTCTTGTCGAATGTCAGCCGCGTCGCATCCTTCGTTGTCGTATTCACGACCCAAAGATCCGTCGTGCGGCCGTCGGCCTCCTTATCCCAGCGCGATTCCGTATAGGCAACGGTACTCCCATCCGGCGAAAGCGCGACCGACGTAATGTTGGCCAGCGTAAAGTAATCCTCGGGCACAATGTCGTGTTCTCGCGTCGGCGGCTCCGCCACGACATGACCCGAACCGACAACCAGCAAACCAACCAGAACCAGCTCTTGTACGTTCATTCGTCTCATCATGGCATCCTCGTGGCACGACTCCTAGAAATCTCTGTGTCCCCCTCCGACCGGATCATCATCACCCGAGTGGCATGCTTCAGCTTGTGCGGACATTCGCTCGAGCGCGTCGCTCGAACTCGGTGTCACGCACGTCCGGGGCACCGCGCGGGCCAAAGTCTGCGGCCCAGTTGAGCGCCGCGGTGCGATTCTCGTCCCCAATCATGCCCTACGCCCCAGCGAGCGAGGATTCTACGCCTTCACCACCGCCCAGTGTGTCGAAAAACGATTTCGCCTGCGTGATGAGGTCTTCGGCTCGCTTCATACATAGCCACACCTCGTCCTCATATCCGTCCGCCGACGCCGACCAGGCGCGGTTGATATTGCGCTCTGCCAGTGCAAATCTGTTCATAAGTTCGGCGTAGGCCGACAAACCGTATTCCCGCCCGACGGTTTCACGCGCGTCGACGAACAGGCCAAGCTGTTCGGCCAAACTGTCGTCGATCAGTTCATGAACTTCGTACACACCGGTCGTAGCTCGATCGCCGCAGATCCCCTGTATTTTGCTTTGCAGCGCCGAAAGGCTAATCCCGATAGCCGCCAGATCGCCCGCGATCTTTTCGGAATGCGTGCTCGCGGCACTCGCCGCGCGGCGAAGAAGCACCACGCCGATCAACCCAACCACCATGGACACCAGGAACCAACCCCACTCGACGGTGGCCCACTCAAGCCCCGCCGAATCGGCACGGCGCACCGCCACTAACGATTCCGCGAGAAAGACGACTCCAAACAGCACCACGCCTATTGTCTTGCCGTTCATGCGCTTCATCCATCCTGGCCGC
>CAZYXP010000348.1:0-2358 GCA_964651325.1 uncultured Phycisphaeraceae bacterium
CGCATTACTGTGGAACCGTACGTGACCAAAGCGCCGGGCGAGCACGCGTCAGAGCACCGGGCGCAAGCCCGGTGACATCCGGTCGGCGGTGGTCCGCAGGCTAGCGCCAGCGGCTCTGAGTCGGCGTACCGATACTGCCGGAAGCGTTACGGATCCTGCGGAGCCCAGCGACCTTTGCTGACATGCAAACCAACAGCGTTAGTATCAGTACGGTTAAACCTGAAATGGCGGCGAGCCGCGCGGTTATCGGGATAGGATCGAGCGCAACGCGCGAGATCAGCGGGCAAGGGCAGGCCCTCGAGCCGACCGATCGGTCGCGCATGGCGTATCGCTTATTCAGATCAGAGGTTGCTGCATACCTCGGCGCGTTTGTGCTTCTCACCGGCGTGCTTTATTTCCTGCCGGGCAGAGCGAGCATCCCGCCCCTGATCGAATCCGACTACGCCTACTTGCTCACCGCCGCCGATCGTTTCGTTGCTGGAGATGGGCTGACCACCACGCCGCCGGTCGCACCGCATCAAGCCTGGGATTGGCAAACCGATTGGACTTTCTTGACCAAATGGCCATGCGGCTATCCGTTGCTGATCGCGCTGATTCGCATTTTATCGGGCGTATCGACGATTGAGGCCTGCGGGATCATCTCGGTGCTGGTCTGTGCGGGGGCCCTTGTCGGATGGTTCGCCTTGGCAAGCGTCTGCGTGCCGCGAGGCATCAACGGCCTCTTGCTATCCGCTGTCGCGGCCGGGTGCGCGGTTTCAACGGCTACCTTGGTCAATCCATCTACGGATGCCATCGTCGTGGCCATGATTCCGATCGTGTTGTTTCTAACGCTCCGAGCGGTTGCGCCAGGCAGATCGATCGCTATTCTCTTGGATCATGAGCCGCGGGCTTCAGCCCGCGCGGGCACCGAACCCCAGCCATCTCTCGCAAGTAAGCCAACCCAATGTGAATCTAATCAAGGTTCGACAACTGCAGTCTGTGCATCCAACAACGCCTCTCTCGCGTGGCTTGCCGTGGCCGGTTTGCTCGCCGGGGGTTTATTTTGGGTCCGGTACGCTTCCGTCTTCGTGCCGGCGGGCGTCGGCGTGTTCCTTTTGATTCGCGGGCTGCGCGACGGATCGCCGGGCATGAAGCGATGGTTCGCCTTTTGTGCGGCGGCGATCCTGCCGGTGGCGGCGCTGCTTTTACTGAATCGCGCCATGGGCGCCGGCGCCTCTGCCAGCGAGCAACTCAATCTTGGCGGAAAGGTCGGCTTCGAGTTTTCGCTCTCGATGCTGTCGACCGCGTGGTGGAAGCTGACCGAGTTCGGTTTCTACGCCCACCGATGGATGAGCCATTGGGCGTTTGCAATTTGGCCGATCGCTCTGGTTGGTGCCGCTGCCATGAACCGTTCGATTCGCGCCTCGGTAGTGCGCTTTGCCGCGCGCCCGGCGGTCGGGCTGTGTGTTTCCATCCTCGCCACTCTTGTGGTCATGTTGATTCTGGCTACCACGCTGTTTGGCGCCAAGTTTGATTACGTCTCCCTTGATCGCTACTATCTGGCCGCCAAGCCAATTTATTTCCTTCTGTTCGTCGGGCCGCTTCTCGCGATGCGATGGCGCGTTCCCCGCGTCGCAATCGGGCTCGCGCTGGTCGTGCTAGGCCTGTGGCAGGTGCGGCAGGAGTGGCCCCGGCCTTATCAGCGTTGGATTCAGGCGGGGCGGGAAGCGACGCCGTACGGCCAATGGGCCAACTGTTTTTCGCCGGGTGCAGCCGCGGTGTATGAAGAGATCGCCGAACAAGCGGACGATCGCACCATCGTCATCAGCAATTTCCACGAATGGATCGCGCTGGAAACCAACATCCCCGCGCTACCGATCCCTAAGGACACCGCGGCGCTGGATCGCTGGATTGCCGCCGTATGCCACGCGCGAGACATCCAAACGCCGCGCGTGTTGTTCGTCTTGGATCGAAGCAACCGCTGGCGGGATTATTGGATCGAACCGGTTGCCAAGATCGTAGACAAGTTCGCCCTGACGCCGCTAGCTCCGTCGGCGGCGCTGCCCTCGACCGACCTGCTAACCTATCGCTGGCAACCCGCCGAGAAACTTTGATGCCCATGGGGGGCATGTTGTTGGCGGGGTGGCTCTCTTTCATGGAATCACGCCCTATTGGACGTGGGGGAGGGTTCATGACCCTTGCGGCGTCAATGCCATCTCTTCCATCAGCCTGTAAGGCTGAACCACAGTAGCCGTGGGTCCGCCTCAAGCTGACCCACGGTCATCGCGATCCCATTCCAATCGCACCCTGTAGGGGTCGGCTAGCAGTACAGCGCAAGGTCTTTCGGAGCGTAGGCTTCCAGCCTGCACGACCCGCGAT
>CAZYXP010000349.1:0-2322 GCA_964651325.1 uncultured Phycisphaeraceae bacterium
GTCACCGGGCTTGCGCCGCGGTGCTCTGAGGAGACGTCACCGACGCGTGGTGACGCAACAGGACTTCTTACCTCGTTTCGATTGCCTTAAACCGCATTCCCGGCCAAGATGAGCGTTATGAATCAAGGGCCGGCGCGCATCAGAATAGCATTCGCCTTCGCGGCGGTGTACCTCATCTGGGGATCGACCTATCTGGCGATTCGGTTTGCCGTGCAAACCCTTCCGCCACTGACGATGGCCAGCGTGCGCTTTCTTGTGGCCGGTACGGTCTTGTACCTCTTGGCGCGGCGCCGCGGCGCCGAGAAAGCCACGCCCATCCAATGGCGCAGCGCCGCCATCATCGGCGGGCTGCTTCTATTGGGCGGCAATGGCGGCGTCTGCCTGGCCGAGCGGGTCGTCCCCTCGGGGATCGCGTGCTTGCTGATCACCACGGTACCGCTTTGGATGACGCTGCTTGAATCCCTTCGACCGGGGGGAACGCTGCCTTCGCGTATTGCCGTGTTCGGGCTGATCCTGGGGTTTGGCGGTGTGTACTTATTGGTCGACCCGGGGTCGTCGACCACCAACGCGCCGATCGATCGTACTGGAGTGGCGCTGCTCCTTGGGGCGTCACTGTTCTGGTCGATCGGTTCGCTGTATTCCAAACATGCGTCGCTCCCGCGATCGCCCTTTCTTTCCACTTCCATGCAAATGCTGGCAGGCGGCGCGATGCTGGCCATCGCCGGGTTGATCGCGGGCGAATGGGGATCGGTCGCGGTGGAGAACATCTCGGTGCAATCTGTCGTGGCCCTAGCCTACCTCATCGTGTTCGGCGCCCTGGTGGGGTTCACGGCGTATGTATGGCTTCTGCAGGTGGCCGCACCGTCCAAAGTGGCTACGTACGCCTATGTGAATCCGGTAGTCGCGGTCCTGCTGGGTTGGGCTATAGCGGATGAAACCGTGACGGGGCAAACGCTGATCGCGATGGTGGTGATTGTGCTGGCCGTTGTGTGCATCACGGCCTCGAAAGCAAAGCGGGATTATAGCCGCCGAGCCAGTGTCGATCGATCCAATGTGGCGCAAATCTCCCAAACATCCTAGTGCCTCGCGACGATTGACAAAGCAGGCATTCGTCCCTCCCTGAGCCGCGGGCTTCAGCCCGCGCGGCCTCCGGGATCGGGTGGCGCGCTGACCCGCAGCGCCGCGCAAGCTGAAGCATGCGGCTCGGAATCGCTGGCGGCTGATCGCTGGTCACTGATCGCTGACGGTTGGTCGCTGACGGCTGTCGGCTATCAGGCCACATCAATGATCCAGCGCCGACGCCGCCAAACCCGTCACGCACACGAGTTGAAACGTCGCAGGACATTATAAGTGCCCATGCCCTCTTGTTGGGGTACACTTTAGTCGGTGTAATAGAAGCTGGCGGACGGTTAAGCTATGGGCGGCATGACTTTCATCATTGTCTTTGTTGTGATCGCGATGACGATCCTCGGGCTGATCGTATTGGTCCAAGGCGGTCGCGATTCTTCGTCGGACGGCGAAATCGTCTGCCCCACATGCCGAACCGCAAACAGAGCCTACGCCAGGTTTTGCGCCCAATGCGGCGCGTCGTTGGATGCCAAGACGTAGCAGCGATTGCGATGGTCAGGAGTACCCGCCATTCAGCGTCGTATCGACCGCCAACGCAATCCATCGAGCCGATGGCGTCGTTTGGCTCGGCGTGTATTTCATATTGAGAGGATTTTGTGATGAGCGAACAGGAAAGTTTTCGCGGCGGCGCAGCGCGGCGTCCGGCGGCGCCTCAACTTGCGATTGGCGTGGGCGGGTTCATCGTGCTCTTGTGCGTGGCGGTGTTGCTCGTGTTCTGGTTCGTGGTTCGCATCGAGGTGAACGCCAACGAAATCCTCGTGCTGGTCAACAAAACGGGCAATACGCTCCCGCCTGAGTTGGTCAACGACTTCGGCGATCAGGTCGTGCTTTATCCCGAATTGGTGAAGGTGGTGGCCGATCGGACCGGTGAATCCCCGGATCGGGTGCGCGAAACGTACAAGGGCATTCGCTACGAAGTTCGAACGGAGGGGCGGTATTTCCCGAATCCGTACTCCTTCAAGGCCGTCAAGATGGAATCCACCGTGATCGCGCAGAACGAGATCGGCGTCCTGATTCGCAAGTTCGGCAAGCCTCTGCCGTTTCCCAAGACGGTGGCAACCGAGCCGGACGAGCGTGGCCCGGTCGCGGAGATCCTGCTCCCCCAGCGTCACAACATCAACCTCTTGGCGTACAATGTACAGCGGTTTCCGGCGGTCGCCATCTCGGAAGGCCATGTCGGCGTGGTCACGCTGC
>CAZYXP010000350.1:0-2308 GCA_964651325.1 uncultured Phycisphaeraceae bacterium
CTACCTCGATCCGGATCGAAACCCGTACAATGGCAACGAGGTCTTGCTCGGCGAGCGATTTCTGCAGCAGACGGGCTCGATCCCGTGGGATGGCGGGGTTTTTTGGGATACGATCGACGTGCCGCCGGGCGAGTACTTCCTTTGGGTGGCGGTTTCGGATGGGCCGCGGAGGCGGGTTGTTGATGCATTGGAGCCGGTGGCTATCTTTTCCGTCGCGGATTTGAATCGGGATGGATCGGTGGGCCTCGCCGATTTCCAGCTTTGGCGGGGGTGCATGTCGGGGCCTGATATTCCGGCGTCGGTCAACTGCTCGGCCGCCGATTTCGCGGGCGGGGCGCCGGGCCTATTCGGTGACGGGTACGTCGATCTTGAAGACGCGGCGGCGTTTCAGAGACTGTTTGGCGGTTAGCGCTGGGGACGCGCGACTTTTGCGATTGCTTGGCGCATTCACAGGGAAACGGCATGGCGAGTCTTCGCGATACTTTTGATCATCGGCATGTGATTCTGCCCGTGGTTCACGTGGAGTCGCAAGAGCAAGCGCTACGCAACGCGGATGTCGCATTCAACGCCGGATGCGACGGCGTTTTTCTGATCAACCATGCCGTATCGTCAGGGCGGCTTCTGGAGATTTTTGGCGCTGTGCAGGCCGCGTTCGAGAATCGTTGGATCGGAGTCAACTGTCTCGATCTGAAACCCACAGAAGTCTTCAGGACGATCCCCGCGGAAGTTGCGGGCGTGTGGGTGGACGACGCCGGTATCGACGAGCGTCAGGAGAAACAGCCCTTTGCCGAAGTCGTGTCGGCGGAATGCGCTGCATCTGGATGGGCGGGGCTCTACTTCGGCGGCGTGGCCTTCAAGTATCAGCGGACGGTGACCGAACTCGCCACCGCGAGTGAAATCGCCTCGCGGCACATGGACATTGTGACCACGAGCGGCCCCGGCACCGGGCAATCGGCCTCGCGCGAGAAGATCGCGACGATGAAGCAGGCCATGGGTGAGCATCCCTTGGCGATTGCCAGCGGCATCACGCCGAGCAACGTAACCGATTATCTCGACGTCGCCGACTGCTTCCTGGTAGCGACGGGAATCAGCAAAAGCTTCACCGACCTGGACAAGACGCTGGTGCGGTCTCTGGTCGAGCGCGTTCGAGCGTACGACGCGTAATGGTGGCCGGTAGGCGCCCGTGTTTCGCAATCGTGTTGACCGGTGTAATGAGGAGCAAGGCATGGCAGTCCCAAGAAACCTTCCGCTGGCAATGGTCACCCTAGCGATTCCAGTCGCATTGGGAGCGTGCACCGCTATAGCGCCGGCCCCGCCTAACGTGCCCCCCGATTTGAAGGCAATCGGAGCCGTGGTGGCCGGCGCGTATGGGCGGTTGGCGTCACCGGCGAACGTTTTTCTGGCCGTTGATGGTGTTGATGCTGACACGATGCGGAGCGCCTTTTCTTCGCTCGGCAGCGCCTTGCCCGCTGTCTTCCGCGACCCTTCGGCGCGTGCTTCCAGCGAGGCCGGGGCCAGTATCTTGCTTGGGCGATTTCACGATATCAGCGCAAATGGTGATGGTGCCAAGCTCAGCGTCGTGGCGAGTTTCGTTGAGGAAAGTGGAAGCAGCCGAGGATGTCGTACGTATGTCCTGGAACGTGACACGGATGATTGGAGCCTTGTTGATGATGCCAACGCCTGGCCCGATTGCCCGATCAGCGGTCAGGGCGAGGACACCTATCATGATGCCCTGGAACGAGCACGCGGCGACGAGTGTTCGAGACTGGGGAGCGGGATTGGCACCTGCGGACCTTGGCTATATGTCGTCGAATCGACTGGGTACACCGGAACAGAGTCCTACTTCGATCCGCAAACAGGTCTGCTCGTAGCGCAAGAGTGGTTTACCGACGTTGACGAAGGGGCCGCCCCATCCACGGACGGGCGTATCGGGTGTGAGCCAAACGTCACCGAGAGGATTCCGTGCGATCGTTAGCCATGGCATGCGCGAATTGATTGATGACGCGGAGCTCGATATATTCCCTACGGCATCTCATCGAGCGGAATTTGCGCCTCCCACGTGCCGGTGTCTTCTCCGAAGACGCCGCCCGGATGTTGGCGCCATGTTCCTGTGAGTGTGACTCGTTCCGATTCGTTGGCGTCCGTCTGCCAGCCATGGTAGGTGATGGTGGCACTGCCTGGGAACTCGATCGTGAACTCAACGGAGCCGTCTTCTTCGGACATGATCTCAGATTCCCCTGTACCCAGAACCAAGTCGATCACGCGGCCTGTGGTGAAATCAACGCCGGTTTTCTCAAGCTCGATGATG
>CAZYXP010000351.1:0-2293 GCA_964651325.1 uncultured Phycisphaeraceae bacterium
AAGGTCCGCAGGCTGGCGCCAGCGGCTCTGAATCAGAACACCGGGGCGCAAGCCCGGTTAACATCCTGCAGCGGAGGGTCCGCAGGCTGGCGCCAGCGGCTCTGACGTAGCGCCCCCTTCCTGCGGCAAGGCCGATTTGACGATGCCCCGGCGCGCCGTTACGTTCCCATGCGGAAGGATGGGGCTGGTCCGGACATGGGCTGCGGCCCTGTTCTCATGCCAATATTTGGAGGTGATATGCTTTCTACGACGACCGACGAGGGCTTGCTGAAACAAGCCGAAAAGGGCATCCTCGGCTACCTGGGCGCCCAACGAGACAGCGGGCTCATCGCCGGAACCTACTACGACGCGGCCGTCGCCTGCGCGATGCCCAATCTGCGCAAGTGGCTCACGGCCGATCTGCTTGACAAAATATCCCCCAACCTGCGCGACGGACTACGCACGGCCATTGGTGAGGCCCGATGGGAGGAGCTGACCAACGCCTTCTCGCGCGATGTGGCATTCGGTACCGGCGGCATCCGCGAGAAAATGGGCCCCACGCGGGATGTCGTCTTGCAACTGAAAGAGCTGGGGATCGACGCGCCGATTGTCAAAGGCCCCAACACGATCAACAACGTCATCTACTTGCTAACCTCCGCCGGGACGGCCAAGTTCGGGGTTGAACGAACGCCGGCGCTGACGAAGGTTGTCATCGGGTTTGACAGCCGGGTGCGCGGTAGTGATTTCGCCCAGATGATAGCGCGCCTGTTTCTCGCCTACGATTACACCGTATACCTGTTCGACGAGGCGTGCCTTTATCCGAGCGTTACGTTTGCCCTGCCGACGCTCAGGGCCGACGTTGGCGTGTTCATATCCGCAAGCCACAACGATTTTCGCTACAACGGCTACAAGCTTTCCTGTCAGAACGGGTCGCAGTTCGATCCGGTCGAGCGCGATCGCCTGTACGAGCAATACATCCGCAAGGTGGAGTTTTCCGACATCAAGACCGTGGCGTTCGATCAGGTGGCCGAGGAGAAACTCTGGTTTCTCGGTGGCGTCAAGAGCGCCGAAGGCCGCACGATCGACAGCGGCGATCACGCGGGCCTGCCCCTGGCGGACCCGCTGCCGGGCGCCGGCGACCTCTACGCCGGGCGTGAGCATCGAATCATCGATCTGCACACCATGCACTGCGACCACGTTAAGACGTTCCTACTCCGTCCCGATCAGATCAAGACGGCCAAGACGCCGATCTCCATCGGCTATTCGGCGTTCAACGGCTCCGGTCGAAACGCCGTGCCGCGCCTCCTGGAGGAAGTCGGATTCAAGAACGTCCGCAAGATCATGAAGCTCGATGCGCTCGACGGCATGTTCCCTGCGTTTTGCAGCGATCCGGGCAACGAACAGCAGCCCGATCCCGGGGACTGGCGGGCGGCGGACATCGCGGTGGACGCGTTCAAGGAGGAGTATCAAGGCGCCTGGGATTCGGTCGATCTGATCGTCGGAACGGACCCCGACGCCGATCGTTGCGGGGTTATCCTCAAGATTCCGCCGCATCAGCGCGAGGCCTACGCCCATCCGGGAACCGGCGAATTGCGTGATTATGCGCTCATCTCCGCCGACGAAGCTTGGTCGCTGATCCTCTGGTATCGCCTCCAATATGAAAAGCAAAAATACGGTTCCATCCGCGACGTACACAAGAAATTCATCGTGCTATCTCACACGACCACGGATTTGCTCCCACGCGTCGCGCGCAAGTTCGGGCTCGGGGTGCTCAAGACATGGGTTGGGTTTGCCCAGTTGGCGGCCGGTACTCGCGCGGTTTGGGATCTCAATCAGGGGAAAGAGACCGAAGGGCTGACCGAAAACGGCCTGTTTCCCGCCTACACCGAAGGGCGGCGGAACGCGAAAGACCTTCAAGCCAACAGGACGATCCATTCCTGGGAGGGCATGGGCGACACGCAACGATGCATCAACGTGGCGGCCTTGGAGCAGAGCAACGGTTTTTCCATGCTCGGCGATGTGCCGCCGGATGATCGTTCGCTGGGCGTGGGGGGGCATGTCCGCGACAAAGACGGCACGTTTGCGGCCGTGTTGGTCGCGGAGCTCGTCAACTATGCCAAGCAGGAAGGAACCCACGTGCTCGACCTGCTCGACAAGCATCTCTACCTCAATCGCGACATTGGTTTGTACGCCACGCATTACGAGCCCGATCCGCTGGACGGCGAATACGAAGGCCTGGCCGGGTACACCAAGAAACGTGGGATTCTCGATAAGGCTGAAGCGCTGTTTTCCGGTGGCAAGATCAAGCCGTTCA
>CAZYXP010000352.1:0-2278 GCA_964651325.1 uncultured Phycisphaeraceae bacterium
ACGTACGCCGCGATGGACATCGGGGCGACACTGTTCGGGGTTGGGGCCGACATTGGTAATGAGACGGCCCAGCGCATCGCGCAGGTACGCGGTGGGAATTACTTTTTCCTGAGCGATTTCGAGCGAATTACGACGGTGTTCGATGATGAGTTCGATCTGCTGGTCACGCCGGTGGCGTTCGACATTTCGCTTACGGTTGATGTGCCGTTTACCTTTGACGTGGAAGGCGTGTACGGCATTCCGGCCGAGGAGCCGTTTCCACACGTGCTGGAATTGAGCATCCCGACGTTGTTTCTCAGCAACCGCGAAGGGGGCGGGGCGATTCTCATTCGACTTCGCGCCGGGAGCCTCGTCGATTTTGACGTGCAAAACACAATCGCAAGCCTTTCTCTGACGTATACGGATAGTACGGGCGAGAACATTGCTCTGCCGCCGCTCGATGCCGTGCTTCCGACCGGACTCGTTGCCAGCGCGGATCCACCCTATTTCGAAACGCCCAGCGTGCAGCGCGCGGTGCTCTTGCTGAACACGGCGATCGTGCTGCATGACGCTAGCGCGGATGCGTTTCCCACGTTCGGCGTGTTTATCAATCGGGACGACCAGCAAACCGCGATCGACCGGTTGACGGCTTTCTTGCCCTATTTTGATGATATCGCTGAGGGTTTGGAAGACAGCACGTCCGCAACGTCGCGAAAACTCTCCGAGGAGCGAGTCCTGCTGGAACAACTGCTTGCGAACATCTTTGGCGCATCTTGATGCGCTGGGGCGCGATGCGACCTTGTGTAGTCGGTACCACCAAGCCACGACGGCACCAAGAGGAAGGGGCAAGGGCGTGATCCGTTACGAATCCGTCCCCATCGCATGGCAAGTGCCGTATTCACGCCGGCTGCAACGATCGCCGGCGATTCAATGAATCGCTTCGCGGCAGCGCGGGCAACGCCGATTTTCCGGCGGCCCTTGGGGTAGGATCCATCGGCCGCGACACTCGTGTGAGTTGCATCGAAGCGCTCGTTCACCTGTCTCGTTTTTGCACTTGGGACACTTCACCGGGAATCCCGAGAATCCAAACTTTCGATTGACCACGAAGTGATGTGCGCAATCAGGCCGATCGCATAGAACATGGAAGTCTGCCGTTTCGGCGTGGGGCCTCGCGGAAACCGGGGCCGGTGGCGTAATCGCGCCGGCCACGCCGCTGACCACCCACACCACGAGTAGCCCTCCGATACAGAAAGCGGCATAACGGACCGCCGGCGTCTCCCAGATCAGCCGGGGCTCCTCTTTGCAGGCGGCCGCCCAATCCTCAAGCCGCTCTTTGAGCACGGGCACGTGTTCGCGGAACAGAAGCAGCCACTGAACTAATCGGTTTGGGCGTTCCTGCGCCATGGCATCTCTGGAGAACGATCGGAGTATCGGATGTCGTCAACAAACTCGAACAAGCAACAAACTGTAGCCCGCGTGACGCTCATTGACCACCGCCAGCATGATAGTGCGGCGGGTCGGATACGTTTTTTGACGGCTGCCGATCAAAGAAAAGCCGGCTCGGCGAAGTGGACTCAAGGCCTCTTGCCCGCCTCGCCTAGCCGGCGGGCGCGTACGTACCGATGGTTGCGCCCGCGCGGACCCGCAACAGTAGGGGAGATGACTACGCTTTGGGGCAACCAGGTGCAGAAAGGCCCACCGGACAGGTCAAGCCAAGTCATCCATCCGATGATCCGGATGACTGTCCGGCAGTCCCCAACACGCAGAACCCATACGCGGCCGGTTCGGGCTAGCTCAGCGCTGACGCCCCCCGCCCTGATTGCGGGTTTCGTCCGGCCGCTCTCGGAGAGCCGGAATCACGAGCTGATCCGATTCCGGACACCCGATCTTCGTATCAAAATGTACGCGCGCGATCCAAGAAAGGCAATGGTCTGAACGTAAGCCCTGTTCATACAATGATTTACGTGTGTGTTCGCCTTGCCGACACGTGGTCTGACTGATCGAATCCACCTTGACCACAAGCGTACATGGGGCTGTGAGGATTGAGAGTCCTTGTTCTACTGGATGTTGATGATTGGTGCGGAACCATTTAACCATAAATAGGTTACGTGTCTCCCATTTTTGTCGAATCGAGTTTCTCACCGTTTGACGATTCGGCCCGATTGGGGTACAAACGCCCTTCCAGAATACGGTTGACCGGCGGTGTGTTGCCCTGCCGCTGTGATCCTCGATTTGCGGCTTCTTTAGCCGTGGCGGACTTCCAGGAACGGAGCTAAGCTTCGTTTCTGGAAGTTTTTTT
>CAZYXP010000353.1:0-2241 GCA_964651325.1 uncultured Phycisphaeraceae bacterium
CGCGGCCATCGATGCCCTTCGGGCCTGCCTGGAGGAGATCCCCTTCGCTCGCCTCACCGACGTTCGGGAGCAACCTGGCCCGAGTGGGCCGGATCTGTTGGCGCGCGTTGACCTGTCCGGAGCCGAGCAGGGCTTGGTGATCGAGGTCAAGCGCAGTGGGCAACCCCGGCTGATCCGTGAAGCGATCAACTCGCTGCGGCGATACATGCCGGAGTATCCCGACGCTTACGGCGTCGTCGTGGCACCCTACGTCTCCGAGCGGAGCGCAGCTATCTGCGAAGAGGAAGGCATCGGTTTCCTTGATCTTGCGGGCAACTGTCGCCTCTGCTTTCAGCGGGTCTATATCCGCAAGGGCGGGAACGAGAATCCTTTTGGCGAGAAGCGGGAACTGCGAACGCTGTTTTCTCCCAAGGCCAGCCGAATTCTGCGCGTCTTGCTGACAACACCCCAACGCGCGTGGAAAGTGCAAGAACTGGCCCAAGAGGCGGATGTCAGCGTGGGCCAGGTGTCGAATGTCAAGAAGCTCCTCGATGATCGCGAGTGGATCCGAACCGGAGCCGATGGATTGCGTTTGATCCAGCCTGGCGAGCTTCTCGCCGAATGGGCAACGAACCAACGCTATCGGCGAGACAAATCACATTCGTGCTACTCTATCCGTTCCGGCATCGAGTTTGAGCAGCAACTCGCGCAGACGTGCAATCACCGGGGAATCCGCTACGCGCTGACCGGGTTCTCGGCGGCAGCCAGATGGGCTCCGATGGTTCGCACACCGCGCATGGCTGCCTACGTGGATGGCGATGTGCTGGAGATCATGCAGGAGCTTCAGATCAAAGAAGTCGGGAGCGGCTCGAACCTGCGTCTGATCGTGCCGGGTGACAAGGGGGTCTTCTATGCCGCGCAGACCGTTGACGACATCGTGCTGGTGTCGCCGGTACAGGTGTACCTGGATCTGAAACGGGCGAGTGGCCGTAGCGATGAAGCGGCGGAGGCTATCCTGAACGAGGTGATCAAACCACTATGGTAACGCGAACCGATTACATGGGAGACGCCATTGAGGCAGCACGCTCGGTGCTCCTCGAACTGACGCGGCTGCTGGGCGCGTACCGCGAGCACCTCGTCCTTGTGGGCGGATGGGTTCCCGAGTTGCTGTTGCCGGAAGCCGAACCCAAACATGTCGGTAGCTTGGACATCGACCTGGCGCTCGATCATCGGATGCTCACCGAACCTGAGTACCGAACGATCCATGAACTCCTGACTGCACGCGGGTACGAACAGGACGACCGGCAACCCTTCATCTATCGCCGTCGCGTCACAGTCAACACGCGTGAGATCACCGTGCAAGTCGATCTCTTGGCGGGCGAGTACGCAGGCACCGGCAAGTCCCGGAGAACACAGAAAGTCCAGGACGTGCGTCTGCGCAAGGCGCGTGGCTGCGACCTGGCCCTTGATATGGCCACCGAACTCGAATTGCGTGGGACACTTCCGAACGGAGCCAAAGACTCGGCGACAATTCGCATCGCCAGCATTGTGCCGTTCCTCGTGATGAAGGGGATGGCACTGGCGGACCGGCTCAAAGAGAAGGATGCCTACGATATCTACTTCTGCGTCAAGCGGTTTCCAGGTGGGATCGATGCTCTCGTCGCCGCGTTTAAGCCGCATATTACGCATGGCTTGGTTGTCGAAGGATTGACCAAGATTGCGAGCAAGTTCGCGGAACCGGATGGGTTTGGCCCGACGGCGGTAGCCGACTTCGACGAGGCACAGGATCCTGACGACCGGGCGCTGATCCAGCGTGACGCTTACGAGCAGGTTTCGACGCTGCTTCGGCGCTTGGGTGTTGAGTTCCCCGCAAGTTGATCTCGATGCCCGACCCGCCATTCATCTTTGCGGCGTATCTGAGGACTTGGAGAATTAACAAGGTTTTTTCACGGTGATCAGCTTGACTTTCGATTCTTTCTCCCCTGCCGATTCAGCTCAAAGCAATTGCTCCCGTTTCCGGGGGAGAAAGGAAACCTTTCCGAGCGAGCCGTCGTCGGAGGTCGCCATGGCATCGTTCTGTTATCATTGTTGCGGAACAGACGATCCGCGCGATGGATACAGAGTAGGCAGACGATGAAGCCAGAGTACACGACGAGGCAAGGGCAGGTGTTGACGTTCATCCACTACTACACCAAGCTCAACGGGTGCCCGCCCGCCGAGAACGACGTGTCGCGCTACTTCAAGATCACATGTCCATCGGCG
>CAZYXP010000354.1:0-2198 GCA_964651325.1 uncultured Phycisphaeraceae bacterium
CCCTGTCGCAGACATCCCACAGAGTAGACGACCCTTTCAGGGTCGGGCGGTTGGGGGGCGACGTGATCCGGGGGCGGCGCTACGCTTGCCCCCGGCTACTGTAGCGCAGGCCTTCAGCCTGCCATCACAGCGACCGATACAGCCATGCAACCGGAGGCGTGCCACCGTCGGGCGGGGGCATGTCGCCATCGGCCATGGGACCAGTGCTGTCGGTCGGGGGTTGGCTGCCGTCGGACGAGAGCTCGCTGCCGCCGGTCGGGGGCATGTTGCTGTCGGTCGGGGGTTCGATGCTGTTTGTCGGGGGCTTTTCGTGGTTGGGCTGGCCCTTTTGGCGTTGGCCGGGCCTGTTTTAGGCAAAGAAGCCAATCCGGATGATCCAACCGCCAGCCCAACGCCCCAAGGCGTGGCCGCGATTCTTCCGCTCCAGGGCGAGATCACGGACATTACCTACCAAAGCCTGAAGCGCCGCATCGACGAGGCTGTTGCGCAGGGCGTTACCACGATCATTTTCGATATGGACACCCCGGGCGGTCTGGTGTCGAGTTCCATCCAGATCGCCGACTTGATCAAGAACCTCGAAGGCATCAAGACCGTCGTGTGGGTCAACCCCAACGCGCATTCCGGCGGATCCATCGTGGCGGTCGCGTGTGACGAAATCGTCATGGCCAAGTCTTCACGCATGGGCGATTCGCAGGTCATCATGGGCGGTCCCGGCGGTGCGTCAGCGGTTCCGGAAGACTTGAAGGCCAAAGCCTATACGCCAGTGATTTCTGAGTTTCGCGCGTCGGCCAAGCTGCGCGGCTACGATCAGGTGCTTTGCGAAGCGTTCGTGCTGCCGGATCGCGAAATATGGTGGCTTGAGCACGTGGAGACGGGCGAGCGAGAGTTCGTACGTCGCGCCGAGAAGCTCAAGCGGATGGGTGAAAAGGAGTCGTCCGCGACGGAGGGTAAGGACTCCAAGGATCGCGACGCGGATTCCAAGCAGGCCAAGGATGACACCGACAAGCGTGATTCCGCAAAGTCGGCCGACGGCGGCGACGAGGATGATCGCGCCGATAAGGCGGATGCCGCCGATGACGGTGCGGCAACCCAATCGCTGGCAGGCAAGCCCAAGTGGAAGCTCGTCGAAACGTATCACGACCCCATCCTCGATATGGAGACCGAGGTCTATCAGCCGGTGGTTCGCTCGGATCAGTTGCTTGAAATGTCCGCGAGCGAGGCCCATGCCTACGGGTTTAGTAAGGGCATCATCCGCAACGAGGATGAGCTTCGCAAGCGATACGACCTGGATTCGATCATTCGAATCGAACGCAGTTGGTCTGAGGGGCTCGCTTTGTGGCTGACCTCCATGTACGTCCGCGGGTTCTTGATGATCATCATCATGCTGGCCGCGTATGTCGAGTTTCACACGCCCGGCGTGGGCGTCCCCGGGCTGACCGCGCTGATCGGGCTTGGCATCTTTGTGGGTGCGCCCTATTTGACCGGGCTGGCCAACGTGTGGGAAATCCTGCTCATCGTCGTGGGCGTGGGGCTGATCGCGGTGGAGATGTTCGTGATCCCCGGCTTCGGCGTCGCGGGCGTATCGGGGATTCTGCTCGTGGTCATTGGCCTGCTTGCGACCTTCGTGCCCGACGAGCCGGGCCGGTCGTTCCCGATCTACCTCCCCTCGCTGCCCGGAACCGTTGAGGCGATGAAGACGGGCATTGTCACGCTGGCTTCTTCGTTTATCGCGTCGTTGGTCGGGATGGTCGTGCTCAGCCGCGTGTTGCCCAAGATGGTCTTCTTCCGGGCGATCGTACCGGCCAATCCGACACCCGCGGACATCGCCCCCGATGATGCCTATCGCGGCGCGGCCCACCTGGGCAACCGGGGCACGACCAAGAGCCCGCTGCATCCTGCCGGCAAGGCCCTGTTCGGCTCCGTCTTGGTCGACGTGGTAAGCCGGGGCGAGTTCATCGAGACGGATACCGAGATAGAGGTGATCAAGCGCCGCGGTCACCGCGTCGTGGTCCGGGCCGTTGAGTAGTGAAACGTGCCAGAACGGATGGAATACTTCAACGGGCCTGAACAGATGAATGACAGTATCAGCGGCCGTGCTTGCAGACTTCGGCGGCCGTGATTGCAGGCTTCGGCGACCGTGATGGCAGGCTGAAGGCCTGCTCTATAGTAGCCGGGGGCAAGCGCAGCGCCGCCCCCGG
>CAZYXP010000355.1:0-2197 GCA_964651325.1 uncultured Phycisphaeraceae bacterium
CTGGGGCGTGATTGGCCGCTCTTCAAAAAAAACTGAGAGCGCCGTCTCAGAAGCGGTTGCCGAAGGCGCTGCGGCATGAGCAATGTGTGGCGTTGTTGGGCGCGGTGCGTTCGCCGGTGTGCCGGGGCGTGCTGACGGTGATGTATGGCTGCGGCCTGCGCATCGGCGAGGCGGTGAAGGTTCAGGTGGCGGATGTGGATGCGAAGCGCCTGGTGATTCGCGTGGTGGGCAAGAGGAATAAGGAGCGTTTGGCGCCGTTGCCGCCGTCGCTGCTTGTGGACTTGCGAAAGATGTGGGCGGAACATCGGGACCCGGTGTGGCTCTTCAGGAACAAGCGCGGCACGAACCACATCAATCCGGGCGTGGTGAGCAAGGCGTTCCAATCGGCGCGTCTTGAGGCGGATATCAAGGAGGACGCCAAGCCCCATTCGCTGCGTCACTCCTTTGCCACGCGCCTCATCGAAAAGGGCGTGCCCGCCGAGACGGCGCGCATCCTTTTGGGCCATGCGAGCATCAGGACGACCCAGGCCTATCTCCATCTGACCGAGGCTTCGCGCAAAACAATCAATGACACGGTGGGCGGCTTCTCCGTCCCGCTCTTCGATTGACGCCGGGCGCTCGTCATGGAAAAGATCGAAGTCGCGGACGTGTTCCGCCAATTCGGGCCGTCCTATATCGCGGCCCATGGCGCGCGGATGCTGCCCTCGCACCGCCGCGCCATCCAAGACATCACGGCCTGTCGCACCAAGGCGATGGGCGGGCACCTCTATCAATGTGAAGACTGTGGTGAACGATTCCATGTATACCACGGCTGCCGAAACCGCGCTTGTCCCGCCTGCCACAAGCGCCAAACCGAGCAATGGCTCGAGCTTCGCACGAGCGAGTTGTTGCCTTGTTCGTATTATCATGTCTGCGTTACCGTGCCCGAGGAGCTGCGCGCGATGTTCCGCGCAAACCAAAAGGAGGCCTGCGGCGCGTTGATGAAGGCCGCCGCCCAAACCGTGACGGCCCTGTGCCAAGACCCCAGACACATGGGCGCCAAGCCCGCCATCCTCGCCGTCTTGCACACCTGGACGGCGAAGATGGGCTACCATCCCCATGTTCATCTCCTGGTCTCCGGCGGCGGCGTCACCAAGAACGGCGCGAACTGGCGCGAGGCGAAGCACCCCTATCTCATCCCCGTGCGCGCCGCCTCGCCCATGCTGCGCGGCAAGTTCCGCGCCCTGCTCGACAAAGGGCAACCGGGCCTGTGCGCCCAACAGCCAAGCGAGGCATGGAACAAGAAATGGGTGCTCTGGTGCAAACACTGGGGTTCGGGCGAGACGGCCGTGCTCGACTACCTCGGGCGCTACATCCACCGCATCGCCATCACCAACACGCGCATCGTGGCCATGGACGAGCGCACCGTCACCTTCCGCTACAAAGAGCGCAAGCAATCCCGATGGCGCACCTGCACCCTGAGCGGCCACGAATTCATGCGCCGTTTCCTCCAGCACGTGTTGCCCAAGGGCTTCCACAAAACGCGCTACTACGGACTGTGGAACCCCAAGAAACGGGCGCTCCTGCACAATGCGCGCATCGCCCTGCAACTCGCCCGAGACGACGCTGAACAACCCGCCCCGAAGCACAGCGCCACGGACGCGCCGCAACCCGCGACGCCCGAAGCTTCCACCGAAGCAACGCAAGCCCGGGATGCCGCGCCCATGTGCCCCCACTGCAAGAGCATGAACACCCGGCCTATTGGGCCCATCGAGCCCCAGCGGCACACGACGCGCCCACGCGCGGCGCCCCAGCAGGGTTCAATGCCAAAATAGCACGCTAATCCCATGCCCCAAAGCCACCAAGACTCACCGTGCGAAAAACGTTTCTCCCACGGAACGCACCTCCTTTGTCTCACCGTCAAAAAAAACCTTAACCGCCCCACAAAACGCTCCAACCTACCTCATCGAACTGCCATACGCCACACTACGAGGTCAACGAATCCCACACAATCAGACGCCCGCGTTCAGTCCAACGAGGTTTCTCAGTCGGTGAGCGACTGAAAAACCATAATTCGTTTCATTGTATTCGAACAAGACTCTCGCGGAGGAACTTTATCGTATCGCGAAGCTAGCGCGGGATGAGAAAACCAGATCTATTCTTGAGGAATCTGCCAATAAGTTGTGCCCAAATTAGCGATTGCGGAACACTACCCTAC
>CAZYXP010000356.1:0-2194 GCA_964651325.1 uncultured Phycisphaeraceae bacterium
CCGAGCCGCATGCTTCAGCTTGCGCGGCGCCGCGCGCGAACGCGCGTTGCGAGTCCGTTGCACCACGCGAGTCCTGTGCGCCGCGCGGGCTGAAGCCCGCGGCTCGGGGTCGCTTCCTGACGGGCGCGGTTCGGATCGGGATGTGCGTTGGGGGCACCCATTTTCCTGGAATTCTTGGGATGATTATCGAGCAATCTGTCGTTTACTTGTGATAGAGAGGAATCCCTGTGCCCGTGCCGGAAGCAGCAGACGCATTTTTGAGCTTGGTTCGCCCCAATTGGCAGCGCATGTACGCGGTCGCGCGGCGCTACGCGGTCAGCGATTACGATGCGCGTGATCTGGTTCAGGAAGCCTTGATGCGGGCGTGGAAGGGTTTTAGCCCTAGCGACGATCGCGTCTATCACGCGGGCTGGCTCTTCGTGATTTTGCGGCACGTAGCCGCCGACTGGGGGCGGGCGAGTCGGCGGCGCATCAAGTTGATTCCCGTGGAACGGGACGAGTTGACCGAGCTGGCGCCGAGTGAGCCCTCGGAACGTTACGCACCGTTTCCCTCGTTTCAAGATGAACAATTTCGCGAATTCCTAGATGACAGAATTGTCGCGGCGGTCGATTCTTTGGAGCCCGTTTTTCAGGAAGTTCTGCTTCTTTCGGTGTGCGGCGATTTGACGTATCGCGAGGTGGCTGGCGTGCTCGACTGTCCGTTGGGCACGGTGATGTCACGGATGGGCCGCGCGCGGCGAGCACTGCGCGAGCGCTTGGCGGACCTTGCGGTGGAACGGGGATGGAAAGTGGAGGTGACAAAATGACTTGCAACGATACGCACGTCTATCTGTTTGCTTTCCTGGACAATGAGTTGGAATCGTCGCTCAGCATAGAATTGCAGCAGCATCTGGATCGTTGTGCCGCGTGTGCCCGAGAGGCTGAAATCGAGCGCACGATCCAGAAGCGATTGCAGGCCAAGCTGGCGCCGGGAGATGCGAGCGCTGGCGAGTTGGGGGTATCTTTCGAGGCTGGATTGGTCGAGGATCACCTCATCGGCGAAAGCCATGCCGATGGGCGCGGCCGCCCGGCTTCAATAGGGCGGATGTGGTTCACGCGACGCCGTCGAGCGGTATTGGCTGCGGTGATTCCACTGGCGGCCGCGGCAGTTTGGTGGACTTGGAGCCCTGGCTTTGGATGGGGTCGGGGCGCGGCATCGGTCCGGCCGCAGCTCGCGGCGTTGGCGATAGCTGACTTTCGCCATTTCGAGGAAGAGGGCATGCCGTTGCAGATTGCCTCCGCCGATCGGGCGGAGGTGGCCGGCTGGCTACGCGAGAAGACGTCCATCGATATGGCGTTGCCACATGCTTCGGAATCTCGTTGGCAACTTACCGGCGGTCGAAAGTGTACGCTGGACGGGCAGAAGGCGGCGTTCGCCGTTTACAAGTCCGACGGCGACGTTGCGTCCGTGGTCGCCGTGCGTTGGCCGGTGGGTGCCATGCAGGAGTTTCAACGGCTGGAGCAGCACGGCCGAATGCTGTGGGGCCACCGAAGCAACGATTGCACCGTGGTTGCCGCACGCCAAGACGATCTCGTATACGTCGCGGTCGCTCGTTTGCCAGAGGATCGGTTGGTGCCGCTGTTGTCGGGGGCGAACCGTTGATGTCCACCGGATCGCAGAGGGTGGGCGGTGAAGGGCAAGGTGCGGTTCTTGCACGATTCGTGCGACAGCTTACAGTCACGGTGAATTCGTGGGGGGCCATCTCCTGCGTCGAGATAGACATCGCGGCGGGTCAAGATGCGAGACGTATGCCGCACGTGGCCTCGCGCCATCGGGCACGGGTTTGATCGAGTGTTTCTTTTGGAAAAATCGCGGCCGGTCGGTAGGCGGTCGGCACGCGTGAATCACAGGCTGGGTAACGAGCTAACATGAAGGCGATCGAAACAACGCTACGCAATCCCTACCTCGTGGTCGTCCTGGTGCTGGCCACGGCGGTCATCGGCGTCCGTTCGATGATGGATATTCCCGCGGACCTGCTGCCGCAGTTCGACACGCCGGCGGTTCAGGTCGTCTGCTTTTATCCGGGCATGCCGCCCAAGGTGATGGAAAAAGACATCATGTCGCGCTTGGAGCGGTGGACGGGCCAGTCCGTCGGGATCGAGCATCAGGAAGCCAAGGCGATGCTCGGCGTGTGCGTGGTCAAGGACTTCTTCC
>CAZYXP010000357.1:0-2190 GCA_964651325.1 uncultured Phycisphaeraceae bacterium
GCGGGCCCCATGTTGTAGCTTGGTAACGAAGGGTAGCAGGGCAATCCGTTCGAGTTGTTCGCAGGAGGCGTACACGCTAACGGCATTTACCCATGTGCTGGCGACGCGGACCTCGGCGCCCGTGGCAGCGACGGCGTCGATGTATTCCTGGACAACCGGCAGGTCGTGCAGATCGAACAGGGCCCCGCTGCGGGCGGCGTTTTGCCCGCGAAGAACGCGGCGTCGTACGGCGCGGGGGCTGTACCCGGCGGCGACTTGCCGGATGGCCCGTTCGTATTCTTGTGGCGAGTCGATGCCCTTGTCCGCGAAAAAGACCCAGGCCTTGACTGGGCCGGGCTCCTTGTCCAAGCGACGCAACAGTGACGGGTGGAACTTGTCGGAGGCGGAGTCGGTTTGCGATCCTGCCGGCGGCACAGCATCCGCCTCGGCGGGATGGGAGCCCGCGGCGCGACTCTCCAACGCCAACACAAGACCAACCAAAGCAAATAGGAGGAAACGGTACGTGCTGAACATGTTGCGCCTTTCCCTTCTCGAAGAGGATTGACCCAGACCTAGCACGACAACGCGAGTTAGGCTCAAGATTCTGACGGGGATTGTACGATAGTATCTCCAGCGACAACAAACTGGAGGACAGGAGCATGGATGCTCGACGCATTGGCCGGCTGGTGGGCGATTTGCGCCGATTCTCAGGGTTGTTCGACGACTGCTTTGCTCGCAGCGAGGGGCGTGAGCATCTGCAGCGATATGTGCGCGGTCAACTCTCGAACGTTCGCCGCAAGTGCGCCGAACCGATGGCCGACGCGCTGGGCATGGCGCCGAGAACGTTGCAGGATTTCCTGGCGACGCATACGTGGGATCACCAGCGTGCGTTGGATCGCTTACAAGAGCTGGTGGCAGAGGCTCATCTGTGCGAAGAAGCGATCGGGCTGATCGATGAGACCAGTTTTCCTAAGCGCGGTGACAAGACGGCCGGAGTTCAACGCCAATACTGTGGTGCCACGGGGAAGATCGACAACTGCGTTGTGACCGTGGGCTTGGGCTATGCGGATTTACGCGGCCAATTCCGCTGTACGTTGGATCATCGCCTGTTTCTGCCGGAATCCTGGGACAACGATCGGAACCGTTGCCGCGAAGCAAACATTCCCGACGAACTGACACATCAGCCCAAATGGCGAATCGCCCTGGATATGCTCGAGCGCGCCTGGGCCAACGGGATTCGGTTCGCCTGGCTGACGTTCGATGAGGGTTATGGTTGCAATGCCCGTTTCCTCGAAACGCTTCATCGCATGGGACAGACCTATGTGGCCGAAGTGCCGAAGAGTTTTTCCGGCTGGCTGGTCGAGCCGAAGGTGTTGCAGAAAGCGCATCATTCAGGGAGGGGGCGTCCACGGCGATTTCCGCGCCTGGCGACACAGTCCGCTAGGCCGAACCGTGTTGATCGGCTGTGCACCTATTCCTATTCCATGCGCGATCAGTCCTGGCAGGAATACCACATCAAGGACGGTCATAAAGGTCCGATCGTCTGGCAGGCCAAGGCAGCGCGCTTTCGCATGAACGTGCGGCCCGAAGGCGCGGGGAGGAGTTTTACGTTGCCATCGGCACCGATGTGGCTGATCCTGGCGCAACATCCGATGACCGGCGAGATCAAATACTTCGTCTCCAACGCGTCGGCCACAACATCTCTCGAACGCATCTTGCATGTGGCCTTCTCTCGCTGGCATATCGAACGATGCTTCCAAGACGAAAAGGGGCTGTTGGGGCTCGATCACTTCGAGTGCCGGCGCTATCGCGCCATCCAACGGCACTTGATCCTGACGATAATCAGCCATCTGTTCCTGGCGCGCACGCGGCTGAAGCTGATCGAAGAGGGATACGTGGAGGGGGAAAAAATGTCTGACGCTCCAGCAGCTTCGCCGGGCCGCCAATGCGTCGATTCAATCGCAAGGCCTGACACGATCTGCACGGAACGACGCGCTGACCTATGTCGCTGAGCGCATTCGCATCACGCAACACCGCAACGCAAAAGCGCGCCGATCACACCGCCGAAAGCGAATTCGCCAACTCCATACCCTCGGCATCACGCTCAAGAACTGCCGACCATGCATCCCACCCGATCCGTAACCCGCGTTGTCGTGCTAGTGTCCTGTGTCGGAAATAGCTTGACAACGGCTCATGTGATGTTATACTCGC
>CAZYXP010000358.1:0-2185 GCA_964651325.1 uncultured Phycisphaeraceae bacterium
TCAGATGTCGCGTCGCCCATTGCACCCAGTGCTTTCGTGCATGGATGCGCCCGGACTTTGGGGTAGAGGACACCACGGGCGCGCCGCTCAGCGAGTTCGGAAGTCTCTTCGCCGCACGGTGCGAGAAACATAGGTCGAAGCGGTAGAGGGGCGACACGGGAACCTGCGGAAGGGGGGCGTCCCGGAGGGACGCCCGATTGGGGAAAGAAGATGGAAGAACGGCTTTGGTCGAGGATTTCTGCACTTGGTTGGAATGGCACGCCAATCAACGAGGCGTGCCTCAACATCGTGTTTCAGTACGCCTGCGGAGCCTTCGATCTTGAAATTCTGCGCCCTTTCTTCGACGAGGACGGCTCGCCGTGCGGCAACCGTGGGGACGACGCATACGACCCGGCCCTGCGGTCGGTTGCGGCGTTGCTCGATGAGGCTGAAAGGTTGGGTCGCTTGGACGAACTTGCACGCCCGTCGATCAAGACACCGGAGCAGATCGTTGACCTGTTGGGCAGGAGGTTTGGGCATCGAGAGTAGCAGGAACCGCGAGTGCGAAACGCGCGCCCAAAAGGGCTGTGACATTTTTCTGTGTAAAAACGAACCTCAGTTTTTGAAGGGAACCCCCCTGTTCGCGTAAGGACAGTACAAGACTTGATCTGTCGTTTCGGCATGGATACGCGCGATTTCGCAGGTTCCTTGATAGGGCGGTGGCGGCGGCCTCGGAGAAAAATGTGCGCATGCGCAGCGGCAGCGAACGCGGACGAGTGCGGCTCGACCGCTACGGCCAACTCTGATCGACTTCCATGGCGTGCGTTACGCCGAGGTCGGTTGGCGCGGCAAGGGGCGGTGCGCTGGCATATTACACTGTTGGACTCTGCCAACGGAGGACGCCGAGAACGGTGGAACGGTTCATGTCACTATTGGAAACGATCGCACCGCTTCTCCTCGCTGGGTTCTCGTGTTGGACAATCGCCTTGTGGTTCGCCGTGAGGAAATACGCCGTGAAGAACAGGGCCTGTCGACTTCGCTATTGCCCCCGGTGCGGGTTCGACATCGCGGCACGAATGTCGGGGCGAGGCGCAGTCCCGCAAGCCCGTCCGGTTTCGACGGCTGTGGATGCGCCCCGCGCTGCCGCGTCGGGAGTATTGCCATCCGCCCTGTTAAGGTCGGGGTGGAGCCGCGTCGTCCAGCCTGCCGCCGATGCTGCTGGCCGTCCTGTCTTTCCCGCCAACGGGAACGCCCGATTCTTCACGATTTGGGCTGCGGGCAACCATGCGTTCGACGGATCGCCGCGTAGGGAGGCGTTCTTCGATGCACTGCAAGCCATTCTACGAGAGCGTTACGGTGGCGTCACGATTCAGAAATGGAACCGCGAGACCCGGACTCAGGACGAGGTGGTCGCAGTAGCCGAAGAAGCTGAGCGTAGGATGCGGCAAGACGGCCAATGAGAGGCGGCGGCTGGCACTGAGCCTATGATCGTGGGTCTGTGTGGTGCGTGAGACTGGCAGAGTTTCGCAAAACTGTGCCAGCCTCGAACCGGGAAGACGCCTTCACGGCCACGCCATGCGGCGTCCTGTTGACGGTGAATTGAGCGTATTGTGCCAGCAGCAGGGGAAAGGACATGGGAAAGGCAAGCAGATTCTTCACCGACGCCGAGATGGCCGCGCTGTTGCGGGCGGTGAAAACGAAAGCCGCACGGGGAAGGCTGTTGGACAAGGTGGATCACGCGCTTGTCGTGTTCGCGTGGGCGACCGGATGCAGGGCTGGGGAGATCGCCTCCATCGGCATAGACACAAGCCAACCCAACCACATCGACACGGAGGCTGGGGTCGTCGTCATAGATGAAGCCAAATGGGATACGAAAGGCGTCATCCCGCTCGACAGGGCGAGCGTTCGCGTGCTGCGGCATTACATTCGTGAAGTCAGACCAAGAGTGCGGTTCGCCGACCGCGAGGACAAACTCTTCCTCAGCCAGACCGGGCGCTGCTACACACCGAACGGCATGACGAAGAAGCTCTCGATGCTGCTCACGCGGTATGGCCTTGCTGATAAGACGGCACATTCGTTCAGGCATTACTGCTGTACCGACTTGATTCGCCGCACGGGAGGCAACATCTCGCTAGCCAAGATGCTGATGCGCCGTAAGCGCCCACCAGAACCATTCTTGACTGGCCGGCTATCGTGGCATGCGTGT
>CAZYXP010000359.1:0-2170 GCA_964651325.1 uncultured Phycisphaeraceae bacterium
TGACGTTGATTTGTCGCGGGTGGATGCAGCCCTTGCCGTCGAAGCCCAGCGATTTTGCCTCCAGCACGCTCGCCCGCAATCCTTCCATGTCGGCCACATCCGAAAACACAGTGTCGATCGGCTGAACGCCGGCCGCCCGCGCGGCGTTGACCACTTGGCTACGTGCCCAAAAACTCTCGCGACCCTCGTTCGTCCGGGCCGTGCCGATGTCCGCCGTGTAATCCTCCAACCCGATCGTCAGGGCGACGATGTTATCGGAAGCAGTGGCGATTTCATAAGCCCGAATGACGCCCAATGCACTTTCGACGATGGGCATCAGGAGGACTTTGCGCGTTGGCGAGCATGTGTCGGATGCCGAGGCGCCGCGCGGGCTGAAGCCCGCGGCTCGGGCATCTGCGCCTGCGGCGCGGGATGAAGGCTCGTCGGCGTCCAAGAGCTTCCGAATCCGCTCGTCCACCCGCTGAACCTGCTCGGGCGATTCCACCTTGGGAATCAAGATGACGTGCACGTTGTGCGCCGCGACGAAATCCAGGTCTTCCAAACCGCGATCGCCCTGATTGATCCGCACCATGCGCTCGGCGGCGTAGAAATTCACGCTCCGCAGCGCGTTGCGTACCAGCACCCGCGCGGCGTCTTTTTCCGGCGGCGCAACGCTGTCCTCCAAGTCCAGGATCACCGCATCCGGCCCGTGCAGCCCCGCATTCAGCATGAACTTGGGCTCGTTGCCCGGCAGGTAGAGGCGCGATCGGCGAAAACGATCCCGACGGGTGGGCGCGTCCGTGCCCGCTGCGATATCCGGCAAGCACCCCTCACCGACATCCAAACCAAGCCGCCGCACCGCCGTCTCCACACGGGCCAGAATCACGAAGGGCAACGCCCCGCTGTCCTCAACCTCCACCTTGGCATGCTGCACGCCCAGCGTGTCCAGCGTCCCGCGAATCAGCTCGCGGATGGAGGCCCCGTACATCGATTCAACCTTGCTCTTTAGGTCCAGCTCGATCCCGCCACGCTCCGCGAGCGCGATGCGCACGGAACAATCTGATCGCACGCCCCCGCCGCGCCGCCCGACCTCGGCCACTTCGCTCTTGGATGGATTGCTCTTCGACATAAACTCCTCGGCGGCGGGTGGCATGGGCAAGCGCCAGCTTGCCCGTGCTGGGACACAGTGCTCACGGGCAAACAAGTTTGCTCATGCCACCCACGAACTTACCCAAAGCTTAACCTGTGACCCGGCATTAAGCCCCGTCTGCCACCGTCAATGCCATCAGCGTAACCGCGTCGTCCAGCTTCTCCAACGAGAAGATGGTCTCCCGCAGTGCCTTGCGGCGCGCGTCGCTCATAACCGGCGAGGCCAACGCGTCGAACTTGACCTGCAGTTCGTCGTCGCTCATCGGATCGCGAGGGTCACCCTTGGGCACGTCCAATTGATGCGTAAACGAGCCGCCGTCGGTCGTCGTGATCGTCACGCGCGTACACTGCTTGGCGGGAAACGCCTTCTCGAACTCCTCGTTGGCCACCACCTTAACTTTGGCCATCTGCGCCCGCAGCCGCTTGTCCCAAAGCTTGTCTTCCTTGAACTCCTGCGGCGTCACGCGCCCTTCCGCCACCGCCGCGGCGATGCAGTAGGGCAGGCTGTGATCGGCGGTCTCCTTGGATTGCGGATCGTACTTGGAGGGATCGGAAAGAATGTCCGCCGCCCGTGCGATGCTCTCGATGAGCACTTCCTCAACTGCTTCCGCTTTGAGCCCATGCTCGTTAAGAAGATGCAACGTGGCTGACACCGGCGAATGCATCAGCGCCTCGATCGGATAAGATTTCATCCCACAATCGGTGATCATCAGCCGCTCGCCCAGCGTTTTGGTGAACCAGCTGTAATCCCACTCCGCGCCGAAGCAATGCTCCATGCCCTCCTTGCCTTCGAGCACGCCTTCAGGTCCGGTGTAGCCTTTTTTCGCCAGCAAGGCCGCCTCAACGCCCGCACGGGTGGCCATCGGGCTGACGGTGTTTTTCATCATGGTCAGCTTGCCCGCCACCGCGCAGCCGAGCGTAAACGTCCGGCAACTCGCGATGCCGATGGCGTGTTGCATCTGTTCCCAATTCAGGCCGATCATCCGCCCGGCCACCACCGGCGCGGCAAAGCCCATCAGCGTGGCATGATGCCAGCCACGCT
>CAZYXP010000360.1:0-2170 GCA_964651325.1 uncultured Phycisphaeraceae bacterium
CATTCCGCTGTGAGGCCGCCCCCCACGCCCCCGCGGTCAGCGAGCCGCTCCGAGCATCACCGCGCTCCGAGCCAAGCAGCCGTCGCGCACGCGGCAGATCATGGGCCAACATCACGATCAACCCTGCCGTTACGGCCGCCCCGACGGATGGAATCAGGTTGCCCGTAACCAGGTAGACCCCGATCAACGCCACCAACAACGCCGGCCCCTTGATCATCAAGCTCGTACCGCTGATGTCCATGCGCTCGTGGCGTTGAAACAAACTTCGCACAATTTCACTGACCGCCTCGACCCCCTTGACCATCCCGACCAGCAAGACTACCCAGGCCGTCCGCGACGCGTCGAAACCGAACAAGCAAATCCCTGCAATGATGATCAGCGCCAAAGCCGTCGTCAGCAGACGCGTCCCAAAGTATTGCTCAAACGAAAACTCGTCACGCGTATCGATCACCTGCAACGCGCGAAGCTGAAGCATAGTGATCGCCATTACGGGAGCGGCCACGGCCACCCCGAGCGTGTATTGCCCCACCTGCTCGGCGCTGCCCAGCTTGGCCAGCGCGGTGAGGATCCCCCACTGACAGCCCGCATTCACCAGGTTTCCCGAAAACGTCCAGCGGAAGTTCGCGCGGAGCGTCAAACGCGCGGGGGCGCGGGGGGAATCGGACGACGGTATCGCGGCCCCGATCACGGGCGAGCCTTCGGCGTTGATCGCACAAGCTCCTTGGACAAGATCCGCGCTGCCTGCCGCCATCGCTTCGCGCCGGGATAAATGATGACCCAGTTGTCACCACAATGATCCAACGCCTCATGAAACTGTTCATCCTGCCACCACTTCGAGCCCGGTCCATAGAAGTAAAGAAGCGGGATCAAAGGGGCCTTCGCCAAACGCTCAAGCCGCTGCCGGCCAAGTCGAGACCATCGGTACCTCACGGCGGCGGGGCTGGAAAAACTCAAATCGGTGAATCGTACATCGAGGGTCGCCTGAGCCGCGCGACACAGAAGCTCCGCGCGATCTTGCGTGGCCTCGCTTTCGCCCACGACACCGGGATACCAGATAATCCTCAGATCCTTGGGGATCAACTCGAGGGACTCCTTCAACAGCCCCGCGTCTATCTCATAGGCGCCGTCCAGGTAGGCTCTGATGGCCGATTCGTTTTCCAATAGGACCGTATCCTCACCACCGGCGGCCCGAATCGCTTGAATCTCCCGGACCACGGCCGTCCACCCTTTCTTGGAATCAAACCGTTTCAACAAATCGTTCGTTTTGAGGCCGGGAATGATCCGCATACCGGGCACGCGATCGCGCAGCATTGGGTAAATCCGAGCGCCCCCTCGAACCGTGGAAACGATGGCCGTATCCGTCACATCCATCCATCGACGTAACCCGGCCGCAGCGCTGTCGATCGCTCGGGTGGTCCCCGCATTGACCTCGATCCACGGGATAATCTTGGGCCGCTTCGCCGAGGCAGGACCATCGAACGCATTCGCAGGAAGCGTCCCAAAGCAACACAGCGCCGCGCCCCCCAAGAACCATAGCCATGCGCCCCGCCGTCTAACGGCACCAAACGCCTGACGCCGAACCGAACTTCGACGGCAGCAAGGGATCAACCTGCGAATCGAGAATGTGGGATCAGCCATGAGCCTCGCTCCAATGCCGATGGCCACCGCAACGTCGCGGCAGCGCGCACGACCATTTTATCGGCTCGATTCCCCCAACCCCGCGCGAAAACAGCCCCCGATGCGCCTTCGCGTCAATTATCGGACCTTCCAGCGATGTTCTATGGAAATGAGCAAGTAGGGTCAAGGCGACATGCGAGGCCACCATTCTGAGCACCTGGCGCAAGCCTGATGACATCCGTTTGTGGGCAATCCGCAATGAAAGGTGAACCACGCCGACGCCGCTCATCGGCGCTGGCACACTTCGTGGCGATCCGCGCTACCCGAGCGCCTGCCGCTTCTCCTCAATCACCATCTCGAGGATTTCCGATAGCCCTGTGGTCGGCTGATACCCGACCAGCTTGTTGACCCGCTCCAAACTGGGGATTCTACGCATCATATCATCGAAGGAGCGGCCGTAGGCCTCTTCGTACGAAAGGTATTTCTTCGTGCTCTTGCTTCCGGTCATTTCGATGATCTTGTCGGCTAGGTCCTCGATGGAGATTTCCTCCGT
>CAZYXP010000361.1:0-2152 GCA_964651325.1 uncultured Phycisphaeraceae bacterium
AGCACACCCGCATGTAGCACACCCGCCCCCGGGTGTGCTGCGGATGGTCCAGCGTGGGGCCGAGCCGACTCAGCCGAGGGCGGGTGCCAAGACCAGCGGAGGGCCGCTGTGCTACGTCGACTCAACCGTGGGCGGCTGAGCTACATCGTATGGCGCACCTCCTCCCCGCTAGACAACACCCCCGCATCGCCCTATTGTCCCCGTCTTACGGGCGGAGCCTCGCGGCGCGTTTTTCGCAGCACACGGCCACCCATTGCAGAGAGCGTTTATTAACGCAGAGCCCCTACTTTTTACGCAGAGCCCCTATTTATGAAGAGCATTGATGAGTTTCGCAACGTGGCGATTATCGCCCATGTTGATCATGGCAAGACGACTTTGGTGGATCAGATGCTGCGGCAGTGCGGGCAGTTTCGAGAAGCCGAGGTGGCGGAGACCTGCATTCTGGATTCGAACGATCAGGAGCGGGAACGCGGCATTACGATTCTTTCCAAGAATATATCCATCCGCTACCGCGATACGCGGATCAATCTGATCGACACGCCGGGCCATGCCGACTTCGGTGGCGAGGTTGAGCGCGTGTTGAAGATGGCAGACAGCTGCCTGTTGCTCGTGGACGCGTTTGAAGGGCCCATGCCGCAGACGCGGTTCGTGCTGCGCAAAGCCTTTGATTTCGGGCTCAAGCCGGTGGTCGTGATCAACAAGATCGATCGCGATGGCGCCCGGCCCAAGGATGTGCTCAACGAGGTATCGGACCTGTTCATCGAACTCGGGGCCGACGACGCCATGATGGAGTTTCCGACGATCTACTGCTCGGCCATACAGGGCCACGCGAGCCTCGATCCCGATCGGCAGGGCACGGACATCAAGCCGCTGTTCGATGTGATTATCGATGAGCTTCCGGCGCCGGAGGTCGAGTCCGACGCGCCGCTGCAAATGTTGGTGACCACGCTGGATTACAACGACTACGTCGGGCGAATCGGCATCGGCCGTGTTTTTGCGGGGCAGATCGAGTCCGGCAAGACCGTGGTGGTCATCCATCGAGACGGCACGCACGCCAAAGAGAAGATTTCGGAATTGTACACGTTTGAAGGGCTGGGGCGCAAACGGGTTGATCGCGTGCCGGCGGGCGATATTTGCGCCGTCGTTGGGCTGACTTCGATAGACATCGGCAACACGATTGCAGACGCCGAGGCACCCAAGCCGCTGCCGATGATCACGATCGACGAACCGACGTTGCACATGACCATGCGTGTGAACGATTCACCCTTTGTGGGGCAGGCGGGCAAGTTTCTGACCTCGCGGCATCTGCGGGATCGGCTGACCAAGGAATGCCAGCACAATGTCGCGCTTCGTGTCGAGCCGGGCAACTCGCCGGAGGAGTTCCACGTTTCCGGCCGGGGCATGTTGCATCTGTCGGTGCTCATGGAGTCCATGCGGCGCGAGGGCTACGAGCTGGCGGTGGGCAAGCCCAAGGTGATTTATCGCGAGCTCAACGGCCGCAAGACCGAGCCGATCGAATTGTGTATTGTGGATGTGCCGGCCGCGCACGTCGGGGCGGTCATGGAGCTGCTGGGCACGCGGCGCGGGATTTGCGATCGGATGGACAACGAAGGCGACATGACCCATCTGGAATTCACGGTTCCCTCACGCGGGTTGATCGGGCTGCGCAACCGCATGCTCAACGCCACAAACGGCACGGCGATCATCCATCACAACTTCTACGAATACGAGTTTATTCGCGGGGCGATTGCCGGCCGATCCAACGGCGTGATGATCGCGCTGGAGTCCGGCATGGTGACCGGGTACGCGCTAGACGGGCTCTCCGATCGGGGTTCGATGTTCGTCAGCCCGACAGATCGCGTTTACGCCGGACAGATCGTAGGGGAGCATTGCAAGGACGACGATATTGTCGTCAATGTCTGCAAGGGCAAGAAGCTGACCAACGTCCGGGCGGCGGGTACCGACAAGAACGTGATTCTAAAACCCCCACAGGAGATGACGCTGGAGCTGGCGCTCGAGTTCATCGCCGATGATGAACTGGTCGAAGTGACCCCGGACGCCATTCGCCTTCGCAAGCGCGTGCTGAACCACACCGATCGCAAGCGGTCCACACGCGGCGCAGGCGCCGTGTAGTCCAGCCGCCCTCGGCTGG
>CAZYXP010000362.1:0-2150 GCA_964651325.1 uncultured Phycisphaeraceae bacterium
CCACCACCGCGCAAACCGGTCGCGGCGGCTGGCCCATGAGCGTCTTCATGACGCCTGATAAGAAACCGTTTTTCTGCGGAACCTATTTCCCGCGAGAGGATCGCCGGGGCCGTAGAGGGTTCAAGGGGCTTTGCCTCGATATTGCCAAGAACTGGAAAGACGATCGAGCGAAGCTGGTGGGCGACGCGGAATCGCTCCTGCGCCGCGTGCAGCAAAGCAAACGCATCGGTCGTGGCGGTGGGTCCGTGGATCGGGCGGCGATTTCGCGCAAGGCCGACGCGTTGGCACGCTCGTTCGACGACGTGCGCGGCGGGCGGCGGAGCGGCCGCAACAAGTTCCCCCCGACCATGGCGATGGAGCTCATGCTGCGAGAGTATGCCTTGCAGGAGGAAATCTCCAAGCCCGAGTTGGTCGATCTCGTGGAGCTTACGCTGACTCAGATGGCCCGCGGCGGCATTTACGATCAAATCGGAGGCGGCATTTGCCGCTACAGCACCGACCCGCGCTGGTTCGCCCCGCATTTTGAGAAGATGCTCTATGACCAGGCCACCGTCGCCGGGGTCTACCTGAGCGCGTTTCAGGTGAGCGGGGATTCATTTTATGCGACAACCGCGCGGAGCATTTTTGATTACTGCCTGCGTGATTTGAGGGATGAGCGGGGCGGTTTCTATTCCTCCCGTGATGCCGACAGCGAAGGTGAGGAGGGCAAATTCTACGTTTGGCGTCGCAGCGAGTTGATCAAGATTTTGGGCGAAGCGTCCGGAGCCTTGTTCTGCGACTACTACAACGTCACGGAAGGCGGCAATTGGCACGGCGGACAAAACATCCTGCACATGACCACCGACGAGGTCACGTTCGCTCGAGGGCATGGGCTAGCGCCGGCGCGCTGGCAACAGCAACTTGCGACCATGAAACGCACCGTGTTTGCGGTTCGCGAAAAACGCATCCCGCCGGGGTTGGACGACAAGATCCTCACCGAATGGAATGGGATGCTCGTCAGCGCCTTGGCGCGGGCCTATCGGGTATTGGACGAACCCCGCTACCTCGCGGCCGCTACGAAGGCCGCCGATTTCATGCTGAGCGAAATGGTGGTTGATGGCCGGCTCTACCGCGCCCATCGCCGGGGAAGAACCTACACGCTCGCCAACGCCGCCGATTACGCGAATCTTGTTGATGCGCTCATTACCCTTTTTGAAACAACCGGTGAGCGCCGCTGGCTTGCGGCCGCAGAGCAGCAATCATCGAAAATGATCGACCTGTTCCACGATCGCAAAGACAACGGTTTTTTCTACACGGCCGCCGATGCCGAGCAACTGCTCGTGCGCAGCAAGAACGCCCGAGACGGCGTGGTGCCTTCCTGCAATTCAGTGGCGGCGATGAACTTCATGCGCCTCTCCATAATCCTGAATCGACCCGAATGGCGCAGCCTGGCAGACGAAACGATGGCGGCATTTGGGAGCATGGTGTCCCGAGGTGCGCTGGAACGCATGCAGTGGGCCTACCTGTTCGAGTTGGTGCCGCCTAAGGAAATCGCCATCATCGGCGATCCAAACAGCGCCGAGACGAAGGCACTACTTGCGGAGGTGTACCAACGATACATGCCCAACAAGGTGGTCATGATCGCAACGCCCGAAGCCGCGAAGAGCGCCGAAGCCCTGCCCCTGATTCAGCGTAAGACGCTGGTCCGAGGCAAGCCCGGCGCCTACGTCTGCCGCGATTACAAGTGCGGCTTGCCGGTCAACACGCCCGAAGCCCTCGCCCGTCAGCTTGATGGTGGGGGTGGTTGAAGGTTGAAGGTTGAATAGGGCGTTCGGATAGGCCCTACGTGCCGATGTACTTCGCGTAGACCGAACGGGCTCGCGCGACATCGTCGGTGCCTTTGATGATGGCGCGACCGTCGGCGAAGAGCGTTATATCCAGACCGTCCAAACGAGCTTTCAGCAGGTAGTCGTTGTGCGTTGGAGCTGCCCCAGAAGAGGATTGGAGTTTGTTCGCCATGGCAAGCAGGTCGATATCGCCGACGTGCGCCGGGCGGATTTGTACAGCGTTGCGGCCGCAAAGGGCGATCGAACTCGATGTGTTGCGGCCGTCGAGATAGGGAAACACCCGCTCCTTGCAGCAGGGGCAGGGGTTGTCATCTGAGGCGGCCT
>CAZYXP010000363.1:0-2145 GCA_964651325.1 uncultured Phycisphaeraceae bacterium
GCGAAGCGGGCCGCCGCGCAACCCGTGGAACCGTACGCGCGGTTGTTCCCGCCCCGGCGGGGGCGGAGGGATTGTGGCATACCCGCCCTCGGGTGTGCCTGCACGCCATCGATCAGAACCGCGACCGTGAGGAAGCGGCCGGCGAGACGTTCGCTCAGTCAATTCGAAACACCCGCTTCGGCATCGCATGCCATTCGTTTGACTCAGCGCCCCTTCGCCCCTACCGGGGCGAAGGGGAAATCAGATCAAACGCTTTCCACGGGTTCCGCTACGTCCACCGCGGTCGGGCTTCGTTATGGTCGGGAGTTCGACTCACGCACGACCAAGACGGTACGCTTTGGACGAGCGCACTCCGGCCAAGGCAGGCAGAGGTCCAGTTCTTTGGTACTACGTTCGGTACGCGCGGCCACGTTTGGCGTGGCGCGTCGAGCAGGGCGTAGCCTTTAGTCCATCACAAACCACGTGTTAGAAGGAGCGGCATCAATGGAAACGAATCGAATGACTCTACATAGAATCGGTATGTTCATGACCGTGCTGGGGGTGGCGAGTGCAATAGCCGTACCGGCCAACGCGCAGGGTTTGGTCCTTGAATACAGCGAGGACTTCTCGACTGACCCCGGTTGGACGACGGACCAACCTGGCAATTACTTCTGGGATTCCGGCACCGGCACGTACCACGCGACCGTGGTGAACACTCACAACGGCCAGCCTTCGCCCACGCGGTACGCCTACAGGACTGTGGGGTATGACGGAAATTCCATGCGGCTTGAATTCGATATTCAGTTTCAAAGCGTCGGTTGGTCTGCCGGTGTGATGTTCGGACTATTTGACCAGGAGCTAAACCTTTGGCCCAGCGCGTTAGCCCCGGCGACTGACAGCATTTTCGGAAGCTTCGGTCGTGCCGACGGCGGTATGTACATAACGCTCTATGTCTGCGATAGCGACAGCGGTTGCGTGATCGACCAGGTTGTGAACGTGACCAGCAACAACACGTGGTATCACTGCACGATCGACTATTCGACCGCAAGCCAAGAAGCGAAGCTCACCCTGCAGGACGCCACAACCGGCGTCGTCGTGGCCGATCTCCTGATTCCAGGTGTTGCCGGGTTAAAGCCAGAACTCGACTATCTCGGCTTTGCTCGCGATCCCAGTGGGAACAATTGCTGCCCGAGCTGTCCTGGTTACAGCTGCGGTGCCCAGGCGACGGCGCTTATTGACAATGTGAACTTCAGCGAGGCCGCCGGTGTGCCGCCGTGCGGCAATGGTCCGTGGCAACTGGCTACGGATGTGGCGCCTTGGGGCGTGCGCCGCTCCCACGCGAGCGTCGCCTTTGACGGAAAAATGTGGATATTTGGTGGCGCCGACGAATTCGGAACATTGCTCAACGACGTGTGGTCGTCCGCTGACGGCGTCACCTGGACGCAAGTCACGCCCGCTGCCGCGTGGGCTCCGCGTGACATAGCCGCTGCCGTTGTGTACCAGAACAAGATGTGGATTCTGGGGGGGCGTGAATCATGGCCATCGGTGCTGTTCAACGATGTGTGGTCTTCAACGGACGGAATCACCTGGACGCAGGAGCAAGCGGCGGCTCCTTGGTCACCGCGGTACGGTTCTGCCGTGCAAGTGTTCAACGGCAAACTGTGGCTCATGGGGGGACGCGCCGGATCCTACCTCAGCGATGTTTGGTCCTCGGTGGACGGTGTTACGTGGACGCTCGAGAATGCGGCCGCACCATGGCCCGGTTCGGCTTCTCACGGTTCCGCTGTGTTTGCTGGAGCGCTCTGGGTTATGGGCGGATGGGTCGGTGGGTACAGCGACGATGTGTACACGTCGCTTGATGGTATCAACTGGACCTTGGTTACAGGCGCGCCCGGGTGGATAGCGCGTTCATTACCCAACACAGTCGTTGCGGACGGGAAAATGTGGGTGCTTGGCGGGAACAACGATAATGTAATCCCAACCCCCTTCAACGACGTCTGGAGCACGGCTGATGGAGTGAACTGGGTTGAGGAACCAAGCTCGCCGGCAGGTTGGACACCCCGTGCAAGCCATGAGGCTGTCGTGTTTGACAACAAGATTTGGGTGCTCGGCGGCCCGGCCAGCGATGCGTGGTATCTGGATCTGGCTTGCGGAACAGTTTGCGAC
>CAZYXP010000364.1:0-2141 GCA_964651325.1 uncultured Phycisphaeraceae bacterium
TTCGCCAACGCCTTCACCGGCGCCCCGTAGCTGTATTCAATTCACGGCGATCAAGTCTATCAAGGGCAAAGATCGGGCGGCAAGGGCGTATCGAGCCATGGCGCAAACACGCCGCTTCCGTTAAGCAAGTCGATGGTACGGAGGATGTCCTCGGGGCCGCAGACGCCGCTGCGGTCCAGGTCGCAACTGTACACGCCCCAGGGAAGCGTTTGCACGCCGTTAAGGCTGTCGATCAACGCGAGGATGTCCGACGGGGCCGCGACGCCGTCGCCATCGACGTTGCCGGGATGCGCCGTGATCGAAATCGACTCCTGCACTCCGGACGTGCTCGTGTACGTCAGCGTGGTGACGTGCCCCGGTGTGATGGCCCGGGCCAATTCCAGGGTCGTGGTGCCGTCATTATTGAGTACGACCGCCGTGACGTAATTCGGCGCATTCTCGATTCCCGTTTCGCAAAGAGACCAGCAACAAATCCCCGAGCCGCCCGGCGCCCACAGGTTGAGGCTGTTGATCCCCTGTCGTTGCGACGCATCATCAACCGCGCTCGGTTGCCGAGCATCGACGACGCCCGTGGGCGGGTTCAGGGATTGGAAAAAGCCGTCCGGGCAGAACACGCCACAATCCTGGCGCGCTTGGCCGGCGCAAAACGTATCCCACTCGAACTCACAGCAAAACACGTCGAGGTCGCAAACCGAGCTGCAGCAGCCGAAACGCTCGCATCCGGGTCCGCCGGTCGGCGCGCAGCAATCTCCCGTGGCGTCGCGGCAGGGGAACCACCCGCAGTCCTGCCCGTTCGCATCGCAAACATTGCCCTCGTCCACCACGCCGCCCAGCTCTACGCATTGCTGGGGGTCAAGATTCTGACACCCGCCTTGCGGGCCGGGATCGGGAAGACAGCAGGCGATCGTGCCGCACGGTGGAGTGAACGGATCTGGGTTACATGCCGCGCCTTCTATCCATTGGGCGCCAGGCCCAATGCACGCGTTCGAGATGGTTTCCTCGCAAGTCGCGCTCACGGTGCGGCGACAGCACGCCCCGAGAGGTGGATCCCCGAGGCACGAAATGGATATGGCAAAGGCGGCGTAGAGGTCACCACCGAAAAAGAAGTCGCACCCCAAGCCGGGGAGACCGAAGATGTCGTCACTGAATCCAACCACCGGCTGCCCCGGAACGACCGCAGCGGTGGCGTTGTTGTACCGCCAGGCGACCCAGTAATGGGCTCCGTTATCCAGCGGTACACCGCCGGGGAAATCAAATCGGGCGATTTCGAGGCCGCCTCCACCGATGCCCTCGAACGTACCCTGCGTACCTTCCACCAAAGTGGACTCATCGCAAGAACGCCAGATCGCGGCATCCATCGAGAAGGGAACGGAACTCCCGATCGAGGCGATCTCATAGCCGCTCAACACGCAATCGCTGACGATCAATGCCACATCGTCGGCCATCCAATGTCCGGCGCCCGGCGCGAAGAGCGAATCACCCGCGTTCGGCGGGTTGGCATAGGCCGCAAACTCTCGATCAAACTCGCCGGTGCAGAAAACGCGCGTGTTAAAGCCGGCATAGATAGACGCCGAACCAAAGAGCGCCTGACACGGGAAGAACACATGGTGGTAGGCATTCGCCGTGAAACCAATCGAAGCTGGCGTACCGACAACCCACCCGGCGCCGACCTTGTCGAACTCCACCGAAACCCAAAAGTTGTTTCCTGTAGACGTCAGCACCGACGACAAATCCACCAGGATCGTGAACAACCCGTCCGTGGGCAAATCCACCGTCGCTTGCGTCCCGGCAATGATCTGGCCGCCTTCGCCTGGGCATGCGTCGTACATGGCCAGGCTGACCGAGAACCCCGGATCGGGCCGGGGATTGCACGCTTGTGAGCCGCTGCAGTCATCGGCGGTTTCGCAGGGATTACCCGACAAGCTACACCAATTGGCGCTCCGTCCAACCCTGACTTCATACCCGCTGACCTCGCAACCCCCGACGGCCACCGTATGAATGTCATCCGCGATCAAGCGGCCGGGGCCCGGAGGGAATACCAAATCGTCCGGCGCCGCATTGACGTAAACCGGCTCACCCGTGGGCATCGGCCCGCCCTGGTCGACAAAAGACCACGAACCAGTGGCCATATCGTACAGGAC
>CAZYXP010000365.1:0-2102 GCA_964651325.1 uncultured Phycisphaeraceae bacterium
GCGGACGGCCCGCCGGCTACACCGGTGTCCACCACATAGATCCTGTCGCGACCGATGGCGACATCGAACGGGAAGATCAACGTGCCGTCGTCGGCGTGAAGTGTGGATTCGCCTTCGGGCGCGTCCGGCGACCAAAGATACACTTCCTCGATCGACGAGCCGAACCCTTGATCGACGACCAGAGCCTCGCCGGCGTTGATCACCGATCCCGTGTAGTTGTTGGGGGCGATGGCCATCCCCGTCGGATCGTCGTCGCCGCTGTGGAATCCGGCGACCCAGACGGTGCGCCCGGTCTCACCGAAACCTGTGCGAAAAACCTCACCGGACACAGCGTCAGACGCGAAGACGTCGCCATCGTCATAATCCACCACGACACCGTGGATGTCATCATTGGTCCAAAGTGCGGTAGTCGTTCCGTCGGCCTCGATGCGATACAGTCCTCGCTCGCTTGCAGGTGCTTGCCGACCGACGTAAAGGCGGCCATCCAGTGGATTGAAGTGCGCGGCCACAGGTCTCTCGATCTCGTCGCACCGCGTCAGCCGCCATCCCGGTTCGACGATGATGGGGGTGGCGCTGATGCGGAACGGCGACGCACTGATGGCTTGACGGCCGGAAACCACGGAATCGACGACTCGGACGACCACGTTGCTCGACACCGGCGGCGTCACCGTCCAGGTGAACGTCGTGCCGGTCTGATTGCGGGCAATCGTTTCGAATACGCCGTTGCCGGCGCGCATTACCTGCACGTCCACGGCGATCACCCCGCCGCCCTTCGACCACTGCACGTTGAATTCCTCGCCCACGAGGAGTCGCTCGCCGGTGCTGGGCGCCACGACGGCAAGTGAAGTGGAAAGCTGGCTGGAGCAACTGCCCAGGAAGACCGAGACGTTAAACACACTTTGTTTGACCGCGGCTAGGTCCGGTATGTCATCATCGTTGAGGTCAGCCGCCGTAACGTCGAAGATTTGACCGCCGGCTGCAAACGTGACCGCCGCCCCGAATGTTCCGTCACCCATGCTGGCGACACCCTGGCCCAGGCGGACCCACACTTCCTGATTGCCGAAGTTACCGCTGGCCAGGTCGGCGATGCCGTCCTGGTTGAAGTCGGCCAAGGCCAGTCCCCAGGCGACCAATTCTCCGCCATAGGCGACGGCAGGGGCGAAGGTGCCGTCTCCGGTTCCGAGGTAGACGAGCACGGTACCGTTGGACAGGATAATGTCCGCGTTGTTGTCCTCGTTGATGTCGCCCACGATCAGAGTGCGGACCGGGCCGAACGTAATGACGTCCGGTTGGGCGGTGAACGTCCCGATGCCATGCCCGTCGTTGCCGTTGCCCAAGAGAATTCGGAAGCCCTCCACGTCACCGGGCAGCGAAAAAGCAGCGGCTAGATCGAGAATGCCGTCGTTGTTGAAGTCCGCCCGCGCCCACACTCGGCCGTCTGTGGAAGCTGCGGTAACAGCCGAAGCGAAGGTGCCATCACCAATGCCGTTCGATCCGTTGCCGCGAAGCAGAGAAATCGTATCACCGCCGATCACGAGGTCGGTAATGCCGTCTTCATCGAAATCAGCCGCAACGACACCAAAGCCGAACTGCCCAAACGCCGTGACGCTGGGCACTGGGTAATCCGTTGAGGAGAAGTTTCCATTACCCTGGCCAAGGAAAACGCGGATGACGTTCGTTCCGCCGGTCAGCTCGGAAGCTATGGCGATGTCCAGGTTGCCATCTTCGTCGAAATCCGCGATGTCGGACGTGCGTGAGAGTCCGCCCGCGCTCAGGGTGATTGGGTTAGCATCGTCGAATGTTCCGTCGCCGTTTCCGGGAAGAATTTGGATGGCCCCGCTGGTTTGTACGACTAGATCCAGGATTCCGTCGCCGCTAAGATCTGCGGTGCGTACGTTTTCGCCGAAGCCCGCGTCGTACGTCTGCTGATTGCTAAAGCCCAGGTTGCCCGGGCAGGCTGCCTGATCAATGACGCTAAGGGTCACTCCGGTCTGCGTATACACCAAGTCCCACAGCAAGCCGGCGGCGAGCGCTGGTAGATTCACCGTGGTAAAACCTCCGGTCACCGATGTCGCGCCGGAGATGATGGTGAACGAATCGCC
>CAZYXP010000366.1:0-2081 GCA_964651325.1 uncultured Phycisphaeraceae bacterium
CGTTCCCGCGAAGCGGGCTACTAGGCCGGTCCTTTAGGGCCGGTCAGAGATCATCCGTCTTAAGTCTGCGCCAGCCCGTTTCAACGGGCTTACCCGAAACCAGAAAAGCCCGTTGAAACGGGCTGGCGATCAGTGGGAGGGAGGGATCCGCTTCCCGGGCGTAGAACGTCCGGGCTAACTGCCCTTCGGGAAAGACCGCTGAAGCGGTCTGCCAGATACGAGCCTCCAAAAACACCTCGCCATCACACTAGACGGTATGACCCACGAGGCCCCCGCCAAAACTGTCATACACCCGCCCGGCAACGCCCCAATCGTTCATGGTTGCGTCCGGGTGACTTACCATCGCAAGAAATCCGAGCTTTCGGGTATTGATCGGGGAAGAAACGTACGCCGGCCGGCATCTAAAGAGGCAGTCGGCGATGGTGGTATTTCGTCGATAGAGGTAGTGATTGAAGATTAGAGGTGCAAGATTGAAGATTCACGGTTTTCGGCTTTTTGCCCGATTGGGGAAGGGTAAGGGTTGATGCGGCATTTCCATCGACGGCACTTGAGGATACGGGAATGATCAAGTTTGTAGCATTGTCCGGGCGTGTTCGTGGGCTTCTCCTGGTTGTGTCGCTGGCGGTGGCCGCCATGGCGTCCGCGGGTTGCGCGCTCAACCGCGTCGGGCGTGAAGAGGTTTCGGCCGCCATTCAGCGGCATGTTGAAGCTCGGTCCGAGACGGCCGAAAGCTATGCGCGAACCCCTGTCGTAAATGAAACATCCAAGCCGGTCAGCACGAACGCGCCTGCCCCCCAAACGCTGCAAGCGCCCGGCACGCTGCGGGATTTCATCGTCCTCGCGCTGGAGCGAAACCCGGAGATCATGGCCGCCCAGGACGTCGCCCGGGCCAAGACCGAACGGATTCCACAGGTAACGGCCTTGCCCGATCCCATTCTTAAGACAAAGACGCTGCCGGAACCGGTGCGAACCGCCGAAGGGGACAACTTCTTCAACCTTAGCGTGAGCCAAAAGCTGCCCGTGCCCGAAAAGCTAGACGTTCGGGGCCGGATCGCCCTTGAAGAAACCCGCGCGGCGCTGGAACGACTTCAGGAAACCCGCCTCCGCGTCATCGCGGGCGTCAAGCGGGCCTACTTCCAGCTATACGTTGTCGATCGCAGCATGGACGTGACCCAGGCCAATCAGGATTTGTTGCGCGGTCTGATCGATGTGGCCCGCTCCCAGGTTGCCACCGGCCGCCGCGGTCAGGACGACGTCCTTCGCGCCCAGGTGGAGCTTTCCAACCTGGAGGCCGAGTTGATCGCCCTGCGTCAACGGCGCGTAACCATCGTGGCCAAGCTCAACGAGCTGCTCGATCGCAGACCGACCACGCCGATCACAACTCCCGAGGATTTCGACATTCGAAAGGGCGACCTCGCCATCGAAGCGTTATTGGCGAAGGCCATGGATAAGAATCCGGAGTTGAAGCGGTTTGAACGGCAGATCGAGCGAGATCGACAGGCGCTCCACCTGGCGAAGCTGGCGTACTGGCCCGATTTCACGCTCGGATTCGAGTGGATATCGATGGAGTCGCGGGCTGCGTTCAAGCCACCGCGTAACGCGCAAACCGGCCGGCGTCCCACCGTGTCCAGGATGAGCGAAAACGGCAGCGACAACTGGGCAATCACGTTCGGCTTCAGCCTGCCGATCTGGATGGACAAGATCAAGGGCGGGATCGAAGAAGCATCGCGCCAACTGGCGGCGTCGAAGGCGCAGTTTCGCTCCGCGGCGAACCGCGTCGAATTTGCCGTCGAGGACGCGCTGCAGCGCGTCGCGTCTCAACGCGAACTCGCCCTGCTCTTTCGAAACACGATCATCCCACAGGCCGAGCAGACCTACCGCGTGTCGCAGGCATCCTACACGGCCGGTACGAGCGATTTTCTGTACGTGATTGACAACTGGCGAAAATGGCTCGTTTTCACCATTCAGTATTACCGATCGTTGGGCGAACTCGAACGTAGCGTGGCCGACTTGGAGCAAACGCTGGGGATGAGCTTGTCCGAGGCGGGAGGATCATAATGGACAACATCCAACGATCTGAG
>CAZYXP010000367.1:0-2071 GCA_964651325.1 uncultured Phycisphaeraceae bacterium
AGCGTGTCGACCGTTTCGCTGGCGTCGCCAACGATGATAAGTACCTTTGCCATGGTTCGTATTCTCTCTCGTTCGTGCTATTGGCACGAGTTTCTCGTGCGTGCGGATTTGCCGGCGGACCGGACGATGCGCTTCGGGAAATCGTGCGTCCGCCGTACGCGGCGGGCGGCAATGACTGGTTGTAGGACGTTCTATTTCGTTTGCCTGGGCGGCTCTTGCAGATCCAAGGGAGACACCGTTTCGCTGTAGGCCGGCAAACCCGTATAGCCGTCGTACCAGGTGACCATCACTTGGGGGAATGCGTAGGGGATGAATTGATAGCCGGGCCCCTCGCCGTCCGGCTTCGGGCAGGGAAACACGTTATTCACGCGCACGACCGCGAAGAATGTGCGGTGCAAGCGGGAATAGTGGATGTTGTTCGGACCGCTGCCGACCCATTTGATGCGTACCCAGCGGCCTTCCGAATTGTACCAGCCGGTAAAGGGCATGTTGCCCAACGTTCCGATGGGGTGTCCGTTGGAGTTGAACGGGGCGACCATAAATTCCCAGAGATTGTCGGTGATTTGGGCCGACACCGAGGCATGCACATCGCCCGTGAAGAACATGATCGGCTTGTCGATTCGATCAAGTTCGGCGAGGATCCGTTCCCGCTCATGCACGAAGCCGGGGAAGCCATCGCCTTTGGATCGGTCGCCCGAATCGGGTTTGACGTGATACGCACTGTGGGGAACGACGACGCCCACGGTCGACACGATGAAGATCAAATCGGCGTCCGTCTGCTTGATTCCGTCGATCAACCAGCGTCGTTGCGCGGGGCCAAGCAGGAACGTCTCGGTGTCGTGCAGGTCCTGGACGTTGAAGCGCGATCGTTCGCCCCGAGTATCCAAAACGAAGAAGTGGCAGTTCCCGATCTTCGTGTCGTAGTAATGGTGCGTTCCGATGCTGAAATCGATCGTTTCATCCGCGGCGAAGGCGGGGGTCACCTGGAGATGGTGGGCGTCGAGCACCTGGACGAGCCCGTAGGTCCCCGCGTTTGGGCTCGATGAACCGGCGCCGGTCTGGCGATCCTTCTTGCCCACCAAGATCGTGCTGACGCGGCGCGGGTCGAGTGTCGTGAAATCCAGATCCGTCGCTTCAATGACGTCGCTTCCGCGCCGCACGGACGCCGAGCCGAAGACCAACGGTCCACGTTGCACGGTAGCCGGATTGGCCCAGCCGGCATAGTCGTTCCACACCTGCAATTGGCGATCGCGGTTGATGTGGCGCGATTTGGGCTTCTTGAACCCGATCTCCCCGGCACCGAACAGATTGTCATGGACCTCATGGTCGTCGAACATCTGGAGAAAGGGCGTCTGCCGCATCAGCCGGTTCATCCCGCGGGATCGATCCATGTAGAGCCGATAGTTGGCCCGAATGCCCTCGACCGTGCCGTCGCGCATCTCCTCGTACGTGTAATCACCATCCATGATATGGAACATGACTTCGTCGCCGAACTTGCGATAGAGCGTGTCCCATGCCGGTGGGTCGGTGTATTGGCCGCCGCTGGCCTTAGGGTCCTGGCACGCCCCGACGCACAGCGAAAACGTCAGATTGAACAGCCCTTCGGGATTGTTGATCGGATCATGAGCCGTCGAGCGGTCGGGCAACGTGCGGAAGTTCGGCCACGGATCGGTCGGAGCGACCCGGGTGTCCGCCAACTGGCCGTTGAGCACGACGCCGTAATAGTAGCGCGTGTAGGGCGACAAGCCCGCCAGATCGACGACGCCCGTGTTGTCCGATTCGGCGACGGTTCGCCCTTCGACGCTCGGGCTGTTCGCGTCCAGGGGCAGTTGCTTCGCGTAGCGGATGGCAAAAGGCATGGGCTCTTCGGTTCGCACCCAAACGCGCACGGACGTTGCGGCCGAGCGTCCCAGCATCGGGCCATGCGTGAGCCCCACGCTCAGAGGCGGTACGACGTGTTCGGCTACTGGATTGGGCCATGCCGGCACCTGGGCGGAAACGGCACCCTTCATGGCCGCAAGCAGGCCGACGGTCAAGAGCACGCCGGTGACGCGAGTGAGCCTCTTTGATC
>CAZYXP010000368.1:0-2054 GCA_964651325.1 uncultured Phycisphaeraceae bacterium
TCGATGCGACGTGTGCGCTGCCAAGACACGAAGCCACCAAGGAGTAGGAAGAGTGAGTAAGGACGTGCCGATGATAGGGACCGGCCGGCGCCTGCGCCTGTCGCCGATTCAGAGCCGCGGGCGCCGGCCCTCGGACCATCCGCGGCAGAATGTCACCAGGCTTGCGCCAGGTGCTCTGAATCGCGCTGGAATACGGGCCGCAAGCTGGTAGGCTGCCAGCATGCAATGCGGCATCGTCAGCATCGGCAATGAGTTGATCACCGGGCAGTGCGTGGATACGAACGCCGCGTGGCTTTCCGGGCGGCTTGTCGAGCTCGGGGCCGAGATCGTGATGCATCTAACGGTCGGCGACGATGAGGCGCGGATCGCGGATGCGATCCGACGTGCGATGGCCGGGGGTGATCTGGTGGTCGTTACGGGCGGACTCGGGCCCACCGGGGACGACGTGACGCGAGCGGCCTTGGCTTCGGCGTTGAACGTGGGTCTGCTGGAAGATTCGGACGCCCTATCCCAGATCAAAGGCTTCTTCGAGCGGCTCGGGCGGGCAATGTCGGAATCCAATCGTGTTCAAGCGCAAATACCCGAAGGATGCGAGACGATTCGTAATGATTGGGGAACGGCTCCGGGAATTCATACCCAAACGGGCGGGGTTGCCTTGTTCGCAATCCCCGGCGTACCGAGTGAGATGAGGCACATGTTTGACGCGTCGGTGCGTCCTTTTGTCGAGGCCCATTCGACCGGTCAATCCATCCTGCAACGCCGTTTGAATTGTTTCGGAATCTCAGAATCGCGGGTGGGAGAGTTGCTTTCGGATTTGATGAGCGAGGGGCGCGAGCCAAAGGTGGGGACCACGGCCTGCGGAGCCGTAATCAGCGTGCGGATCATCGCCACGGGCGCCACCCGCGCGGAGGCGGCGTCGATGGCGGCGGCCGATGAAGCAGAAATCCAGTCCCGGCTGACGATGGCCGTATTCGGGCGGGATGAGGAGACATTGCCGCACGCCGTCGGGTCGATGCTGGCCGAGGCTGGTCTTACGATCGCGGTGGCCGAATCCTGCACTGGGGGGCTTTTGGCTACCTATCTAACCGAAATGCCGGGGAGCAGCCGCTTCTTTTCACAGGGTTGGGTCACCTATGCAAATGAGGCCAAGATGGCTCGGCTCGGCGTCGAAGCGTCGCTGCTAGAGCGTTTTGGGGCGGTGAGTTCCGAGGTGGCCGAGGCGATGGCTCGCGGGTGTCGGAAGCGAGCCGGGACGGACCTGGGCGTGTCGATCACGGGTATAGCGGGTCCGGACGGGGGCACGGAGGACAAGCCGGTGGGGCTGGTCTACCTCGGCCTGGCCACCGCGACGGGCGTATCGACCAAACGGCTTCTCTTGGGAGGGCACCTTACGCGGACGGAAGTGCGCGATCGGGCGGCGCGTTGCGCGTTGGACTGGATTCGGCGGGAGCACTTACCACGATGATGTGCGGGAGACGAATTCTGCGGTCAGTGAATGTGGTTGTCCCATTGCGATATTCTGGCGACAAACCTAGAATCCGCCGACAGTGGATATGCGGTGGTAGCGCGGACTTATGGAACGAGGCCACGACGGCACGTCCCTTGGAACGGTTTGATCGCGACCGGATTCGGAGCAAACGCTCGATTTAGGGCCAAAGATAGAATGTCAACCACAAACGGATCCTCCCAAAACGCGGTCCGCGAATACTTCCACAACATCTGGCAGACCGTGTACACCATTCTGGTCGGGATGCGGATTTCTTTGAAGTATTGCTTTGCCAAGACCATCACGCTTCAGTATCCCGACGTGGCTCCGGCGTTGCAGGCTCGCTATCGGGGGTTTCATTTCTACGAGATTGAGAAATGCATCGCCTGCGACCTGTGCGCCAAAGCCTGCCCGGTGGACTGCATTTACATCGAAAAAAGCGGCCCGCGCAAGATCGACAAGGCTAGTGGGATCGCGATGGGCGGGGCGATGACCCGATATGCGATCGATTACGCCAAGTGCATGTTTTGCGCGTTGTGCGTCGATCCCTGCCCGACGGATTGCATCC
>CAZYXP010000369.1:0-2043 GCA_964651325.1 uncultured Phycisphaeraceae bacterium
CCATTCGCCGGCCGGTACTTCTGTGAGCGCCCGTTCAGAGCACCTGGCGCAAGCCTGGTGACATCCGACCGCGAAAGTCCGAGGGCTGGCGCCCGCGGCTCTGATTCTGGATCGTCCGCGGGCATCGTTGATGCTCGCGTGGCCATCTGACCCTCACCAAGTTACACTACCAAGGCCATGAACACGCTATTGACCGAACAGCTCCCCTTCAGCACGTGGACGCCGCCCCAATGGGCCGCGCACGTATTGAAACAGCCCCTAGCCTTGCTCAACGATCATGCCTGGCTCGAGAAAAAGGCCGCGTCCAACGCCCTGGAACTGCTCAACCGCTGGCCCGAACCCTGCCCACCGGAGAACTGGGTTAAGCAGATGGCCGCCATCGCCCGTGACGAAGTGGAACATCTGGCAGTTGTCGTGCGACTGCTCGCCCGGCGTGGCGGGGAACTGACAAAATCCCACTCCAGCCCCTACGCGGCCGATCTACGCAAGCTGGTGCGAAAAGGCCAAGGCCCGCTCGAAATCCTCGATCGGCTCTTGATCAGCGCCCTGATCGAGGCGCGATCGTGCGAGCGGTTCTTCGTACTGGCCGAACACAGCGAAGACCGGGAACTCGCCAAGCTCTATCAAGGATTATACGCATCTGAGGCTGGGCACTACCGAATCTTTCTAGGCTTAGCGAGGGATCTGCCCGGCGAACGCTGCGTGCAAGCCCGTGAGGTCGACGCGCGTTGGGAGGAATTGCTGCGGCTCGAAGGCGAGATCGTTTCGCGCCAACCGATCGGCCCAACCATGCACGGTGGAGTGCCGTAACAGAACCGCGCCCGTAAGGAAGCGGCCGCGCGCCCAACGCGACCCCTGCGGACCCCCCTTCCTATCCGGCGCGACGTTGGACAGTCCGATGAAAGACGTGCGGCCGAGCGCGAGCGGCCCGCCGTATGTGATTGGAGGCGAGCCGCAGGCAAGCCCAAACGTGCATGCGGTCGCGCCCGCGAAAACGGGGAAACTACTTCAACCATGTCACGCAGCAGACTCCAGCCTATTGCAGATTCCTTGACATTGGCACTTTTGATCGTCGCTGGATGCGCTTCTCCCACCCTGAACGTAAGCGTAGATCGGGCCAACGCCATCCAAGACGATCTTCGCCTGCGCGCGGCGCAACGATTCGACAACGCCGCCTACTACAAACCTCGGGATAGCGGCATGGGCGCGCCGATCGACGCCCTCGCACCGCTGCTGGTGCAGCAGGTACCGGCCGACATAAAGACCGACGAGGTGCTTCGAGTGCAATTCGGAGCGGTTCTGGAAGGTCTCAACGGGACCATTTCCATCGACCCGACCTTACCGACCCTCTATGTTCGCCATCAACCAGCGGATCAGGCGTCGGCCGCGCGTGCTTGGGTGGTTTTTATGTGGGCCTACTGGCCGCCGGAATCCGGGGCTGGCGTCGCAGTCCGCGGCCTCAAGATGACGCTCGATTCGGACGGCTATCCAGTCGTATACGAGCCGCTTGGAGGGCCGCCCGATTTTGGGCGTGGCCCAACGTCGCTCAGATCGATTTTCGTCGATACGACGCTCGAATCGGCCGCGGCGGCAGAATTTGGTCAACCTCTTCCGGGCCGACAGTTTTCGCTCGAACCCACCATCAGGCAAGCGCCGAACACGTTTGTGGTCGGGCTCCTGGATCGAGGGCCGATCCCCATGGGCCCCTACGTGTATCTGGACTATCCCCGGTCTGCGGCTACCACGGTCCTGTGCCGCTGCAGCCCGTCGCAGGCGGAGCGGTTCCAGGTCGAGCAGTGGTACGAGCTGCGCGACCTCGGGGAACTTGAAGGTCTTGGAATTGCCCTGGTGGACACATTCCTGCACATGGGGCGGGATCGCAGCGACGCAGCTGCAAGAGGCTCGAACGCAAATGACATCACGCGACAACTTCGGTGGCCCGGAACGCGAGGTGCTCCGATCAGAGCACCTGGCGCAAGCCTGGTGACACCCCGCCGCGAATGGCCGTCAGGAAGCCGAAGAACGCCCGAAGACTTGCGAAAG
>CAZYXP010000370.1:0-2040 GCA_964651325.1 uncultured Phycisphaeraceae bacterium
TGGCGATGGCGATTCTTGCGGGTATCGACGAGGCGGGGTATGGGCCTACGCTGGGGCCTTTGGTGGTTTCCGGTGTAGCGTTTCGCTTGCCAGATGCCTTGTTGAACGAATGCCTGTGGGAGGTGCTCTCGGCGTCGTGTACGAAACAGACGCGACGGGCGGGGCGTTGCCTTCCCATTGCCGATAGCAAGAAGCTTCACAAACCCAAATCGGGGATTACCGCCCTGGAGCGGACCGCGCTGGTGATGCTGTCGTTGTGCGGCGGGGCACCTGAGTCGTTTGAGGCGTTGCTTCACGCCATTGCCCCGCAGGCCGTCAAGCCGTTTGCGTCGTATCCCTGGTATGCGGGAGCAGCCCTGTCGCTACCGCTTTCGGCCGACATCGGCGATCTGCCCACGCGGGTCAATGCGGTGCGCCGCGACCTTGCCGCCAGCGAGATGGAATTCCTCGGTGTCTTTAGCGAGCCGCTTCCCGAGGGGCATTACAATCGGCTGGTCGCAAAGACGCGAAACAAAAGCGTGGTGCTTTCCGGTTTGGCGCTGTCCGTGATGGATCGAATCATGCGGCTTGACCCGTCGGAGCGGCTCCGAATCCGAGTCGATCGGCTTGGCGGCCGCATGCACTATCGCGAACCGCTGGCGAATGCATTCCCGGCGTGCGATTTGCAGATCGTAGAAGAAACGGAGCAGCGCAGCGCCTACAGACTCACGATCAAGCGGCGCATCGTGGAAATCGAATTCAAGACCAAGGGCGACAGCGAGCATTTCTCGATTGCGCTGGCGAGCATTTACAGCAAGTACGTGCGCGAGTTGTCCATGCACCAATTCAACGCGTATTGGTGTTGCCAGCAACCGGGGCTCAAACCCACGGCCGGCTATTACACCGACGCGAGAAGATGGCTGGTCGATGCGGATGCAACGATCCGGCGACTTGCAGTCTCAAGCGAGGAGTTGGTGCGTTCGCGGTAACGCAGCATTTTTCAGAGCACCGGGCGCAAGTCCGGTGACATTCTGCCGCGGATAATCCGTGGGCGCGCGCCCGCGCCGCTTTCGAGCCGCATGCTTTAGCTTGCGCGGCCATGCGCACGAGCGCGCCGTAGGAACTCTGCATCACGCTGGTCCAGGACGCCGCGCGGGCTGAAGCCCGCGACTCCGGTCGCGTGGTCGGCTGTACAAGAAAGCGACCGGTGGTAATCTCTCTTGCGGTGAGACGGATCGCGTACCCGTTTTGCCGCTAAAATGTTGCCGTAGGAATGGCCCAGGTGAAACGAAAAATTCTCTTTCTGTGTACCGGGAACTCGTGCCGCTCGCAGATGGCCGAGGCCATTCTTCGGTCTGTGGGCGGCGATCGGTTCGAAGCGCTTAGCGCCGGCTCCCATCCGGCGGGCTACGTTCATGCTCTGGCGATTGAGGCCATGCGCCTTTCGGGCATCTCCATGGCCGAGGCGGAATCGAAGAGTTGGGATTTGTATCACAAGACGCCGCTGGATGTCGTGATCACGGTATGCGACGCCGCGGCGGAAGAGCCGTGTCCGATCTGGCCGTCGAATACGCTCACGGCGCATTGGTTCCTTCCGGACCCGGCCGGGCACCCGGGCACCGCCGACGAGCGGGTCGAGTTTGCCGTGCGGATTGCCAAGCGATTGTCTCAGAAGATTGACGGTCTGATCAAGATGGACTGGTCGCAGGATCGCCCATCCCTTCAAGAGCGTTTGGATTTCCTGGGCGAAATATGAGCGCGGATTCCTTGGATTGCGATCGAGATGAAGCCGCACGGTACATGCGCGCCGCGTTGGGTGAGGCCGTGGCGGCTTCGGACGGCGGTGATGTGCCGGTTGGCGCTGTCGTCACCTTCGGCGGGCGCATTATCGGACGAGGCCACAACCAGCGAGAACGGCTGAACGATCCGACCGCCCACGCCGAGATGATCGCGCTGACCGCCGCGGCCGCGCATCTTGGGCAATGGCGACTCGACGATTGCACGCTATATGTCACGCTCGAGCCATGCACCATGTGCGCCGGTGCGATTGTCCTGGCACGC
>CAZYXP010000371.1:0-2019 GCA_964651325.1 uncultured Phycisphaeraceae bacterium
GGTTTTGTTGAACTTGTGAGGAGCAGTTGTGGCGGAAACAATCACTTTAAGCGCGTCCGTACGGACGTCGGTTGGTACGCGGTCGTCTCGCGTCCTGCGCAAAGAGGGGCGTCTGCCCGCAGTGGTGTACGGCCATGGCGAAGCGGTTCAGGCGATCTCAGTTGTGCAGCGAGACTTTGAACTCGCCCAGGCACACGGCGTCCACGCACTCAAGGTCGACATTGGCGGCAAAGAAGAACAGTGCCTGATCAAGGATGTGCAGTATGACTTCCTTGGAACCACACCGATCCACTTGGACCTCAACCGGGTCAACCTGGATGAGCGTGTGCGCGTCAAGGTAGGCATTGAGCTGCGCGGCACGCCCAAGGGCGCGACGCATGGCGGAACGCTTGATCAGCACATGGCAGAGATAGAGTTGGAATGCCTCGTCTCCGCGATCCCGGAAATGTTGCAGCCACTGGTGACCGAACTGGAGGTGGGCGATTCTTTGTGGGTGAAGGATCTTGCGCTGCCTGAGGGCGTGCAGGCGTTGACCGGCGGTGACGAACGTGTGGCGACGGTCCATGCCATCGCCTCGGACGACGAGACAACCGAAGGTGACGAATCGGAGGCGGATTCGACGGAACCCGAGCGCATCGGACGCGTTCACAAGGATGATGATGCCCCTGAAAATTCTAAGTAGCAGTGGGGCTGGTTCGTGAAGCTGATTGTCGGCCTGGGCAACCCCGGGCCCAAGTACGCGGGCACGCGGCACAACATCGGGTTTGCCGTGATCGACGAATTGGCGGCGGCCAATTCGGTCGCCATGACGACCGAGAAGTTTCATGCATGGTTCGGTAAGGGAACGATCGCGGGTGAGCCCGTGGTCTTACTCAAACCCACCACCTACATGAATCGAAGCGGGCAGGCGATAGCGGCGGCCGGGCGCTTCTACAAGCTCGATCTGGCGGACCTGCTGGTCATTTCGGATGACCTGGCGCTTCCGGTGGCTCGGTTGCGGATGCGGGCGTCTGGATCGGCCGGCGGGCATAACGGTTTGCAGGATATTTGCGACCGGGTGGGCAGCGATCAATGGTGCCGGTTGCGGATCGGAATTGGCCAGCCCCTAGGCGACTCGGTCGCGTACGTGCTGGGTCGGTTCTACGAATCCGAAGTGGCGATGGTCGGCAAGGCGACGACGCACGCGGCCAAGGCGGTCGGCTCGTGGATACGGCAAGGCGTCCAAGGCACGATGAATGAGTTTAACGGCGACCCGCCCGACGTGGGGCGGGCGGCCAAAGAGGAATAGATCGCGACGACCGAACGTCGGTCGCCGGCACCCGACCGACTTGGTCGGACTCGATGGATTAAGAAGCTCGCAACAAAGAGGCCAAGAGGCGGATCGGACAAACCGACCGCCTATCGGAGCGGCCCAAACGAGCATGTAATTGGAATAGGAGATACGAGGCGTTGAATCAATACGAAGCCATGTTCCTGTTCGACCCCACCTATGGGGCCACAATGGAAACCTGCGAATCGGAGATCAACCGTTTGATGGGCCGCATCGACGCTGAAGTCGTCTTTTGCAAGAAGTGGGACGAGCGCCGTCTGGCCTACCGGGTCAAAGGGCGCAAGCGCGGCGTCTACGTGCTCGTTTACTTCAAGGCGGCCGGCAACCGAATTGTGGAGTTGGAACGGGATGTCAAGATTTCAGAGAACGTCTTGCGCATTTTGGTCGTCAGCGCCGCCGACGTCACATCAGAGATGATGGAGCAAGCGGTAACATTGCGCGGCGCTTTGCCAGAAGGCAGCCCTGAAGCCGCAAGCTTCGGCGGGTACTCGTACCAGAGTCCCAGACGCGACGGCCCCAGACGCGACGGCCCCAATCGGGACGATGCCAAGCCGGCAGATGCCAAACCGTCTGGATCGGCTGACGAAGCGAAAAAGCAAGACTCAGCCCCGGCCACGGCGGTTGCGGAGCCTCCGACGGGTCCGGCAGACGAGCCGAAACCCGAGTAGCGCTGCGGCCATGCTGATTTG
>CAZYXP010000372.1:0-2008 GCA_964651325.1 uncultured Phycisphaeraceae bacterium
TTGGCCTTGAAGTGGAACCCACGAAAACCAAAGTTCTGGCGTTTGGGCCGAACGCTGCGTATTCCGACGATTCCGCCCACCTATTCCGGAGGAAAGCGCCCCCCCATTCCGGAGGAATCCGCCCCCCTGTTCCGCTTGAATCGGCCCCCTTGTTCCGGGCGAATCGGAGCGTAGCGACGCGGGTGTTTCAACTGTTGTCTATTCTTCTACCTGGATGGTCGTTGGGATGTCAAGTGCCTTTTCTTTTTCGCATGGATTCTCCTTTGAGCGTGATGGTGTGGGCGTTGTGAATTAGTCTGTCCAGAATGGCGTCGGCCAGGGTGGGATCGCCGATGCATTCGTGCCAGTGTTCGATGGGTATTTGGGCGGCGATGAGGGTGGATCCGCGCTCGTATCGGTCTTCCATCACCTCGAAGAGATCTCTTCGTTCTTCATCCATCAGGAGGGCAGTTCCCCAGTCGTCGATAATGATGAGGTCGGTCCGCAACAGGCCGCGCAGCATGCGGTCGTAGCGGCCAGTGGCGCGTGCAACGTCGAGCTCTTGGAAGAACTTTGGCGCGCGGAAGTAGCGCACGGTGAAGTCCCTGCGGCAGGCTTGGTTGCCGAAGGCGCAGGCGAGGTAGCTCTTGCCCGCGCCGGTGGGTCCGGTGATGATGCAGTTCTCGTGACTGCGCAGCCAGTTGCATTCGGCCAGCGCGTACACGAGGGTCTTGCTCAGTCCCCGGGACTTGCGGTAGTCGATGTCTTCGACGCAGGCGTTTTGGCGCAGCGCGGCTTTCTTCAAGCGCGTCTGCAAACGCCGGGAGTCTTGTTCAGCCTCTTGGCGGTCGAGGAGCAGAGCGATGCGCTCGTCGAAGGCGAGTTCGTCGTAGCGGCTAGATTCGAGTTGCTCCCGGTAGGCGTCGTACATTCCGGTGAGGCGCAAGCGCTGCAGTTTGTCGAGGGTGGGATTGGTCAGCATGAGTGGGACTCCTTGTGGGTTGGGGCGGCGGGTTCGCCGCCGTCCTGGGGTTGAGGTTGGTAATAGTCCGCCCCGCGCACGTTCTCGTGCGTGATGGCGGGTGTGGACGTCTTGGGTTTGGGCAAGGGCATCTTGTCGAGGCCTTGCTTGAGGATTTCGTTCACGGTTTTGTAGGACGCGGCGTTGATGGTCAGGGCGCGTTCGCACGCGGCTTCGAGGCGCTCGCTGCCATAGGCTTCGCCGAGACGGATCAGGCCCCGGCAGGCTTGGAAACCTTGCTGGGGGTGGGGCCGCGAGGCGATGATCTGTTCGGCCGTTTGCGCGGCGCAGGGCCCCGCCTTGCCCACCCAATGGATGATGCGTTCCGGCGTCCACTTGGCATGTTGGCGGTGTTTTTCGGGCATGTGTTCGGGCAGGGTGGTGTAGCCGTTCTTTTGGTGCGCGCGCACATGGCTTGCGACGCGCTGGCCTTTGTGGAGGCACTCTATGGTGTCCGCCGTCAGGCGCACATCGATGGTCTCGCCCACGAGGCGGTGGGGCACGCTGTAATTGTGTTCGTCCGCGCGGAGCCGCACATGGTAGTCCAGGTTAACCCGGCGGCGCTCCCACTCTTCGTACTCGAAGGGATGTTGCGGCAGTGGTTTTAGCGCGGGTTTCTCGAACTTCTCGAACGCGCCGCGCCGCGATCCTTCGAGCTGTTGGAAAGGACGGTTATTGTACTCGTCCAATAGTGGTCTAATAGCATGGTTGAGGTCTTCCAAGCTGAAGAATTTTTGGTGACGCAACTTGGCGAGGATGCGCTGTTCCACGCCATTGACGCTCGATTCCACGCGGGATTTATCACGGGGCTTCAATGGCCTGTCCGGGAGTATTGCAGTATCATAGTGTTCTGCAAGGCGTGTATACGTTGGGTTCGCGTCCGGTTCATAGCGGCACGAATGCGAGACGGCACTCCGTAAATTGTCCGGCACTAGGAGCTCGCTAACGCCCCCAAAGTGCGCGAACGCACGCACGTGCGACGAGATGAAATCCGGTAGCGTTTGTGTC
>CAZYXP010000373.1:0-1993 GCA_964651325.1 uncultured Phycisphaeraceae bacterium
GGGCTGGCCGCGGTGATGTTCGGGATGCGCGCGGGGCGCGCCGCCTTCCATCTTCCCCTTTGGGCGCCGCCGATCTGGCTGGATTCGTGTTGGTGGGGTCAGACCGACAGTTGGATCATGGCGCCGGCGGTCTGGATCGTCTGGGCGCTGGCGACGCGGCGATATGGTGCGGCGGGCGTGCTGTGGGGCTTGGCATTGGCGTTGAAACCGCAGGCGATTCTTCTGGCGCCAGTCTGGGTTTTTTGCGGCCTACTTCGCGCGGCGGCGCCTCGCGAGGCCGGCCGGCAAGACGATCCGCCGGGCTCACGAGTACGAGCGCTGCTTCGAGTGGGATCGACGCTGCTGATCGCGCTGGCGGTGCTGAACATCGTGGCGTTGCCGTTCTGGCTCACCTCGGGTGATGCCTGGTTGCAGGAGAGCTTTCTCCGCAATCTAAGGGATGAAGGCCCCTTTACGACGCTCAAGGCGTTCAACATTTGGTATGTGGACCTGCTGCTTTGCTATGATGCGGACGTCCACGCCTTTGTCGGAGGTCTGGAAAAAGATAGCTGGGGCAAGTTGCTGGCGCTGGCCGGTCTCGCCCTCTGTGCGGCGATTGCGTGGACACGCCGCAACAGCATGAGCCAAAGTCTGGCAGTGTTCGCCGGGCTCTGGCTGCTGGCGGTGGTCATGTTTCCCACGCGGGTACACGAGCGCTATTTGGTCATGTGTTTGCCGTTCCTGATCGCGTTGGCTCCAAATATGAGGCGCATCCGGGCTCCGCTGTGCGGTTTGCTTATCGTCGCGACCGCGCAAGTCCTGGTTTACCATTGGATGCCCATGGGCGCCGACGCATGGACCCGCAAGTTTCGCGATGGGGCGATCCAGTATCACGAAAACGTCCTTGCACAGACGCCGTCCGAGTTGCGTGACCGGGTTCCTACCCGTCCCGAAGCACTGGCGCTCGGCAAGAAAGAGTTCGTCAAGCGCCACTGGCAAGAAACCGCCGGCTGGGAATGGGCGACGACGCTGCTGGCGCTCGCTTCCGCCGCGGCCACATTCGCCGCCCTGTGCGTCCCAAGGACCCAAGTGGGACCGACAGATCGCGAGGCACCCTATTCAAACATCGACGCCGAAGCCGCTCCATGAGCCCGACGCGCGCGTTTTCGACTACAATTCGTTTTGTACCAAACGTTTGCAGCGCGCCCTTGGGCGGCCCATGAACGATCCGGGTTAAACTCATGACCGAAAAACAGCACAACACCGCCCCGACGATGTGGGCGCGCGGCCCGAAGCGGTTGTTCGAATGCATGCTCGCTGCGCTGCTTGTCGTCCTGCTCCTGCCGATCACGATTCCCTCGGCCATGCTGATCAAGCTCACTTCGCCAGGGCCGCTATTTTTTACGCAGATTCGTACAGGCCTACACGGAACGCGGTTCAGAATCCTCAAGTTCCGAACGATGCGAGCGGGCCGCCAGCCCGATCCGAAGGAACTCGTACCGCTGGATCACGCGGAGATCACGGCGGTGGGCTGGTGGCTGAGGCGGCTAAAAATTGACGAATTGCCCCAATTGCTAAACGTCGTGGCCGGGCAGATGTCGTTGATCGGCCCGCGACCAACGCTGACCACGCAAACCGACGCGTACGACGCGTTTCGAGCCCAGCGGTTGCGGGTCCGTCCGGGCATCACGGGTCTGGCGCAGGTTTGCGGCAACACGTCGATCATTTGGGAGGAGCGTATTCTCTTCGACATCGCCTACGTCCGCCGGTGCAGCTTGGGGCTGGACGCTTGGATTTTGTGTCAAACTGTGTCCGTCGTCGTTCGCGGCAACTGCAAAGCGCCGGCGCTTTTTGCCGAATCACGTTTTGCCTCCGACGTAGCCATTCCCGAAGACTATTTCGACGGCCCAGGCCGCATCGGCAGCGGTTAGGGCTTGCGACGAAACGGTGCGCGGCGGCTCCGTGACAGAATAGGCGGCTGTGCGTACGCAGGCTGAAAGCCTGCTCTATAGTA
>CAZYXP010000374.1:0-1959 GCA_964651325.1 uncultured Phycisphaeraceae bacterium
CCACCGGCCGATGGATCATGGGCGGCTGGGTGGCGGATTACGAGACGGCCGAGCAACGGGTGCTCACTACTGACCGAGACTTGCTCATTTACTTCAAATCTTCAAGCAAGCGCCAGACTGATCGTGTCGAGGAAATCCTCGATAGCGCCTCGGTGAAAAAGACCCTTCGCGGATTCGTTAAGTGCAAGCTTTTTCGGAGCCACGAGCCCCACCGCCGGTACGTGGAACAATATGGCGTACAGCGTGCTCCATCTCTGATCCTCGTGCGGCCCGACGGCTCGTTCCATGCGACTTCCACCGTGTTTTCCCTGGATGACGTCGAGGCGTTTCTGGCTCAAGCCGATTCGGTCGGCGCCGCGCCAGACGTGAACCTGCACGTGCCGCGCACCGCGTCCTATCGGTGGCACCGCAAGATCGCCGCCGCCCAAGACGAGGCCACCAAGACCGGCCAGCCTGTTTTCTATGTGTTTGTTCGCCCCATGACGCGGGATTGGAAAACCCTAAAGCCACTTCTTCATCGGCGAGAGGTTTTCATGCGAACCGGACGCATGGTTGCCTGCCGTCTCTCATCGTGGTCGAAGGACGCCCGCGAGCTGGCGGAATCGCTCGGCATCCAACAGTGGCCCGCGATTGCGATTTGCGGATCCCATGGCAAAAGCAGCATCCTCGAACAACCGGCCGGCTATGAGCCGATCTGTCGTCTAGCCGACACCAACTTGAAGCTCCACGATGAATCCGCCCACGCCCCGGTATCCCAAGCCTCCGCCGAACCACAGCCCTAAGCCTGTTTCCGCGAATCAGCGGCAGGTCGATTGGCTGAACTGGCCTAATCGCATCACCATCGCGCGGATTATCCTCGTGGTGCCCTTCACTATATGCCTGCTGAATTTGAATCAGGGCTGGACATATTGGCGCTATCTGGCGCTTGCTATTTTCGCCGTTATGGCGGCCAGCGATATGCTCGATGGCTATTTGGCCCGCCGCTTGGCCGAGGAAACGGCACTCGGGCGGTTTCTGGACCCGGTTGGCGACAAGCTGCTCGTCGCCGGCGCGGTCGTCCTGCTGGCGTTTGAGGCCACCGGCGTGCCGGGTTTTCCGCTTCCAAGCTGGGTGGCGGCTGTTGCGATCGGCAAGGATGTGCTCACCATCCTCGGGTTTGGGTTGATTTACGCGACGACCGGCCACTACTTTATTCAGCCCAGGAACTTGGGAAAAACGTGTACCTTGCTACAATGCGTGGCCGTCGGTTTCTGCTTGCTGGCCCCGGACCTTCCGGGGTGGCTCCGACCAGTTTGGCCCGTGCTCTACTGGGCCGCCAGCGGGCTCGCCGTCGCGGCGACGATCGACTATCTGGCTTTGGGAAGCCGGTTTGCTTCAACGTGCCACGAAAATAATGACGAGAAAAACGATGACTGAACCCCCTTTTGCCCCCATTGAGCAGGCGTTTGACGATCTCAACCAAGGTCGGATGATCATCCTGGTTGACGATGAGGATCGCGAGAACGAAGGCGATCTGGTCGTGGCCGCCCAGAAGATCACGCCGGAAACCATTAACTTCATGCTCAAGTATGGGCGAGGCGTACTCTGTTTGCCCATGACGCACGAGCGATGTGAACAGCTCAACATCAACCTGCAAACGCAGGAAAACACCACGCAATTCGGGACGGCATTCACCGTGACCATAGATGCGCACAGCCGGTTTGGGGTGACCACCGGCGTTTCCGCGTCCGATCGCGCCAAGACAATCGAGGTGGCCGCGGCCCCCGACACGAAGCCGGGGGATCTCTCCCGCCCGGGGCATGTCAATCCGTTGATGGCCCGCGACGGCGGCGTGCTGGTCCGCGCGGGGCAGACGGAGGGTTCGGTGGATCTTTGCCGGCTGGCGGGCCTGACGCCGACGGCGGCCATCATCGAGATCATGAACGACGATGGGTCCATGGCGCGATTGCCGGAATTGAC
>CAZYXP010000375.1:0-1953 GCA_964651325.1 uncultured Phycisphaeraceae bacterium
GCCAAGTGCATGTTTTGCGCGTTGTGCGTCGATCCCTGCCCGACGGATTGCATCCACATGGGCAACGTACACGATATGTCGGGCTTTACCCGCGAGGATATGACGGTGGAATTCACGGATCTGGCGACGAAAGGGTTGCAGACTCCGCAGCCGCTGTGGATGGAGCTGCGGGAGATGCCCGATTGGGCCAAGCAGACCAAGCGAGAGTGGGAAGGGTTTGAACATTCCCGAGATAAGTTGAGCGACAATACCGATGGGCGGCGCGAGAAGATGCTCGAGGCGCTGGAGCCCTCGGCGGTCGAGAAGAAGAAATAGCCGCGCGGCGATTGGTGCGTGCGCCGTCTTGGCATGAGCCTGGAGCGCCGCTCTGCGGCGGCTGCGATTTGAGATAGTCTGGAGACTTGACGAGTGTTGGTGGCGCAGGTGAACAGTTTGGTATCTTCGGTGTCGGCGATCGGCGCTGCTGGCGACTTTGCGGCGCACAGCAACAGCAGTGCGGAACTCGTGTTCGGGATCATGCTGTTCCTGTTTGCGGGGTTTGCGATGGCGTTCGTCGGGCTGACGATCGGTCGCGTGATTCGCCCCACGATGCCGCACCCGGAAAAGGCCACGGCCTATGAATGTGGCGAGCCGGCGATCGGAGATAGCTGGGTCCAGTTTGATCTGAGATTCTACACAGTCGCGCTCGTGTTTATCGTGTTTGACGTGGAGGTGGCGTTGCTGTGGCCTTGGGCGGTCGTGTTCAAGGACATGGGGGCCCCGGCATTTTGGGCGTTCTTGGTGTTTTTCCTGCTGATTGCGATTCCGTTTGCGTACGAATGGAAATCGGGTTACCTGAATTGGGTTCGCGATGTTTCCGGGCAGGAGCGATCCTCCGTGTTGGATGACGCGGCACGCGACGCATTGGGGAGTCCTGGCGCAGGGATGGGCAGTCCGAAGGTGGCGATGGGCCATCCGAAGGCGGTGAAGGTCTGATGAGTTGGATTGAGAACCGTTTCGAAGAGGGGTTGATCGTGACGTCCTTGGATTGGGCGATCAACTGGGGCCGGAGCAACAGCATTTGGCCCATGACGTTTGGGCTGGCGTGCTGCGCGATTGAGATGATGGCCGTCGGCGCGTCCCGTTTTGATATTGATCGGTTTGGAGCCGGGGCGTTTCGAGCGACGCCGCGGCAGTCCGACCTGATGATTGTGGCCGGTACGGTGACGTACAAGATGGCCAGCCGGCTCAAGCGGCTGTACAACCAGATGCCCGAGCCGAAGTATGTGATGGCGATGGGGGCGTGCACGATAGGCGGCGGGCCGTACTTCAAGCACGGATACCACGTGGTCAAGGGCGTGGATCTGGTCGTTCCCGTGGATGTCTATATTCCCGGTTGCCCGCCGAGGCCCGAGGCGCTGATCGAAGGCCTGTTGCGGTTGCAAGATAAGATTCGGCATCAGACCCGGGCCAAGAGCTTGATGACCAAGGTGAAAGAGACGGCGCTGGGATAGGGCACGGCAGGCGGTTGGCAGGCTTGGGCCGGGCGTGAAAAAGGACTTTGATGACGATGGTTCCCGAGGAAACCTGCGATTTGTTGAAGGGACGGTTCAAGGACGCGGTCGAAGCGGTGACGCTCGACGCGCCGCGACCGTTCGCTCAGGTCGCCGCGGCGCGCTGGCCTGAGGTGGCGCGTTTTATTCGCGACGATGCCCGGCTTCAGCTCAACCTGCTCCGCTCGATTACCGCGCTGGATATGCTGGCAGAGAATCAACTCGCGTGCATTTACGATCTGGCGTACGTGCCGATCGATTCGCTCGGTGAATTGATCGAAGATACGCGAGAATTCTGCGTTCGCGTCGTGGTGGATCGGGATAAGCCTGTGATTCCCACGGTTTCGGATGTCTGGCCCGCGGCCGATTGGCACGAGCGCGAGGCGTACGACATGATGGGCATCCATTTTGAAAACCACCC
>CAZYXP010000376.1:0-1941 GCA_964651325.1 uncultured Phycisphaeraceae bacterium
GGATCCAAGCCGGGAAGGCCCAGCCGCTCGGCCACCTCGCCAGCATGCATGACCCCGCCCGCGGAGATGTCCCGGTATTCGCAATGCTGAATCAGAACGACGTCAAGCTTGGCAGCCATCACGAACGCTCGGCGCATGACGTCGTCTCGCTCGACGCCGTCGCCGTCATCGGTAAACGCAACGGCTCCAGCCTCGCGAAGAGCCCCAAAATCGGTCAAATCTTTGCCACCCCTGCCGCGCGTGATGGTCCCCGTGGGGCCGACCCGGCAGTGGCCGACCTTTCCAGCTCGATCGAGCACGTCGCGAATTTGATCCGGTTCATCGAGCGGTGGCCGGGTGTTCGGCATACATGCCACGTAGGTAAAACCGCCCGCGGCCGCGGCCGCGGTGCCCGTTTCGATCGTTTCTTTGTGTGTTTGCCCCGGCTCGCGCAGATGGACGTGCAGGTCGGCGAGCCCGGGGCAGACGATCAGGTTTTGCCCCATGATCCTTCGCGCGTCCTTTGGAGCCGACTCGCTCACCCGGCCGTCGGTGACGCAGACATCGCCGATCTCATCCCGCCCGGAATACGGATCGATGATCCGCGCCCCTTCGATGACGAGGCCGGACAGTTCTTCGCAAATCAGGCCTTCTAACTTGTTCATGGCTGCTGCTTTCGTGGCTGATGGCTCTGGTGAATCGATCGTGCCGCTTCCATCCAGCGGAATCTCACTATAAGGTCATATTCAGAGGGTGGCCATCGGTCCTCCAGCGCCGCAGCGTCGCTCGCGGTTCGTTTTGCGAGAGATCCCGTGGCCCAAAGCAAAGCACCCAAAACGGCCCCACGATACTGAGAATGCAACCATGACGACAACCGGACGAACAAGAATCAGCGTTATGCTCACAGGCTTGGCATGGCTCGTCATGCCGTGGTTGCCGTTTGCGATGGCCGACGATCCGCCCCCGGACATGGTCATCGTGGATGCAAGAATATGGACTGGATCCGACAAGCCGCAGGGCCGCAAACCCACCGCTCTAGCCATCACGGGCAACAAGATCACCGTCGTGGGCGACGACAAGGCCATCCGGCGCCTGGCTACCAGCAAGACCACGATCATCAGCGCCGGCGGACGCCGCCTCATTCCCGGTATGACCGACGCCCACACGCACATCGTGAGCGGGGGATTTCAATTGGACCGGCTGACGCTTCGCGACGTCAAGGATCGTGCGGATTTCGTTTCCCGGGTCCGCAGGGCCGCGGCTGCCAAGCAGGCCGGCGAATGGGTGTTGGGCGGGCGGTGGAGCGTCGATAGTTGGTCCGATCAATCTTCCCCCACCAAGGCTTGGATCGACGAGGTCACCGGGACGACCCCGGTTCTATTGTCACGAATGGACGGGCATCAGGCATTGGTCAACTCGGCGGCACTTAAACTCGCGGCGATCGATGGCAAGGGTCCGCCCGATCCGATCGGCGGCGAAATCGTGCGTGATCCCGCAACCAACGAGCCCACAGGCATTTTGAAAGAATCTGCGATGGAATTGGTCGCCGCCCTGATTCCCGAACCGGGCACCAAACAACGACTCGCCGCCCTGAAGCGGGCGATGCGACATGCCAACTCGCTCGGTATCACGTCGGTGCATGATATGTCTGATCCCGACGATCTGCCGGCGCTGCTCGCGGCCCATGGCGACAAGATTCTAACGCTGAGAATCACCTCTTACCCCCAGTTTGAAGACTGGCAGGCCGGAATGAAGGCCATCAAGAAGTTTCCGGTCGCCGACGAAATGCTGACGATTGCTGGGCTAAAAGGGTACATGGATGGCTCATTGGGCAGCCGTACGGCGTACATGCGTGATCCGTTCGACGACGCTTCATCGGGCACCCTCCATCCGAACGGACAGCTTTCCGCCTTCGCGTCCGATGCCCGTGCCTTTCAGGAGCATCTTCGGATGGTGCACGCC
>CAZYXP010000377.1:0-1887 GCA_964651325.1 uncultured Phycisphaeraceae bacterium
TCCGCGCCCGCGGGGACATCATCCAGGCTCAGCCCGCTGCTGGGCGGGGGGGTGCATGCAACGGCGCAGCAGAGCACGACCGAGCAACCGATCAGGGCCAGATTCGTGGCAACAGACTTCTCCATGGCACTTTCGTTCCTGTCCGACAGAAGAAATCACAAGCGCCGATGCGCCTCGAAGTCATTGTGCCAGGATCAGTGCCAAACCGCAAGTCGAGACGCTGGATTGGACGTTGGGACTCGGGAGGCAAGGTCGGTGAGAGATCCAACCGAGGCGATAGCCAAAAACCTGTACTTTGGCAGCGGCAAAGGAGGGAATGGGTTGGCGCATACGAGATGGCTTGAGGGTCGGCCCGAGATGGATGGCGGGCCGACCGAATGGCGCCTTGACCTGAGCCGCGGGCTCAAGGTCCGCGCAGACCCTGCCCGCGGCCAAAGCAGCTGGCTCGGGTCGTCACCCAAGGGTTGGTAGGTTGCTTCGCTACTCCGTCGGCCGATCGATGTCGAAATCGTCGTATCCTGCGTCGCCCGCCGAAATCGTGGCGGAAGCAAGGGGGACGTTTTCAAACAGGGACAAGGCTCTGGCGGCCTCGGGCGCAACCCCATCGGCCTGAGGCGTATCGCAGCCGGTTGTGGCCGCGGCCATCAGAAGTAGTGATGTCCCCAACATCGCGATCCATGCTTTCTTTCCGCTCTGCGCGTTCATAAAGCATCCCTCCCCAAAATTCAGGACATGCCGCGAAATGCCCGATCGAGCGAGTACGCGACGCTCTTACGCGCTACGCGGACCATGTCTCTGCCGTGTTCCAGGAGGTCCGGCTCGTGTCCGGGCCAATCCAACCTAAAATCTCCAATTCAAAACTGGAGAATCCAACCCAAATGTGCGAAAAAATCTTAGGTCCGAGAAGATCGAACCCTCGGACGCATGGGGTGGCGTCACTCGGGGTGGAGTGGGGACGCGATCGGTTTTCAGCGGGAGGCCGCCAAGTCGTCAAGGCCGGAAGCCAGCGCAACGATGACCGCTCGTCCGGCTGATCGCTGGCGGTTGAAGGCTACGAACGCTACCAGCGGACCATGATGGCGGTGGCATCATCGTCGAAGACGTTGGTCCCAGCGTGTCGCTCAAGCGCGGCATAAAGCGCGGCGACCGCATCATCGCCTGGCCGTGCTTGCTCCATACACGCGCGAACACCCGCCACGCCGAAATGCTTGGGACCTTCCGCGCTTCTTGGCGCAGCCGAATCATCGTCGTGTTCGATTTGGGGTTTGCGAACGCGTTGATGGATCAACCCGTGGCTGAGAAGCAATACCCCTTCCGCCGGCGCCAGGGGCACAGTCCGGGCCGGGTAGCATGTGTTGGGGTTTGCACCGACTGTGGGGTTTTCGCTTTCAGGAAATAGCTCGCAGTCGCCATCCTGGGTTACGCTCATGGCGTATCGGTGGTCGGCGTCCACATAGGTAACGGTCTTTTCGCAATCGTCGAAGACGCCGACCCAGAGCCTTACGGATCGCGCATTCGAGATGCGGGCGTGATAGAAGTGGTTGACGGCCTCGACGACCAGGGACGGGTCTTCATGCTTGAGCATGGAGCCGTGCAGGAATCCTTGAGTAGCACTCACCAACACCGAGAGCTCTACGCCTCTGCCTCGAACATCGCCAAGGACCACCGCCAGCCGATCGTTTGCCAGTGGAATGAGGTCAAAAAAATCACCGCCGACGTATCGCCCTCGCCTAGTTTCGCTGACGTAGTGAAATGGGCCAAGCCGTCCCGTTCGTGGCGGCGACAGCCATTGCTGTGCTTCCGAGACGGCGTTAAGTCTCGCCTCCATGCGCACTTGCCGTTGCTCAATGTCGATCCGCATCAGATTGGCCATGCCAAGGGCGGCCA
>CAZYXP010000378.1:0-1869 GCA_964651325.1 uncultured Phycisphaeraceae bacterium
TCAAGGCCTACGGGGCGGAGGTCGTGGTCACCAAGACCGATCTGGAGCACGATCACCCCGACAGCTACGTCGAGGTGGCCAAGCGCATCGCCCGCGAAACGCCCAACGGCTTCTACACCGATCAATATTACAACATGGACAACCCCCACGCCCACTACCTGACCACCGGGCCGGAAATCTGGGACGACACCGACGGAACCATCGATTGCTTCGTCGGCGGCATTGGTACGGGGGGAACAATCTCCGGCGCCGGCAAGTATTTGAAGGAAAAAGCCGCCGAGGCGAAGCGAGATTTCCGCATCGTCTGCCCGGACCCCCACGGCAGCATCTACTACGATCTGTATCACAAGCGGGAGCCGGGTCCGCCGAGCATTTATCGCGTCGAGGGCATCGGCCACGATTTCATGGTCGGCACGCTCGATTTCTCTGTCATTGACGAGATTATTCAAGTCAGCGATCGGGACACGTTCCTCACCGCTCGGCGGCTCGTGCGCGAAGAGGGCATCTTCGCCGGCGCCTCTGCGGGCACGGCCCTGTTTGGGGCGCTCAAGGTCGCCAAAGAGTTGGGGCCTGGCAAGCTGGTCGTGGTCATCATTCCGGACTCGGGCGACCGCTACATCTCCAAATGTTTCGACGATGAATGGATGAAGGATCTCGGGTACCTCGGCCTCGATGAGCGATTGGGTTCGGTCCGCGACATCCTCAAGTTCAAGGGGTCGCACGTTGATTTCGCCTCGAGCGAAGAATCCCTGGCGAGCGTGGCCAAGCGAATGAAAGACCTCGGCATCTCTCAAATGCCGGTCAAAACCGCCAATGGCGGAGCCCACCTCATGGTCCACGAGACGGACATTCTTTCGGCGCTGATCCACGGCCAATGCAAAGCGACGGACAAAGTGCTCGAGGCCACGGCCCATCTCGAAGGCGAAGTGGCGCTTGGAGATCCGCTCTCGCGCGTGCAGACGATCTTCGACAAGAACAACATGGCCGTCGTAATAGACCAAGACCAAATCGTCGGCATCATCGGTGAGATCGACGTGGTGGAATACCTCGCCGCCCGGGGCTAGGGCACGCGCCCGGTGCCCCCAAGCCGCGGGCATCAGCCCGCGCGGCGCACAGGACCAGGGTGATACCGAGTCCGGGAGACGCGCTCGTACGAATGGCCGCGCAAGCTGAAGCATGCGGCCCGGCAGTTGTGCGGAGCCAGGGGATTGATGCGCGTCCGGGCGATGCTCCTGTAGATTCCCGCGTCTTTCGGTCGTACAGCCTTACTTTTCAGACAAAAAGTGCGGCCTTGACCCGTTTTTGCCCTTGACGAAATCGGCTTGTGTTGTACGATCCGCCGCGGTTGGTTCGTCGAGCGAGGCACGCCCCTGGTGATTGGTTACCCAAATCCGGATTGCATGACCCAATTCGTCTTCCTTCCTGCGTGGCTTTTGTATAGGCCTCTTTCACAACGATCCTGAAAGTAAAACAGTGGATCGTACGCTCCATCGATAGGAGGTTTGCGATGGGTAAAAGGCTGTATATCGGAAATCTTAGCTACGATTGCTCCAGTTCGGATTTGGAAACCCTGCTCAGTGGACATGGCACTGTGAGTAGCGCCGAAGTCATCAGCGACCGATCCACCGGTCAGAGCAAAGGATTCGGATTTGCAGAAATGGGCACCGAGGAGGAGGCCCAGGCGGCCATTGCCGCCTTGGATGGCCAGGATCACGGCGGTCGCACGTTGAAGGTCAACGAGGCCAAACCCCGCGAGTCGCGCGGCGGTGGTGGTGGCGGCTATGGCGGAGGCGGCGGTCGGCGCGACCGCTACTAGTAGCGCGCTCGATGAGACTGCGTCCGAATTGAGATCGCAGGCATTGAGATCGC
>CAZYXP010000379.1:0-1854 GCA_964651325.1 uncultured Phycisphaeraceae bacterium
CCTTGCCGTAGGCCTTCTCGATCTGCTGAAGTGCCCGGCCCAAGGCCGCGTCCCGCTTGTTGGATTGCGTATCTTCCATTACCACGCGCATTGTACTATCCCTTCTCTGGTGCTGTCATCTCTTGTGTATCCGAAATCCCGCCCAAGCGGGCCCGGCAAACCGGCGTATAAATCGGACCTTGCTGGGTAAGAACCGAAGCAATCACCGCGATTGAGTTTACATCCATCCGCTGACGGGGAACCTTCCAACGCCCCACGGCCGCCCGCATCGCCCCGCCGGACTTATCCGCGCGAGTACGCCCGATCGTAATATGAGGCGAGAAGCTCCTACGTTCCTGTTCGAAACAGAGCGCTTCCATCGCCTGTGAAACCGCGGCCGCGCACCGAACCAACGCACCGGTGGGCTCGTCCACCCCGATCCGCAATACGCGGACAGGCCCACTTTGCGGAAAACATCCGGCCTCGCCCAACTCAAACCCAAACGGTTCGCACCCACGGGCAACGTCCTCGACCGCAGCGCAAACCCCGGCCACGTCTCCGTCCTCCACGTCGCCCAGAAACCTGAGCGTCACGTGCATCAACTCCGGCTTGACCCACCGAACGCGCTCGCAAACCCGCGCCAAACGGGTTGGTGCGGTGCCAAGCGCGCCGCGAATCACATCGTCCAACTCGATCGCCACGAACAGCCGCTTCATCTTTGTCGCATCTTCACTGCAGCCGCGCGCGAACGAACCGAGCCGCGGGCTTCAGCCCGCGAGGCGTCCCGGTTTCCGGTGGCGCCAGGCCGCTTTGAGGCTCCGCAGGCTGAGGCCTGCAACTCGAAATGAGGGCTCTAGCGTGTCATACTACTCAAACTTTAGTGTCGCCAGAAACGCATCCACGCGGCGATCAACCTCTTCACGCTTGAGAAACCGGACCCGATTCAGCGAAAAATCTTCGATGGCAAACGAGGCCGCCACCGTGCCGCGCACCAACGCTCGCCGCAGGGTGGCCGGTGATGCGTCGCCCTGCTCGCAGAGATAGCCCAATACGCCGCCGGCAAAGCTGTCGCCGGCCCCGGTCGGGTCGCGAACGTCCTTCGTGGGAAACGCTGGAATCGCCACGGGGCCTTCTGGTGTGACGAGCAACGCGCCGTGCTCACCTTTTTTCACGATCACAAACTGCGGGCCGAATTCGAGCATCGACTCGCCCGCCTCGATCAGATTCACTTTCCCGGTTAGTTGCCGGGCTTCCGCATCGTTGATAATCACGCCGTGAACCTGCTTGAGCGTCGCCAGTAAGGCGTCGCGCTCGTTCTCGATCCACAGGTTCATCGTGTCGCATACGACGGTCCGCGGGCTTTCGATTTGGGAAACCAGCTCCCGCTGCAAATCCGGATGGGTGTTGGCCAGGAAGACCACTTTGCTGTCTGCGAATGCGTCGGGAACCTTGGGGCCACGCTCTGCCAAGACGTTCAAATCGACCCCGACGGTCTCCGCCTCGTTCATGTCGCCGGTATACCGGCCGGTCCAGCGAAACGTCCGACTTCCGGCGCGCTCCTCGAGCCCGCGCAGGTCGATCCCGCGTTCCTGCAAACATGTGCGAAAATCGTCCGGGAAATCATCACCGACGACCCCGACCAATCGTACCGGGGCATAATGAGCCGCCGCGAAGGAAAAATAAACCGCCGACCCGCCGAGCACACTCTCCACCCGACCATGCGGCGACTCGACCGTATCAATCCCGATGCTGCCCGTAACCAATAGAGACACGCGAAATCCTCCGTTTGTCGCCGCGATCGGCCGAGGCGAACCACCACCATAGCCAGCGATCACCGAGCGGCAATGTACCCCATCATCGACCCACCGGCAAGCC
>CAZYXP010000380.1:0-1825 GCA_964651325.1 uncultured Phycisphaeraceae bacterium
CAGCGTTTGCCGACATATGCGGTACGCGACCGCAGAGCGACTGGCGCTAGCCTGCGGACCACCGCCGACCGGATGTCACCGGGCTGGCGCCCGGTGCTCTGACGCGTGCTCGCCCGCCGATTGGGTCACGTACGGTTCCACGGGCGAGCATTCAGACGAGCCGTACGCATTATCGGTCCTATCGACGCGTGGGGAATTGCAGTTGAGCGGGCCGACACAACAAATCGGCAGCGAAACTCATCAAGTGGCCCGATAACTCTTCCGACGATTCCAAGAGAGAGTAGACTCATGAAGCTGACCATTGTGATACCGGCCTACAACGAAGAGGAAGCGATCGGCCTGACGATTCAGCGTTGCCTCGATGCGCGCGCGACGATCGTCGAGCGATCCGGGGTGGATCAGGTTGAAATCGTTGTCGTTAGCGACGGATCGACGGATCGAACGGTCGAAATTGCGTCGACATTCGACGAGGTTCAACTCGTCGTTTTCGAGGCAAATCGCGGCTACGGAGCCGCCATCAAGAAGGGTTTCGAGGAAGGGGCCGGCGACATCGTGGGTTTCCTCGACGGCGATGGCACGTGTGATCCCAAGTTTTTCGCGACGCTGTGTCAGGCGTTGGATGGGGAACCGGCTTCGGTGGCAATCGGATCTCGCATGGGGCCGCAAAGCAAAATGCCGCCGATCCGCCGCCTGGGCAATCGCATCTACGCCTGCATTCTTTCGATTCTCAGCAACAAAGTCGTCAGCGACACGGCCAGTGGAATGCGCGTGATTCGCCGCGATGCGCTGGACCATCTCTATCCCCTGCCCGACGGCCTCCACTTCACGCCGGCGATGAGCGCCCGCGTGTTGATGGATGAGCACATGACGATCGTGGAGCGTCCGATGGCCTACGAAGAGCGGATCGGTGCATCGAAGCTGCACGTGCTTCGCGACGGCGTCCGTTTTCTGCAAACGATACTCGAAATGACGCTCATGTGGCAGCCGGCGAGGCTGTTCTTTGCCGCGGCAGCCGTGAGCCTTGGGCTGATGGTGCTATTGGCGATGCATCCGATGGAGATGTGGCTGCGCGAGGGGCGATTCGACGAAGACATGATCTACCGCCTGTTGACTTGCTCGCTGCTGGGCACGGTCGGCATGAGCCTGCTTTCCGCGTCGGCGATCGCCATTAACATCGCCCGGCTGGTTTCGTGGCGCCCAAGAAGCGTTTCATTTTTGGAGATTGTTGTCGAACGATGGTACACCGTGAGCGGGTCGCTGACGGCCACGGCAGCGTCGATTCCGATCCTCTTGTGGCTCATCGGCCCAGGTTTGTGGAGCCGAATCACGGAAGGAGTGGTCGCGCTGCACTGGTCGCGCGTGGTGCTTGCGGGGCTGATCGCGTTCGGACTGCTTCAAACGATCATGACCGTGCTCATCGTCAACATCCTCCGCTATCACACGCAACGCAAGCCAGAGCGGGCGACGGCGATTGGAAAAAAGGCATCGGCCGACGTAGCACGCCCCTATCCTTCGTACGCTCAACCAACCCACGCGCCGTCGGCGCACGACATCCCCGTGTGACCGTGTCCGGGGCGGCCAAGGATTCGTATGCGTGAGGCGATCAGCGGCAAGAAGTAACCGCTGCCTCTCCTGCATTTCTCTCAACAAAATGCAAGATCCCGCCGTGGCGGGCCCAATTCCGCTATACGAAACCCCGTTCCGCCATCGCCTCGGCGCACGTGTAATTGCCTTGATTTCAGCAGTTTCTCGGGTTCTTGGGCAGAAAATCAAGACAGCCACCGGTCGGATTCGAACCGACGACCTGCGGTTTACAAAACCGCTG
>CAZYXP010000381.1:0-1819 GCA_964651325.1 uncultured Phycisphaeraceae bacterium
TCAGTAAGTTGATGACGGCGGAACGGCACGAGGCACCCATGTCGATTTCCAAGGCCGGTTGACCACGCACGACAGCTCCGCCCTTTCCGACCATTCGACGCATGTGGCGGGAACGATCGGCGGAGCGGGCGTGGCGAATGCTTCGTTTAAGGGGATGGCGCCGGGCACGACGCTACTGTCGTACGGGTTTCAATTCGACGGGTCGGGCACGTTCCTCTACACCAACCCGGGCGATCTGGAATCGGATTACACCCAGGCCATAAACGTGTTCGGCGCCGACCTGTCCAACAATTCAATCGGAACCAACACGGAGGTCAACGGATTTCCGTGCTCGATTCAGGGCGACTACGGCGTGACCGCGGCTCTGATCGATGCGATTGTCGGCGGCAGCCTCGGGGCGCCGTTCCGTGTGCTTTGGGCCAATGGCAACGAGCGGCAGGGAACAACCTGCAACGTCGAGGGCTTCGGCGATTACTACAGCACCGCGCCGCCTTCGGGCGCAAAGAACCATATTACGATCGGCGCGTTGAATTCAAACGACGACTCGATGACTTCGTTCAGCAGTTGGGGGCCGGTCGACGACGGCCGGATCAAGCCGGACGTCTCGGGTCCGGGGTGCCAGTCCAACGGTGACTTTGGTGTGACATCCTGCTCTTCCAGCGGAGACACCGCCTACGCGGTCAAATGCGGTACGTCGATGGCAACGCCCACGGCGACCGGTCTGGCGTCGCTGTTGCTGGAAGACTTTCGCGTGCAGTTCCCCGCTCAACCCGATTTCAGGAATTCAACGCTCAAGGCGTTGCTCGCCCACAATGCCCAGGACATCCTCAATACGGGGCCGGATTACCAATCGGGGTACGGCTCGCTGCGGATCAAGCGGACGATTGACTTCATGCGCACGGGCAACTTCCTTGAAGACCAGGTGACTCAGGGCGGCACGTTCTCCGTCCTGGTGTCGGTGAACCCGGGGGATCCCGAGTTGAAAGTCACGCTCGCGTGGGACGATGTGCCCGGCACCCCCAATGTCAGCCCCGCGCTGGTCAACGATTTGGATCTACGCGTGTTTGATCCCAGCTCGACCCAGTTTTTCCCGTGGACCTTGAATCCGTCAAACCCCAGTGCACCGGCGGTTCAAACGCAGGCGGACCACGTCAACAACATTGAGCAGGTGGTCGTGAATGCCCCGACCGCGGGTACCTGGCTCATCGAAGTCGCGGGGTTCAACGTGCCCAGCGGTCCCCAGTCGTTCTCGCTTTGCGCGTCACCGCTTCTGGTGGCGTGTTCATCGCAGGGGACGGTTGCCCTGGATGCCGCCCAATACGGATGCGCTTCGACGGCGGGCGTCCAAGTCATTGATTGTGATTTGAATGCCGACAACCTTGCCATCGAAACGGTCACGGTGACGATCGCGTCCACGTCCGAGCCGGGTGGGGAGTCCGTACTCTTGACCGAGACGGCTGTCGATACGGCCGACTTCCGCGGCTCGATCGCCCTGGACACGGCCAACAGCGCGGGCGTGCTGCTCGTGGCCCATGGGGATAGCGTGACCGCCACGTACGTGGATGCCAACGACGGGCAGGGCGGCGTGAATATTACGAGGACGGATACGGCCGGCGTGAATTGCGTCGGCCCGCTAATCAGCAACGTGCAGACGACCGGCGTCGGTTCGGACACGGCCAGCGTCACGTTCAACACCAATACGCCGGCGACGGGCACGGTGCGCTACGGCACGTCCTGCGGAGCGCTGACGAATTCGCAATTCGAAGCCGGGGCGACCACCGCGCACTCGGTCGCGTGCGCTGCGGCGGCGCCCAGCACC
>CAZYXP010000382.1:0-1816 GCA_964651325.1 uncultured Phycisphaeraceae bacterium
GTGATGGCAGGCTGAAGGCCTGCGCTAAAGTAGCCGGGGGCAAGCGTAGCGCCGCCCCCGGATTGCGCCGTACAACGCCCGACCCTGCAAGGGTCGTCTCTATCCGTGGGGTGTGTGCGACGTGACGCTCAGACGACCCATACGGGGTCGATTCGGAATTGTCGCACCGCAACCGTGGGTCCGCTTGAGGCGGACTCACGGCTACTGCAGCGCAGCCTTTCAGGCTACATGGAAGAACGGCGTCGATAGCACCGACGGTACCAGGCACCCGCCCGGGCTGAAGCCCGCGGCTCGGGGGACGACGAGCACTAGCAGATTTAGGCGTAACCACGCACTCGACGAATGAGGAGCTTCATCCCATGCCCAAGACAAAAATCGTCGCTACGGTCGGCCCGGCCAGCAACTCAACCGACACGCTCAAGAAGTTCATAGATTCCGGCGTCAACGTCATTCGCTTGAACATGTCGCACGGAACGCTCGACGGTCACGCCGAGCTTCTTGAGCATCTTGCCGCAGCGATTCCCGGGGAAAACACGGCCGTGGCCGTCATGGCCGATCTCTGCGGCCCCAAGGTCCGAACATGCAAAATGGACGAGACCGCTTCCTCTGTCGGCGCAGGAGACACTTGCGTGATCGCCCGAACGTGTGATCTCGGTAGCGCGTCGCGTTTCGCCACGAGCTACCCGCGTTTCGTGGACGAAGTCAAGGTATCGGACCGAGTCCTCATCGACGACGGAATCATACGCCTTCGAGTTACGGAGAAAAACGCCGATGAGCTGACCTGCCGCTGCGAGACCGGCGGAACCATCGGCACGAGAAAAGGCGTCAATGTCCCCGACTCGGATCTATCGCAACCATCGCTGACCGACAAGGATCGCACTGACCTGAAATGGGCCGTTGAGCATGGTGTCGATTTCGTCGCCCTCTCGTTTGTGCGCCGCGTCGATGATGTGACCGATCTTCGCGAGGCCATTCGCGATCTGGATGCCCGGACGCCGATCGTATCCAAAATCGAAACGCCCCAGGCCGTCGCCGCTTTGGATGACATCATCGACGTATCCGACGCCATTCTGGTCGCGCGAGGCGATTTGGGCGTCGAGATGGACGTCTCCCGCATCCCCATGCTCCAAAAGCAAATGGTCCGGCAATGCCAATCCGCCGGCAAGCCCGTCATCGTCGCCACGCAGATGCTCCACAGCATGGTCACCCAGGCATCGCCCACTCGGGCGGAGGTCAGCGACGTGGCCAATGCCGTCCTCGACGGCGCCGACGCAGTCATGCTCTCGGCTGAATCCGCCGCGGGGCAATACCCCGTCGAATCGGTCTCGATGATGGCCCAAATCATCGGGCACGCCCATGCTTATCGGACCGGGCTCGTCCATAGGCGAACCGAGGACGTCACGGGGCACTTGCACGTAGGGCTTGAGCGGGATCGAACGACGTCCGCCGTGGCGAGAAGCGCCGTCATGGTGGCCCACGATCTGGGCGCCAGCCTGATCGCCGTTTGGTCCAATTCAGGCCGAACGGCCCGCTGGATCAGCAAGTATCAGCCCGAACAGCAGGTCGTCATCATCTCCGAATCCGCGGCCGTGTGCCGCCGCTGTGCCATGAGCTACGGTCTTCGGTCGCTGCTGGTCCCCGAGGAGTACACGCGTAAGGGCGTGGCGTTTGGTGAGTTGCAACGGCGCCTGCTGCAATCCCACGACGTGAAACAGCTGGACATCGTGGTGCTCGTAGGCGACCCGTCCTCTTCCTCCCGCGCCCCGACGCTTTCCATCCGCGTTATCGGCGAGTAATCGCGAAGGGTCCGCAGGCT
>CAZYXP010000383.1:0-1814 GCA_964651325.1 uncultured Phycisphaeraceae bacterium
CCAAAAACCTGCGCTCGTGTAGACCCCCTCCACACGATCAAGGTGCGCTGTGGTGCTACCTGGCACAATGCGATGGCCCAGGAGTGGCGGCGACGGTTCGACGCACCCCGTGATGTTCCCGACGCACGTCCAACACTAACCTCAAAACAAGCGTGTTTTTTCGGCCGTGCGTGGTGAAATTCGCGAGAAGTGCAAAAACCTCCGGTGTTTATTGCGTAGAAGGAGTATGACTACCCTTTCACGCTCAAAACACACGTGTCCTTCCGGTAAGCGTGCATGAATCGTTTTAACGAATCGTCTATTCTGGCCGCCTCTGCATTCTGGGAGGACGGCCATGGGTGGAAGGAAGCGTCGTGAGGTGCCGCCGGGGCTGGCGCGAGGGCGGGATCGGTTCCAGGTTTGGCGTCGGAAACGTAAGCCGAAATCGCGGATTCCGGAGCCGCTGTGGTCGTTGGCCGTCAAGTTGGTCGCTGCTCATGGTCTTCATCGCACGGCCTCGACACTGGGGCTCGATTACTATTCATTGAAAAAACGCGTTGAATCGGCTGAGTGCCGAGAGGATTCGCAGGGCCCGGCGTTCATCGAACTGCCGCCAGCAGTGGCGGGCGGGCGGGAATGCGTGATCGAGTTTGAGGACGGCATGGGAGTCAGCATGCGTGTCCATCTGAAAGGTTACGACGCGACAGACGTGGTGGCCGTGGGGCGCAGTTTCCGGAACGCCCAGTGATGCTTGCAATCACGCCGCAGATGAAGATTCTGGTGGCCGTCGATCCGGCTGACTTTCGCAAAGGGATCGACGGGCTCGCGCGGTTGTGCCAGGAGAGGCTTGGGCAAGACCCCTTCGCTGGTGCCGTGTTTTGTTTTCGAAATCGACGCGGCACAGCCATCAAGGTGTTGGTCTACGACGGCCAAGGTTTTTGGCTGTGCCACAAGCGACTCTCGACGGGGCGGTTTGCCTGGTGGCCTGCGGCCCGTGATGCGGCCGCCAAACGACTCGCCGCGCACCAGCTGTCGGTCCTCCTATCGGCCGGCGACCCCAATGGCACGGCCGCGGCACCGGATTGGCGTCCGGTGGGACCACCGAGTTGATCCGGGAGTTCCGTGGGAACCGGGCAAAGTGCTCTTGCCTTGGTGCGGGTCTTCTTGGTACGCAATAGCGTGATTGAGCGAGCCGGCGGCTCGCCGAGTGGGTGTGGGTGCCACGGACGGCCGGTCATGCCGCGTAACAAGCCGGAGATCATGGAAGTCGATCCTGATCAACTCCAACAGGTCGTGCGCCGCGCCGAACAGTCGCTCGACAAGCAGGATGCCGACTTGATCCGCGCCGTGTTCGAATCCTACGAATACGTGGCGGAGTTGATTCAGGACCAGAAGACGTCGATCCGTCGCCTGCGGCAGTTGTACTTCGGCGCTCAGACGGAAAAGACGGACAGCGTCGTGGGCCGCTCGGACGGCGAATGTGACGGCCAGGCCGGCGGTGACGGAAACGGCCAGCCGTCCGCGGAGGAATCGGACGAAACAGAGCCTGACGAAGCGGACACGCAGCCCGCCAAGAAAGGTCATGGGCGCCATGGCGCCGATGCCTACCGGGGGGCCGAGCGGATTGACGTTCCGCACGAATCGCTGCAGGCTGGTGACGCGTGTCCCGAGTGTCGGCAGGGCACGGTCTACGAGAATTCGCCTGGGGTGCTCGTTCGGATCAGCGGACAAGCGCCCCTCAAAGCCAAGGTCTACCAGCTGCAAAAGCTGCGTTGCCATTTGTGCGGCAAGATCTTCACCGCGCAGGCTCCCGAGGCGGCTGGAACACGGAAGTA
>CAZYXP010000384.1:0-1787 GCA_964651325.1 uncultured Phycisphaeraceae bacterium
AAAAAACAGACCATCCACGCCGTCTCAGCGCAAGGCGATGACGGACAGAAGCTACTTCAGGCCGTCGAGAGAGTCGCAACACTGGAAACTCTGAGGTGGGTACTTGGTGACCAGCCCACGCAGGACCACCCCCTCGCTTCTACGCTCGCATCTACGGGGGATAAAGTCTCGTTGTAGCCGTTCACGGGGTGAAGATCGATCTTGGCATAAGAAGGGGGGTTCTGTTACTGTTCCCGCATGGGAAGTTCAGGCGGCGTCACCATTCGAACTCTGACAAAGCAGCTGGAGGAGGCTCGCGCACTCATCAACGCGCAGGCGGAGCAAATCAAGACGCAGACTGAACGGATTGCTCAGCTCGAAAACGAATTGGCCAAAGCAAAAAAGAACTCTTCGAACTCGTCGAAGCCACCTTCGAGCGACATCGTCAATCCGGACAAAGCGGCCAAGAAGAGACGCAAGCGGAAACGAAAACGGGGCGGTCAGAAAGGGCATCCCAAACACGAGCGTCCCAGCTTTCCGCCTGAGTCGCTCGACGAGGCTTGGGAATACACGCTGGAGTCTTGCCCGGTGTGTGGCGTCGCACTCGAAGACGCCGACCGCGCACCCCACGTCGTGCAGCAGGTGGAAATCATCGCCAGGCCTGTTCGCATCGAAGAACATCGCGGCCGCGCTTATTGGTGCCCAAGTTGCCAGAAAATTCATTATGCCCCGCTGCCGCCGGATGTGGAGAAAGGCCAGCTTTTTGGTCCGAGGCTGACCACGTTGGTCGCCTATATGAAAGGCGTGTGTCACGCCTCGTTTTCCACGATTCGAAAGTTTTTCCGTGATGTTGTGGGGATTCAGGTTTCGCGTGGCTATCTACGCAAACTGATCGGCAAAATGAGCGCGGCTTTGAAGCCGTCCTACGACGAACTGCTTGCCGCCCTGCCCGACCAGAGCACCTTAAACATCGACGAGACGGGCCATAAGGAAAACGGCGATCGGTTTTGGACGTGGTGCTTTCGCGCCGCGATGTACACGTTGTTTCGCATCGACAAATCACGTGGCAGCAAGGTTTTGATCGACGTCTTAGGCGAAGAATTTGACGGCGTTATCGGTTGCGATTATTGGGGTGCGTACAAAAAGTACATGCGTTTGCACGAAAACGTCCAGTTGCAATTCTGCATGGCCCATCTGATCCGCGACGTGAAATATCTGGCGACACTTCCCGACAAAGCCACCCAGGCCTATGGCGAGCGATTGCGGGAAGCGTTGCGAGAGTTGTTCCGTGTCATCCACCGCCGCGAGGAAGTGTTGCCGGCGACGTTTGAACGGCGGCTGGAGGCGGCGCGAGACCGTGTATTTGCCGCAGCGACGGAAAACGTGCCCTCGTCGAACGAAGCCCAAAACATGGCCGATCGCTTTTGGAAGCATGGCGACAGTTATTTCCGTTTTATCACCACGCCGGGCGTCGAGCCGACGAACAATCTGGCGGAACAGGCGATTCGATTCGTCGTGATCGACCGCCGGATCACGCAAGGCACTCGCAGCGAATCGGGCCGAGATTGGTGCGAACGAATCTGGACCACCATCGCCACCTGCACGCAACGCGGCGTCGACGTATTTGAGTTCCTACACCAATCCCTATTGTCTTCTTGGACGGGTTCGTCTTGGCCCAGCTTGCTTTTCGATTCCGGATAGCAAAGCGGCGGCCCGGCCCATCCCATTCTTGTCGCACGCTCGACTGCCCCTTACGGCTCTCGCCACGGCAGGACCTCCCCGGTTCACGGAGAGAGCCGCCAACGGTC
>CAZYXP010000385.1:0-1787 GCA_964651325.1 uncultured Phycisphaeraceae bacterium
ACAGGCTTACGGAAGGCCAACGTGACGGGACTGGAGTGGTCTCAGGTGGACCTTGAGCGACGAATCGCCTGGATACACCCTGACCAGGCCAAGGCGCGCAAAGCCATTGGGGTCCCGCTGAATGCCGAGGCGATACTGGTCTTGCGAAGGCAGGCGGGGAAACACCCCCGTTTCGTGTTTACCCATCGAGGAAAACCAGTGAGAAACGTCAACACCAAGTCCTGGAAAGCGGCGCTCGGCCGAGCAGGCATCACCAACTTCCGTTGGTACGATTTGCGCCACACATGGGCTTCCTGGCACGTACAGGTGGACACACCGCTGAATGCGCTCCAAGAGCTTGGTGGATGGGAGTCAGCGGACATGGTGCGGCGCTATGCGCACCTGGCGCCGGAACATCTCGCGGAATTTGCGGAGCGTTTGTCGCGTCCTCGTGCGATCGAGGGCACAAAAATGGCACATGACAACACTGGAAAGGAGGTAAGCGAACGCTAAGCCATTGAAACGATGGCGCGCCCGGAGGGACTCGAACCCCCGACCACCTGGTTCGAAGCCAGGTACTCTATCCAGCTGAGCTACGGGCGCGTAATTGGAATGCCACGAGCGAGACAGTATATAAGGAATGTCCCCAACAAGGGCGGCCTCAATGCTTGTCCAAATTCAGGCGATTGCCCGAATCCGCGTGCCAGGCACCTGCTTCGGAAAGTAGTCGTCGCAACTCCCCTCTCTCAACACGTCCCCGGTTGCACAATGCAGGCCTCCGCCAAACGGATAGGCGTCTCGGAAGGGAGTGGGGATGACGTTCATGCCGAGCTTGTCGAGTTGCTCCATTTGACGGTGTTCGCTCGCTTCGACGCAAACCGTGTTGTGATCCAGCACCAGGCAATTCATCGATAGCCAGACGCTCGAATAGCAAAGCGGCGGCGGTTCGTTGTGTGACGGCGGCGCCGCGTCGACTATCTCCCAGTCGTTCGCTTCAAATATCTTGCGCTGTTCCTCGGGGAGTCGGCGTTGCGGGTTATTGATGATGAGGCCCGGTCGCAGCGTCACGAATGTTGCGTCGATGTGGATTGGATAGGGATCGCCCGGAAAGTTGACCGTGTGCACGCGATGATCTGGAAAGTGGCGCTGCAGCCACTCCATACCGCGGCGATTCGTTGTCAATCCGTGCTGGCAGAATAAGTCTTTGCCGATGCGTAGAACATCGGCTGCGTCGAACAGTGGCTCGTGTTCGGTGGTGACGAAATCAAGGGCCGCGGTTCTGCGCAGGCGTTCTTCGATAGTGATAGCGTCGAAGTATCCCTGTTGATACGCGTCGTCCGTCAGACGGGGCCGCGGCGCCTGCTCCCAACGAAATTCCGGGTCCTCGTCAAAATAACGCTGCATCAATGCGTGGTAGGCCAGGTACTCCCAGTAACGGCAACGAAAAGACATGGGTGCGCTCAAGATCTCTTTGCCGACAGTGAGCAGAACATCACGGGGAGGCATGCAGCCGAACATCGCGCCGGTTTTGAAATCGGGCGTGTCGACCGCTTGATTCCACTGCAGCGGCGTCGGTCGGTCGACACGGATACCCCGCGCTTCAAGGATGGTCACCAGGTTGTCCAGTTGCTCATTCGCGCGTTCGACCGTCTCCAGCGGACGCGGCCCCCACATGCCGCGCATATCGCTGTCTGCCGGGATCTTGGCTTCCGTGGCGGGCTCGGTCGGTGGAATGCAGGTGTGATCGGCGCGCCCGACGATGACGTGACGCAGCGGGTCGAAATCGTTCCAAGACGAGACCGTAGTAG
>CAZYXP010000386.1:0-1779 GCA_964651325.1 uncultured Phycisphaeraceae bacterium
GTACTCGATAAGCCCATCTATATCATAGTGTTGCATCATGTAGGCGAAATAGTTTGAGTGTGGCTACTTTCAATGGTCACGCTTTTGATATATTTTGATATAGTCGCTCTCTGTTTCTTGCAGTGTAATAGTCCCAGTAGTCATTCCAGTGGCCGTTCTTCTTCACCGCGCGCAGTTTCAGTACGCCCTCGGCACCGCTCTTGGTCCACTTGGCGCCGCTGATGTCCATGCGATCTTTGACCAGGGAGCGGCAGGTTCCCTCAATCAGCCCGGTGCCGATGGGGTAGCCCTTGGCCAAGTATTGGCTGTATCGCATCATGTGTTTGTGGTTGTCGAAATAAGTGTTGACTTTTTCCAATGTCTTTTTCTGTGAGGCAGCAAGCCGGTCGGCGCGCCGGGTGCGGGTGCGCCTGAGCCCACCAACGACATAACCCACGCGCCCTTGCAGGATGGCCAGCGCCTGTTGGCGCACCCACTCGTTGCGCTTCTTGCCCTTCTCGCCATGGAGCGCCGTGCCCGCTTCCCAGAGATATTCCATCGCATGCATGATATCAAGGATGACCGCATCGACGCGCGTCCACAGGCCGGTTTTGCGAAAGGCGGAACGGAGTTGCGTCTCAAGCGCCCTCTCGCCGTCGAGCAGTACGGCGATGGGTTTAAGTCCCGTGGGATCGCGTTCCCGCACCCGCGCAGCGAGCTGGGTAAAGGCGGCCTCCTTGCCGGCCATGGTGGCCTCGATATGGACATTGAAAGGATGGCGTGGATCTTCTTCGCCCTGTTCGCGGCGTTGGCGCGACGCTTCGCGCTCTTCTGCGCGTTCGCCCTTTGTTTGCAGCCTCATTAGGAGCGCCACCATTTCTTCGGGCGTACGCGGCTCGGGGTCGAAGCTGTAGTCGGCGGTGACCACCGCCATGCGCCGCAGCCCGGGTTTCTCGCCCTTCTTGCGCCGGGCACTGCTTTGGTCTTCCTTTTGCTCGGGCTGGTCGGCCCGGACCATGCGCACGCCTTTTCCGTCGGCCTGCACGCCGAGAACATCGCCTTCGGTTTCCACGGGCGGCGCTTGGCGGTCCTCGTAGAACGGCACGACCTCCTGGCTCGCCTCCTCGGTGATCTGTTCATGCGTCCGTTTGGGTAATTGCAGGCCAAGCAATTCCTCCATGTCCTCGAGCACCTCGCCGTAGGCTTCCTTGGTCACCCCCTTCTGAATCCATTTCTGCAGCAGGTAGGAGATGCTGCGTTCGGGCAGGTTCAACGCGGCGTCCAAGGGGTAATACCCGCCCTCGTCCTTGTCCCAGTAGTAGGTCCGCTCGATGGAGATGGTTCCGAAGATCGACACGTACGACCGCTTGCTTTTGCTGTAGCGCTTGCGAGTGACGTCCTCATGCACACACGTCTCGCCCACATCGCGTTCGCCGTGACGCAAGACCACCTCCTCCAGCAAGAGCCGTCCCAAATCCAGCAGCTTACGATGGAGGCCTTCCTCCACCGCGTGCAGCTCCTCGCGCAGCGCGTCTCCCTCCACATAGGCCCGGATCGCGTGGAGCATTTCTTCTTCCTTGACGAGTTGTTCTTCAATGGTATGCATCAGCTAAATCTCCATATATTGTGTCATCTGCGATATCAACAACAATATATTGAGACTTTGTCGCTAATATGTCAAGCTCTTTATGCATCAATTCATTGAAAATTGCTTTTCATTGTTGTCACTCAAAGTAGCCACACTCATTTGATTCGCGTCGACCGGATTGACGCGCCGTCGAGCAGCACGCTGGAGCGCTA
>CAZYXP010000387.1:0-1750 GCA_964651325.1 uncultured Phycisphaeraceae bacterium
CAGTACAGCGCAAGGTCTTTCGGAGCGTAGGCTTCCAGCCTGCACGACCCGCGATCATGATGCAGGCAAGATGCCTGCGCTCCGGGTTTGTGACGACTATGCGCTGTACGGCTAGGCGCCATGTTGCGCACAAACGCCTCGGCAAAGACGCACCCTTTCAGGGTCGGCTGGGAGGCGGTGGCGATCCGGGGGCGGCGCTGCGCTTGCCCCCGGCTACTATAGGGCAGTCCTTCAGCCTGCGATTACCGCCGCCGATCAACTTCATCACGTTGGCGGCCTTCATGGCGGTCCAGCCTTAGGCGTCATGTCTCCACATTCAGAACAAACTCCGGATACATTGCCGGTTAGATCGTAACCACAACTCTGGCAGTGGCCTGGGGCGTACTTGGGGCTTCCTCCGACGTCGATCCGAAAGCTTCGGCGTCTCTTTCTGGGCGCTCTTACGTGAGTAACGCACGAGTGCGCGCCGGTCAGTAGCCCAATGAAGAGCGGAATGACGGCATGAACGAATGCCTCGTATAGCGGCTTGCCCGGAGGCATGCCGCGCAGGAGAAACGCGCTTACGAATGCGACAAAGGCGAAGACGAATAGGCCTCCGACAATTCCTTCGATCCACTTCATCACGCTGGCGGTCTTCACGTTAGTTCATTTCTTGGGCGAGTCACACGCATCCATCGGTCGTCTAGCTGGGGCCGTGCGACAGATTGGTCTCGGGCGCCGCGCAAGCTGAAGCATGCGGCTCGGTGGCTCTAAGCTGCGGCTCGGCCGCCCCGCAATGCGCGGCTAGCTCTGTGATGATGTAGTCTGCCACGAGGCGTCCGCCGCGGCTTAGTGCCACGTGGTCGGCGCTAACATCGACCAGGCCGGATTCTTCAAGTTCGCGCAGCTTGGCGGAGCATAGCTCGACGAAGTCAAGCCCGGTGCGTTCTCGAAATGCAGGGCGAGAAAGCCCTTCAGTCAAACGCATCTGCATCATGATGATCTCGTCGATCAAGGTCGCCCTGTTGATCGTCTCGTGGAAGTCCTCGGCGCATCCATCCTCGTCCATCATACGCACGTAGGCGTCCACGTCCGCTACGTTCTTATACCTCCGGTCGCCGACGCAACCGGCCGCCGACGGGCCGATCGCTAGATAGGATTCATTGCGCCAATAAGTCAGATTGTGGGCACAGCGAGCGCCCGGCCGGGCGTAGTTGCTCAGCTCGTATTGCTCAAACCCGGCGCCAGCCAGGAAATCCATGCCCAGTTCGTACATTTCGGCTTCCAGCCCCTCATCGCAGACGGCCACGCGGCCTTTGGCGCGCTGGGCGGTCAGCCGCGTGCCCGGTTCGTACGTCAGCCCATAGGCCGAGACGTGGTCTGGGCCAAGCGCCACGGCTTTTTCCAGCGACGCTCTCCAGGATGCCAGCGTTTGACCAGGAATGCCGAAGATTAGATCCAGGTTGATTTGAGAAATTCCCGCCTGGCGCAGTGTCGCGACAGAAACGGCGATATCGTCCGGATTGTGGATCCGTTCGAGCGCGTCCAGTTCGCTCGGAAAAAAGGATTGAGCCCCCATCGACACGCGCGTCACGCCGGAATCTCGCAGCAGGCGGGCCATATCTGTATCCACGGTGGCCGGATTGGCTTCCACGGTGAATTCTGCCCACTCTCCCGAACCGATCACGCCGGCGAGCGCCTTCAATAGCAATTCGAGCTGATCGACCGGCAGCAACGGTGGCGTGCCGCCGCCGGAAAAACACAGCCACGT
>CAZYXP010000388.1:0-1746 GCA_964651325.1 uncultured Phycisphaeraceae bacterium
ATCGACTGGCTGATCGCGGGTCCGGAAAACGTCGTGGTCAAGCGGATCAGGCCGGCCGATCGCCACAAGATCCCCGAGTTGCTCGCCGCCGTGAGGGACCTTGTCGATCGCGATGTCCTCCACGACGACAAGTACATCACCGGCGACGACCGCTTCTATTGCACGGAAATCGTGGATCATTGCTTTCGCGAAATCGGATTGCCCTTGGCGCCCAGGATCCCGATGCGCGAGATGCCCAACATTCACCGGTGGGATATGCGGGGTCTGTTTGAGGTCGTGGGCTTGCTGGCTGGGTTGGACATCGGCCACGAAGTCGCCATCGCCGGCAACGAGGAAATCGGCATGTACTCATCGCCGGTGCTCGTCGAAGTGCTCAATCTGCTACCTGAGAAGTACCGTCATCCACCCTACGCGCTGCCACGCGCCCAGCCCAAACCCGCCGATTCCCGGTAAGGCCCGCGCGGCCAGGAATCAGATTCCACTCCGCGTTCGCACCGAGCCCCAACCGTCGTGACTCTCTGGCTGATAGCTGACCGCTGAAAGCTGACAGCTTCTAGGCCAGCAACTGCGCCACGCGGTCGAGGCCTTTGTCGATTTGTTCCATGCTGGTGGCGAACGAGAACCGCACGTGGGCGTCCATGCCGAAGGCGACGCCGGGCACCACTGCAACCCGCGCCTCTTCCAGCAATCGACCGGCGAACTCGATCGATCCGCCGACGCCGAGCTTGCCATACGTCCCTGAAACATCGGGGAAGCAGTAGAACGCGCCGGTCGGCTTGGGGCAGGTGACTCCCGCGAAGCCGGTTAAGCGTTGCCACATGTGTTTGCCCCGCCGCTCGAATTCCTGACGCATGACCTCCACCGGATGCTGATCACCGGTTAGCGCCGCAACAAGGGCGTGCTGCGTAAACGTCACCGCGCCGCTGGTCATCTGCGACTGAATCTTGCTCATGGCTCGGATCAACTCGGTCGGGCCTGCCGCGTACGCGAGGCGCCAGCCCGTCATGGCATAGGTCTTCGAGGCCGAGTTGACGGTGATGGTTTGGGCAAACGCCTTCTCGCCGGCGGCCGCGTAGCTCATGGTCGTCTGTCCGTTGTAGAGCAGACGGTCGTAGATTTCGTCTGAAATGACCAGCAAGTCGCGATCGGCGAGCACTCCGGCGAGCGCACGGATTTCATCAGGCGAATACGTCACACCACTCGGATTCGAAGGCGAATTGAGGCAGACGATGCGTGTTTTTTTCGTTAATACGCGTTGCAAATCTTCGGGCCGCAGCTTGAAGTCCTGATCGGCCGGCCCCGTGGCGAACACCGGAACGCCGCCGGCCATCTTGGCGATTTCGGGATAGCTGACCCAGTAGGGCACGGGAATCACGACTTCATCGCCCGGGTCGAGCACGGCCTGCATGATCAACGCCAGCGCCATCTTTCCGCCGCTGGTGATGATCACCTGTCCGGGGTCGTAGGTAAGGTCGTTTTCGCGTTTGAGCTTCTGGCAGACGGCATTCTTGGCGACCACAAGCCCAGACGCGGGTTTGCAATAGCGTGTGTGTCCGGCTTCGAGGGCTTCGCCGGCGGCCTGACGAATCGAAGCAGGCGTGTCGAAATCCGGTTCGCCGGCGCCGAAGCTGACCACGTCGATGCCGTCCGATTTCATCTTGGCCGCCGCGGCGGCGACGGCGAGCGTGGCCGACTCGGCCATGTTCAAAACGCGTTGAGATTGTTTCATGAGCGTTCTTCCGCAAA
>CAZYXP010000389.1:0-1728 GCA_964651325.1 uncultured Phycisphaeraceae bacterium
CACTTTGCCATGGTTTTCTAATAGAAAAGACCTTCGAGCCTTGTATGATAGGGTTTTCGACGACTCAATCACCCACGGGCAAGGAGGCCTTCTCGTGACAAAGTGTAACCGCGAAGCGCTCGTCTTTTCCAGCATTTTTCGGCGCAAAATCTCGGCGGATTTCGATGGCGGACGGTTGACCTCCGATGCCGGAGGGCTGTTGTTGCGCGAAGTGGATCGGCGGATCGGCCTGAGCCGCGCTTTGGCGGCGGGCATCACGGATCCGCGCGATCCGGACAAGGTCATCCACGACATCCAGACCATGCTGGCTCAGCGCATTGGCGGTATTGCTCTGGGCTACGAGGACTTGAACGATCACGAGACGTTGCGCACCGATCCCATCATGCAGATGCTCGCGGAGCAAGCGCCCGAGTCGGCGCTGCCGCTCGCCTCACCGGCTACGCTCTGCCGCTTCGAGAACCGCATCAACCGTCAGAGCCTGGTGCGCATGAGCCAAGCGCTGGTCGAGCAGTTCATCGCGTCATTCAAGTGCCCGCCGAAGGAACTCATCCTCGACTTCGACGCCACCGACGATCGCGTGCATGGCGATCAGGAGGGTAAGTTCTTTCATGGCTACTATGACCAGTACTGTTTCTTACCATTGTATGTCTTTTGCGGGGAGCGTTTACTTTGTGCTTACCTGCGGCCCAGCAACATCGACGCGGCGCTGCACAGCCGGGCGATCTTGCGCCTGCTGGTCAATCGTTTGCGAGAAGCCTGGCCCCAGACCCGGATCATCTTTCGTGCTGACGCGGGCTTTTGTCGCTGGAAAACGCTGAAATACTGCGACAAAAACGATGTGGGCTACGTCGTGGGGCTGGCCCGCAACCCGGTGCTCGAACGGATGGTGCTGCCCTGCACGGCGCTGGCTCACTCCCAATTCGTTCTGACCGGCGAGAAGCAACGGGACTTTTATGAAATGTGCTATGCGGCGGGAACCTGGGATCGCGCCCGCCGCGTGATCGTCAAAGCCGAGTATCTGGACCAGGGGCCCAACACGCGCTTCGTCGTCACCAACCTCGACCACACCCCGAAAGCAATCTACGACGGTCTGTACACCCAGCGCGGAGAGATGGAGAACCGCATCAAGGAGCAGCAACTCGGGCTGTTCGCCGATCGTACCAGTTGCCACAAGTTCGTCGCGAACCAGTTCCGCCTGCTACTCGCGTCGGCGGCCTATGTGTTGATCGAGCATCTGCGCCGTGAAGCGTTATGCGGGACCGAGTTTGCCCGCGCCCAAGTCAGCACGATTCGGTTGAAGCTCTTCAAGCTCGCCGCGCGGGTGTGCGTCAGTGTTCGCCGCGTCGTGCTCCACCTCTCGAGCAGCTATCCCCATCAGCCAATCCTGCAACACATCGTCGCCCGCCTCGTTCCGATGTAATCCCCCGACAATCCGGAAAATCGCAATGGGGGAAAGGGGGCGGTGTGCGCCGACGGAACGATCACCGAGCCTATCCCACCAAATCGCTCGTCAAGCACGCCGAAAAGCAAGCCCCGCGAAACTCATGAAATATGCGGGTTAGTGACCGAATCGGCACTTGGGCCGGAACAAAATGTCCGTCATGCTTCCTCTGGATGGGAGATGCTACGCCCGTAAATGATTATCGCCAACAAGGGAACCCACCAACGGGGGAGATACCTTACGACGAAGCGGAGGAGTGGCCACACTACGACGAAGCTCGATTCTCA
>CAZYXP010000390.1:0-1714 GCA_964651325.1 uncultured Phycisphaeraceae bacterium
GGGGGGTGGTGTGGCGCGGGTGTGGGCCCCCCCCCCCCCCCGTTGAGGGGCGGCCCCCCCAAGTCTATTTTTTCGTAGCCCCCCCCCGCCGTTCCGGTCAGGCGGTCGACGAGCAGAACGTCCCAGTTCAAAAACGCGCCCAGACGTTCATAGTAGGCATCATCTGGAATGATCGGCCCGGAAGCGGACCCGCCGAAATTGGAATCGACATCGTCATGGTACCAGTCAACTCCGACAGTCAGTTTGCCGGCTCGATCCAAGTCGACGGCACCAACCAGGTTCACGCCAACCGTCTCGACATCAGTTTCCTGAAAACGAGTCGTTGGGACGCCCCGCGTTTGAATCTCGCGTTGACGCGTGTAGGACGCAGTCGCAGTGAGCGCATCGAGTAGCGGCAGGTCAACCGCCTGGTACCGAATGTAGGCCAGATCCCGTTGCTGAGGGTCAAAGAATCTGGCCTTGCTCAACGTATTGCTACCATTCAAATCACCCGGGTAGCCAGGAAACCGATCACTGCGAGGAAGACCGTCCTGTTCGTAATGCTGCAGCGCAACGGTCAGCAGATCGCGTTCGCTGAGCAGGTAGTTCATCTTGATATCGCCGGCGAAGCTTTCGTAATTCGTTCCGGGCTGGCGACCAAAACTCCAACCGGTATCTAAATCGCGAACATTCTGGTAACTGCCGCCGGCGAACATGCCCAGCCCACCAACCCATCCCTCGACGTTCATTCGACTGTACGGTGAGCCATTCGACGTGTTGTAATACTGAGTGAACTCACTGCCCCACGCTCCGGCGCCCGGCGAATTCAAATCGGCCCCTCGTGTTACCACGTTGATCACGCCCCCAATCGCGTCGGATCCCCACAGAACGGATCCCGCGCCACGAACCAGTTCGACATGGTCAATCATCCCCGGGTCGATCGTGTTGAAGTACTGGTTGGGACCCAATCGGAAGATCGAGTTGTTCAGCCGAACGCCGTCGATCAGAATCAGCACCTGCTGTCCGGTCACACCTCGAACGAACGGTGATGCCTGACCGGCTGCCGTGCTCTGCATCATCACGCCAACCTGCCCCTGCAACACCTGAAACATGTCTGCCGCCTGCCGCTCGGCCAGCTCCTGCCCCGTGACAATCGAAGCAGCGCGAGAGGATTCGAACAGTGACCCACCGCTCCGCAAGACGCCAGTCGTGTCGCCGAACCGGCCACCTTGCCCGAACTGCAAGTCACGCAACCGCGGGAAAGCAATCGTCGACTCCATCGGACGCGCTTCGCGCGCATTGGACGCCGGCGTTTGGGCTCCAGGGTCCTCCTCCGGCCGGACAATGACCTTCGGAAGTGTTTCGTCGGGTGGCACGGGAGGTGTCGCCTGCGCAACGGGAATCGCATCGGTCAGACGAAGCCGTGCGGCCGCACCCTGATCGCCTATGGATTGAAAAGGTCCCTCCGCCACAACCGAGCTCGCCAGTGTCGTCGCAGCCAAAAAAAAGGCCCCAATCGCTTTCGTGTACCGGAACCCTTCACCCATGGCCGTTCCCTCCGCCGTCCGTCTGATACCCGGTTCATCCGTGCCCGCTTTGAGGCTCCGCGTGAATACGGACATCGGTCGATAGAACCGGTAGATTGAGTAATACAGATTCAATCGCTACCGTCGCCGGCAAACCACCCAGACCGTGCATCTTCCGCAGAAAGCTTGGCCGAGCGGGCAAGGCGGGG
>CAZYXP010000391.1:0-1710 GCA_964651325.1 uncultured Phycisphaeraceae bacterium
TGGGGCCCGAGTTGCAGATCCTCGAGCAGATGCCCCTCGATGAGGTGGGGTGGCATGCCTCGGAGATGTTGGTCGAGGCCATTGCACGCATGCGCGCAGGCCAGGTGATTCGCGAACGCCGCGAATTACACCAGCGTGTGGAGCTCGTCTGCCGGGACCTGGTGCAGGCCCAGCGAAAGCTGGTCCACAAGGTCGTCGCGCGGGAGGCCGGCGCTCCCGATTCGTAGGTGGCTGGCGCTTCGTTCGCGCCGCGCCACCTGCGGGCACAAGCCTGGGTCCCGTCGGGACCGCCTTCGATCGTCGCCCCTTGACCTTCGATGTTCCATTTTCCGTTTTCGGGCCTGTCGCCTTCACGGCGCATTTGTGCTAGAATACGTGCTGTGAGCATCACCATGCTCGGTTAAGCCCGGAAGACGCCAACATCTCAATACCCGCAGGCCCCCTGATAAACGTGGGCCGCCACCCGGTTGATCCACGGCGTGTGGCTCATGGGCGTATTGATGGCAGGCGTTTTGCATGGCCGTTTTCCGATGCCCGGTGTGCAAAATGGTACGCAGTATTGCTGCAGCGCAAAGTGGCCATGAGCTTGTACCGCAGGCATCAAGCCTCGTGCAGGCCGGAAGCCCGGGCCCCAATCAAGCTTGCGCTGCAGCGGGAACCGCTTGAATTCTCAGCAATGGAGGAAAAAACATGGTTAAGGTATCCGCAGCGGCGCCGACGTTCGATTGCCAAGCGGTCGTCAACGGCGCGATCTGTGATTTGACGTGGGACCACCTGCACGGTGGCAAGTGGCTCGTGCTGTTCTTTTATCCCCTGGATTTTACGTTCGTCTGCCCGACCGAGATCACCGCGTTTAGCGACGCCATGGATCGTTTCAAATCCGTCGGTGCGAATGTCGCGGGCGTTTCCGTCGACAGCGCGTTTTCGCACCTGGCTTGGATCAACACGCCGCGCGACAAGGGTGGATTGGGCGAGCTGGCGTTTCCGCTGATTTCCGACCTGAACAAATCCATCGCGGCCGACTACGACGTCTTGCTCGACAAGGGCATCGCGCTTCGGGGCTTGTTCCTGATCGACCCCAAGGGCATTGTTCGCCATGCGACGATCAACGATCTCGCCGTTGGCCGAAGCGTGGACGAGACGATTCGGACGATCGAGGCCTTCCAATTCGTCGATGAGCACGGCGAGGTCTGCCCGGCCAACTGGCACCCGGGAGAGGCGACCATCGTGCCCAATCCCGATGGCTCGAAAGCGTATTTCGAGGCCCATGCGGGTAAAGCCGGCGTCGCCTGAGCCGCGCCGGAATGTGTTCTCCCGCGCGTAAGCCGTGAGAACGCGCCAACGATTCCTACAGCAAAGGCCCGAAGAAACGCTGGTTTCTCCGGGCCTTTCTTCTAGGCCCTGTCTCTGGGCCGTTTCTTTCGAGCCGGTTCCTTACCCATCCGGGTCGATCAGGGATCGAGCAGGTAGAACCGGCGAATCGTCACGAACGATCCGGGCGGCGAGACGATCCGAAACGTCTCGATGGTCACATTGACGTCGAAGAACGAATCGAGCACTACCGGATCACCCGTGATCCCGATGTTGTCTGGAATGACCGGGAACTCCTGCATATCAACGATTCTGCCGTCAGCGCCAAGCGCTTCGACGCGTAGCGGGTTGGCTTCATCGATTCCAATTCCTTGCAAGGGCTCGATGCGTAGTCCGCAG
>CAZYXP010000392.1:0-1685 GCA_964651325.1 uncultured Phycisphaeraceae bacterium
TTTTTTCTACGGCAGCAAAATTGACTTGAGGTTTTATGGGAGTCGGACCGATATGGGTGGACAAGGATTCAACAGGGAGGGCCAAGGATGGCCAGAACGACGACTCGTCCGAAAGCGTCAAAGGAGAAGACGCTCCACACCCGTAGGAAGCGCTGTCCCAGTTGCGGCAAGACCATGTGGTCGGCCTATGTCAGCCAGCGCACGGTCAGCACCCTGGCGGGCGTGTACCAGATTCATCTACACGTCCGTCGCTGTCGCAACCACTCATGCACACGCTATCACAAGCCGTTTCGTCCGGAAGCGGAAGGTCGGATCGCCCTGCCGCAGTACGAGTTTGGCCTGGACGTCATCGCCCTGATCGGGGCATTGCGATATCAGCAACATCGCAGCGTACCGGAGATCCACCAGGAACTTCTCGCTCGGGGACTGGACATCTGTGAACGCACCGTGACCAATCTGTTGGACCGCTATGACGAACTGGTGTCGGTACGTCTTTCTGATAGCCGTCGATTGCAGGCCCTCACCAAGAAGCAGGGGCGGGTGATCCTGGCTTTGGACGGCCTGCAACCCGATGTTGGGCACGAAGTCTTGTGGGTGTTGCGCGATTGTCTGTCCGGTGAGGTGCTCTTGGCCCGCAGTTTACTCTCCAGTACGGAGCGCGACCTGGCGGCTCTGATCACAGAGGTAAAGCGGAATCTGTCCGTGCCCATCATGGGCGCGGTTTCCGACGGGCAACGTTCCCTTCGCAAAGCGGTGGCCAGCGCCCTACCCAGGGTGGCCCATCAGTTGTGCCATTTTCATTACCTTCGCGAGGCAGCGAGGCCCATCTACGAAGCGGATCGTCACGCCAAGAAAGAACTCAAGAAGCGCGTTCGCGGCATCCGACCGATTGAACGGCAGGTAGAAGGCCGAAGCGACCAAGAGGCCAACGCCATCCGGGGATATTGCTCTGCGGTGCGTTCGGCGATCACCGATGACGGTCGCCCGCCCTTGCAGGCCAGTGGACTGAAGTTACAGGGTCGACTCTCCGCGATCACCGCCAGTCTCAGCCGTGTCCGCAAAAAGGGGGGTTGTGCCAGGAGCTACAGGAGCTCAAAGGCATTGTAGATCACGGGTTGTCTGACACCGGCCCATTATGGCCTGCAGTGCGAACCGGATTCGGTTTTGTTCATCAGGCCGCACGTATTCTTGACAATCCCAAACAGCATCACAGCCCGGCGGTTCGTCGACGGTATCGCGTTCTCCTGCGTAACATGCGTCGACCGACGAAGAAAGCCGGCCAGCTCAAGACCGCTATCACCCATTTCCTGAAAGTCACCGACAGTTACTGGCCGGGACTGTTCCATTGTTACGACGTTCCCGATCTGCCGCGGACCAACAATGATCTTGAACAGCTGTTTGGCTCGACGCGTCACCATGAGCGACGCTGCACGGGTCGCAAGGCCGCCTCGCCGAGTCTGGTGCTGCGCGGATCGGTCCGCATCGTGGCCGGCTTGGGGACACGCGGCCATTGCTTCCAAGGCCGTGAACTTGCTCCGGCGAACCTCGACACCTGGCAAACCTTACGTGCCGGACTGGAAACACGCCGCCACACCCGCGTGCTGCGTCAGCGTTTCCGCCGAGACCCCGCGGCCTACCTCCGTCAGCTTGAAGCCCTTTTGCTCAAGCGAACTTTGCCGCCGTAG
>CAZYXP010000393.1:0-1684 GCA_964651325.1 uncultured Phycisphaeraceae bacterium
CAAAGAGTCACGCAGACAACAGGAACCCGCCAGATTTGTTGGGCGGTCCTCTAACAGGCCGCTAAGCAACTCGCCCAACCGATCCAATCTTCGCGTTTCGGGGCTTTTCTTCGGCAAGGCCGAGGCGATTCCCCGCAGCTCAACCGCCGCGATCGAGCCGGATTATGTCGCGATGGCCGCTCCGCCCCGCTCACCCCCTCACGGCGCCCCCGCCAGCCTCGTCATCCGCAGCAGATTCCACGCCGACGCCACCACCATCGCATCATTCTGAATCCGCTCGTGACCGATGAACCGCGTCCGGCCGAGCCCGCCAATCAGCTTGCACCAGCCGATCACCGGCTCGACAAACTTCCGCAACTTCTGGCTCTCCCGATACCCCTTCGTCTGCATCCGCCGACGCATCCGCTTGCGAGCAAGATGACGCTCGCTGTCGCCCTTGATCTTCTTCCGAGGCAGCGCGCTGTGCGGCATGATCCCACGCGACTCGACCTCGCACAGGAACGCTCCCGACGCATAGTTCGCGTCCGCCGCGAGCTTCTTCGGAGTCATCTTGTGCCGCGCGCGCACCCGGTCGAGCATCGCCAGCGCGTTGCAGCGTTCGGCCCGACCGTCGGCGGTGTCCACCGCCACGCTCACGCACAGCCCGGTCTGCGCATCGGTCAGCATGTGCATCGAGTGCGACAGGTGCGCGGCGCCGCCGCCCTTGCTCATCAGCCGCGCATCGGGATCGACCGTCGAGCGGTGCGTCGTGTTCGATCGTTTCTTGTCCTTGAACGACGACCAGGCGTTGCTGTCGTGCTTGTCGTCGTCATCGTTATCATCTGTATTCATAGGCACGAACGACTTGTGCCCGGCCATCGAGCGAATCAGCGTCCCGTCAACCACGAAGCGATCATCGCCGATCAACCCCTTGATGATCCCCTCGGCGACGACGCGGTTGAAGAACTTGCCCACCAGGTCGTGCGCTTCGAAGCGATTGCGATTCATGCTGAAGGCCTCGGGGGTCCACATTTTTTCTTCGAGCGGCCAGTCGATGAACCAGCGGTAGAGGATGTTGTATTCGCACGCCTCGCACAGGCGCCGTTCGGATGGGATCGAGTAGAGCGCGCGCAGGAGCAGGGCCTTGATCATGGACTCGGGCGGGACGCTGACGTTGCCGGTGTCACCGTAGGCGTTGTTGAAGTCGCGGCTCATGGCGGCGAGGACCTTGTCGCACCAGCGTTTGATGGGCCGGAGCGGGTGGTCTTCAGGGACGCGTTGCTCGATATCGAAGGCCACGAACATCGCCTGCTGCCGCTGCACCTGTCCTCGCATGGGATTGTCTCCTTGTTCGGGGTGTGTGAACAAGATAGCGCAATGGGAAGTGAGTTGCTTAGCGGCCTGCTAGGCTCTGTTTGACGGATCAAGAAGCCGCAGACATCGCTGGATCATGGCCAGCTTGACCATTGCCAGATACTGCGTCGCCAGCTTTTCGTATCGCGTCCCCAGGCGCCGGTTGTGCTTCAGCAAGCCGATGCAGCGCTCCACAACATTCAGGCCCTTGTAGATCGACTTGATGGACACATACTTGCCGTCGCGATTGATTCGTTTGCGACGCTCCGGGATCACGTCGAAGATGTTCCGGCGTTCGCACCAGGACCGAATCTTCGCCGAGTCGTACCTCCTGTCGCCAAAGACGGCGGGG
>CAZYXP010000394.1:0-1651 GCA_964651325.1 uncultured Phycisphaeraceae bacterium
TTGGGCCGGCGGCGTTGATGGGAGGCTCGCGCCATCGGCGTCCGCGAGCAGCGTGATGTCCACCTGACTGGAAAGCCGCGTCATCTCAAGAAGCATGTCCACTTCGGTTTGCGCCAGCGACGCGAATCCATCCACCCATACTTCGGCGCCGTGAATCCATTTGCACTGGGCGAGATGGTCTCGGGCCAAAACGAGTAGCTGTGAGGGATCGACCCGATCGCCCCCTAGGAAATCGAGGTAGGCCTTGAAGATAAGCCCGAGATCGTGCCACTTGGCCTGCTGCATCGCCGAGGCGGCCCCGTTTGCGATAGCGGCCGGCCAATCAGCCGGGCCGATGGATTCTTGAATCCACTCGGTGATGGCCCGGCTCAGATGCTCGACCAGCCCGCTGATCGTGCCGGTTACCCGGTAGTATTGGAGCGCATGGGCGTTTTTTTCCAGAAGATGCCGCAACACCATCGTGCGCGCGGTGTCGGAAAGAGCCGATTGCCCTGTCGGATCGGTGTCCTGCGCCACGCGAAACGCCAAGCGCCGAAACGAGAGCACCTCGGCGCGATGGGCACCGGGCACGTCATGCGGTGCCAGCAGAGTCCGTTCGATTTGTAGCGCGGCCTGCTCGGGCACAAGCATGATTAACCGCGGACCGTCGATGGGATCGTCGCGCAATCGGCGCTGGATTTGCGTCAGGCAATGATGGGTCTTGCCGCTGCCCGCTCTTCCAATGACAAATCTGACCGGCATGGTTTCGCCCTATTCCATCGACCCCGAAACACCCTCACGACGCGACCAAGTGTACGGACTAATCCTCCGGAGACAATCCGCGGACGAATCTGGACGAGGGTCATCAGCCGGCTTCTTGCCGTTTGGCTTGTCGGATCCGCCTGAGAATCATACGCGCGTGGAAGAACTTGCTGATCCGGCTCGCCGCCCGAGCCGCCAGTACAATGGCGACCAGCCCGTAGACGCACCCGACGCCAATCGTTCTGGTATGATTGGATTGGATTCCCCCGATCAGGGTGAGAACGGCCATCGCAATGCAAACCAGTGCGACACCCAGATCGATCCAGGGAAAGATCACAAATTGCGGTAGAAAGATGCCCTCCATCCTCGAATGCATGGCATTGTAATCGCTTCCGCATTCGGGGCATTTGTGTACAAACGGCAGCATCCGAAGGTTGTAGCCGCACCGTTTGCAGTACGTCGGCATGTTGATGCGACGCTTGGCGTAGGTCTGTTCGGAGATACGCTCAAGCTCGTCACCGGATAGGGGCATAGGCGCGGTCGCGCGGCTGCGGCGCGTTTACTCGGTGAACATGGCTTCAATAAACAGGGCCGGGTCGAAGGGTTCGACGTCTTCGAGCGTTTCGCCCAGGCCGACGAATTTTACGGGGACGTCCAGCTCATCCCGGATGCCCACAATGACGCCCCCCTTGGCGCTGCCGTCCAGCTTCGCCAGGAAAATCCCCGTCACCGGAGCATGCTCGGAGAACTGACGCGCCTGCGCCACCGCGTTTTGGCCGATCGTGGCATCCAAGACCAGCAAGACCTCATGCGGCGCGCCGGGGATTTTCTTCGCAATGACCTTGTTGATCTTGCCGAGTTCGCGCATCAGGTGATCTTGCGTATGGAGCCGGCCCGCGGTATCGACCAG
>CAZYXP010000395.1:0-1644 GCA_964651325.1 uncultured Phycisphaeraceae bacterium
GCAGGCGCGTGCGTTCGTCTTCCTCCTCGATGCGCTGGGAGATGCCGATGGTGCCCGCGCGCGGCATGAACACGAGATAACAGGACGGGATCGAGATGTGGGTGGTAAGACGCGCGCCCTTGGTGCCGAGGGGATCCTTGATGACCTGCACCAGCACTTCCTGGCCGTCGTGCACGAGCTCGGTGATGTTTTTGATGGCGCGCGTCGGCTCGTTGAGCAATAGCTTGTCCGGCTGCGCGATGTGCTGAGTGTCGGCCGGAGGCATTGGAGAAAGTGGCCATCAAGTGCACCAGACCCGCCGTTGCCGTTGGCGCATTTGCCCAAGGCCGCAAGAAGATACGTCCGACCGGGTTTGACACGTACGGACTGGGTCCAGCCGATCCAATACGTAGCCGCTTTCGGCGGCACGTCGATCCGGCCACAGCGCTGCCCAAACAGGCCGGGCGCATCGAGTTGCAGACGTACGCCATCAGGGTGCTGGCCACCCGTGTTGTCGCGCCAAGCGTCCGGCTGATTCTCGCCATGTTCGAAGTCGCCGTTGGAAACCAGATTACGCCGACTCGCCAAGAGAGCTGTGTAGTCGGTTGTCGCGACGGGCTGGATGCGAGGATCGCCGGAGAGATAAACCTGGTAAGTTCGCTCTGTTCGCTCCGGGATGCTGGATTCGAAGAGCAGGTCCGTCGCCACCTGGTACGACGGTACGACAGCCGTGCCGTCGCAAACCCGCAGCGAATCTGTGTGGACCTGGCCGTGCAGCCGAGCGGTTAGTCGAGCGGTGTCGATTCGCACCAAGACATCACTCCGTGGCTGACGACTGAGATTCCGCACGCGGACGGGAAGACGTAGCGTCCAACGAACGTCGTCGTCCGGATTGTCATCGTACCAGGTCCCGGGGTCGACAGACTGCTGCAAATCCAGTCGTTCCGTTGGGCTGGTGTGTACGGTCAGGGACTGATCGGCCTGGCATTCGAGCGACACGTCGTCAAACCAGGCGACACCGGTGCCGCGCAGGACAGTGCCAATGCCCGCGCGATCCGCGTCGCGTGGAGCGGTGAACGTGGCCGTCACCTGCTTCCACGCAAAGGTGCCATCGCCTGCCCGCGGGGTCGGCGCCACAAGCATCGGATTCGTTCGATTCCCCACATGGATGTACCAACCCGCGTAGCCTCGTACGTCTTGACCGCGGACCCAGCCACGCAGCACATAGCTGGCGCCGCCAATGATTCGGATACGATTCTGTCGGGTTGCAATCCAGGTTGGTTTCGCTCCCGGCTCAACGATCGTTTTCAAGCACTTGTGTCCGGAGTGAGGGTTTTCACGGACCCATTCGGTACGATGTGAAGTGTTGGGCGTGTCATGTCTCCATCCGTACGGAACTTCGGAATCACCATATTCCATTCCACCGTTGCGTACGCCGACGGATGCGTCGAGCCAGTCGGGGAGCGGCCACGCATCCGGGTTGTTGAAATAGACACAATAGCGAGCCGTACCTCCGGCAACACATTCGACGGGGATTGTCAGTATGCTGCCAGGCGGGATAGGCCCGTTTGTGATGAGTCGTCCGTCCGGTCCCAGGATGCTGAAGAGCATTTCCGCACCGGTTGTGTCACACACGCGCACCGACTGTGCCGCCTGACCGGCCAA
>CAZYXP010000396.1:0-1643 GCA_964651325.1 uncultured Phycisphaeraceae bacterium
GCCGAGCAACACGGGCTTACCGGGCCGCAACTGGCGACCCTGCAAGCGGCGTCCCGCTTGGGGGAGGCCTCCTCCACCGGGGCGTTGGCAAGGGCGGTTCACCTCAGCGGGCCGACGGTGACGGGCATTCTGGATCGTCTGGCGAAGCGGGGGCTTGTCGAACGAGCCAGGAGCGGGAACGACCGCCGCAGCGTCACGATCACAATAACGCCCCAAGGGGAAGAGGTCATGGCTGCGGCTCCTTCCCTCCTACAGGATAGTTTTCGCGCGGAACTGGCGCGGTTGGAGCAATGGGAGCAGACCATGATCCTTGCGATGTTGCAGCGGATCGCGGCGATGATGGATGCCGAGTCGCTCGACGCCTCTCCCGTTCTGGTGCCGGGGCCTGTGGATGCGGCCACGCAGGGAGGGCCGCCCTCGGTTCCGTCGCCGAAACCCGCATCCGAAGGTGGCGATTCGAGTGCGGCAGAACAACGAACGCCAACAATAACCTGACCAACCCCAGAGGAGTGAATAGTATGACCGTGGTGACGAGCACCTGTATCGGGCAACAAAGTATTGAGCAACAAAGCACGCTGGCCAACGACCTCCGCATCGCGCTGCCCCCAGCCGATCTCTCGCTGTCGCAGGACGAGGAGTGGTGCGTGGTTCGCCTGAACGGCGAGTGGCGTGAGATCAGGCTACATGACTACGATGAACTGTTCTCGGTGCCGGGGCTGTACGAACGCCTCATTTACGATCTCTTGAAGTGCGATTCCCCCGCCCGAATACGAAAACTCTTCGAGGCTGAACTGACCGCCAGCGGCACACAGGCAAACACGCTGAGAGTGCTTGATCTCGGCGCTGGAAACGGCATGGTCGGCGATGAACTCGCTGACATCGGTGTTGAGTTCATAGTCGGCGCGGACATCATCGAGGCGGCTGCTGAGGCCACGCAGCGCGATCGCCCCGGAATCTACGCAGACTACCACATCGTTGACATGACGCGATTGGGTCAAGACGATCGCAGCGAACTCGCGGCGTATCGGTTCAACTGCCTGACCTGTGTCGCGGCCCTTGGCTTCGGGGACATTCCCACCGAAGCGTTCGCCAACGCCTTCAATCTGATTGAGGATGGCGGCTGGATAGCTTTCAACATCAAGTCCGGTTACCTCGATCAGGACGACAGCAGCGGATTCGCGCGGCTCATCCAATCGGTGATAGCCGACAAGACGCTTGAGGTTCGCAGGAAGCAACGCTACCAACACCGCGTCGGAACCAACCGAAAGCCCATTGAATACACCGCCATCGTCGGAAACAAACGGCGGAACATCGGCGACGACATGCTGCCGTGATCCGTTATTCGCTGTTCCCGTGCGAAATCGGTCTCATGATGCGACGCAGGAGTGACTCATGGCCCAAGAACGCTCGTTAGAATTGCCTGAGCGCGTCGTAACCAAGATTCAGAAGGTGCTGGGCATCAGCCCTGAATCATTGCCGAAGCACGACTTGGTGAGCCTCATCGAAGAGCTATGCGACACCCTCGCTGATGTTCGATCAGAACGCACAGCGCGCGGGCCAAACCAAGGGTCAACAGGGCATGGCGTCTGCAACGGGACGCCCCAAGTCTCCTTCCACGACGCCAGCATGATCGCACACCGCCG
>CAZYXP010000397.1:0-1614 GCA_964651325.1 uncultured Phycisphaeraceae bacterium
AGAAAAACACGAGCCAATCGCCGCGATCGACGGTGGGCACGGTCACCGAAATCTATGACTATATGCGCGTGCTTTGGGCGCGCATCGGGCGGCCCCACTGTCCGGCGTGCCGCATTCCTGTCGGTACCCAAGACATCGACGAGATCGTCGCGCAGGTGCTGACGCTGCCGGAATCGACACGCGCGCTGATCCTCGCGCCCATCCATCCGAGCGGAAAGGAATCGATCGACGGCTTGCTTGCTCGCCAGAAGGAAAGCGGCTTTCGCCGCGTGCGCATCGACGGTGAGGTGTACACGCTGGACGCGCTACCGGCCGTGGACGACCGCCGCGATCACGAAATAGAGCTCGTCGTCGATCGAATTACGGTGCAGTCCAAGCAACGCGCGCGGATTGCCGAGAGTGTCGAAATGGCGCTCGCGATCGGAGACGGCGTCGTGCTCGTCGAAATCGTTCAGGAAAAGGCTGCCCCCGCGGCAAAGGGCAAACGCCGCAATCAGAACGCGTCAGTCCGACGGTATTCGCTGTATCGATCTTGCCCGACATGCCTGCGGGCCTTCGAAGAATTGACGCCCCACCACTTCTCATTCAATGCCCGCCTTGGCTGGTGCCCATCGTGCGAAGGCATTGGCACGCAGCAAGGGGCGGGCCCTTCGGCGATCATCGTCCATCCCACCCGCAGCATCGGGCAAGGCGCGGTCAGCGGCTGGGAGGAGCTCGCGCCGGGGTCCACGCTCCATCACTTCGTCGCGGCGCTGGCCGATCATCTGGGCTTGGACCTGAACACCCCCTGGAACGAGCTAACGGAACGGCATCAACAGGCGATTCTGCAAGGCTGCGGCGATGAATGGATCGAGCTGGATCGATCCGGCAAGTGCGGCGGCCACGCTTCCGGCGATCTTGCGGGCATGCGCTTTCAATGGCGCGGTTTTTTTCCGGCCATCGCCCGAGCTACGCGTTCGAGCTGGCAGTATCGAAAGCGGCTGCAATCCATGGCCACCGACGTGGCTTGCCACGCGTGTGGGGGCAGCCGCCTGCGCGAGGAATCCGCCAACGTGTTTGTCGGCGACCAGACGATTCGAGACGTTTGCGCCAAGCCCTTGGCCGAAGCGTTTCGCTGGTTCGATGCGCTTGCGTTAGACCCGCGCGAGCGAAAGATCGCCGGCGAGCTGCTGCACGAAATCGTTTCACGACTCCGATTCCTTGTCGACGTTGGGCTTGACTATCTTTCGCTGAACCGCACGGCCTCTACGCTATCCGGAGGCGAATCGCAACGTATCCAACTGGCCGCCCAGATCGGCACTGGGCTCACGGGCGTGCTCTATGTCCTGGACGAACCGACGATCGGGCTTCATCCGCGCGACAACGGGCGTCTGATTCAAGCATTGCGGCGGCTCCGCGATTTGGGCAACACGCTGCTGCTGGTTGAGCATGATCGCGAGGTGATCGACTCGGCCGATCATGTGCTTGATTTCGGCCCGGCGGCCGGGGCGTTTGGCGGCGAAGTCACCGCGGCGGCGAGGCGGAGCCGGATTCGCCACGTGCGTGAGTGGGCGACCGGGGCCGACCCCGGCCCGCCGTCTGGAAATCCCGCGCCTCAGGGGGGTAAAGGGCGAC
>CAZYXP010000398.1:0-1601 GCA_964651325.1 uncultured Phycisphaeraceae bacterium
TGTCACCGGGCCAGCGCCCGGTGCACTGAAGTACCGCTACTACAGCCGGCTGAGCAGTGTCTTGAGGAATCCTTGCACCAGGGGCGGCGGGACGTTTTCAACCCTCAGCGGCAGTTCGTCGAGCATGAGTCCATTGACATATTCGGCGGACTTGCTTCTCGCTCTTGCCAGTCGCTTGACGCATTGATCGGCCAGATCCAATTCGGAATCGCGCATCGCCAGCATGAAACGCATGACCTCGTCCGCGACGTCCACGGGCTCGACCGGCGCCTCGCGTTGCGTCGCGTCCGTCCCGGGCCCCGCGCCGCCCGTGTCTCGCTCGCCCACGTGGTCAATCGCGGCGATGTAGGCCGTCGATTCCTGGCGCATCCGCGCATCGCGGGCCTCTTCGTTTTCGTCAATCGGCGCTATGGGGATGGCCTCGATCTCGGATTCGGGCATGGGAATGTACACCATTCGACCGCAGTAGGGGCATTTGCCCTTTTTGCCTCCCGCGCCGTCCGGCGCACGAATGAGCTTGCTGCAGCCTGGACAATGTAATTCTGTTGTCATCGGTGTCCCCTTTCATTTGGAGCAGAACACGCGTTCAATTGCTACACGTTTTGGCCTGGTTATTCTACCCGCGATTCGCTTCGTCGCGACCGGAAGAGCAATCGTATGGGAATCTCCTCAAACGGCAGTCGTTCGCGAAGCTGATTCAGCATGAATCGCTCGTAGTTCTGGGTTACCAGATGCGCGCCGTTCACGAAGACGACGATGGTCGGCGGCTGCGTGCTCACCTGGGTTGCATAGAGAATCTTCGGTGCCTTGCGCCCCTTCTTGGGCCGGGGCGCCTGAGTCGCCACGGCGTCACCGACCACCTTGTTGAGCCGGCCCGTGCCGACCCGCGTTCGCGATTGCTTGAACAGCGCGGCCGCCAGATCGATCGAAGCCAGAATATTCCGGCCGGAAATCGCGGAGGTAAACGCCACGGGGGCGTAGCGGATTTCAGGAAGCACCTTCTCCAGATAGATTCCAAAGTCCTCCGACGAGGCCCGCCCCTTGGCTTGATCCCACTTGTTGACCACGAGAATGCACGGCTTGAACAGATCCGCGATGTGCCGGGCCAGCTTCTTATCGACCTGTCCGATCTTCTCCGTCGCATCAACAAGCAACAGCACGACGTCCGCCCGTGAAATCGATTGCATCGCCCGGGTTAGCGCGTAATACTCGATGTCGTCCGCCAGCTTGCGTTTCTTGCGAACCCCGGCCGTGTCAATCGCGAGTAACGTCCGGCCATCCTTTTCGAAACGCACGTCGATGCTGTCCCGGGTGGTTCCGGGGATTTCGCTAACAATCACGCGCTCCTCACCCGCGATCGCGTTAATCAGCGTGCTCTTGCCGGCATTGCGTTTGCCTACGATGGCCATCTTGATGACCGGTTCCGGCGGCTGGGTCTGTTCGTGTCCCTCGATTTCCCCGTGAATCAGTTCGAGGAGTTCGTCTCGTCCGCGACCGGTGACGGCGCTGACGCACAGCGGCTCGCCCGAAACCCGGCTGGTGTAGTGCTCCGGCCCACTCACCAAGCGGGCGTGCGCCTGTTTGGTGGCGCGCACGTGAAT
>CAZYXP010000399.1:0-1575 GCA_964651325.1 uncultured Phycisphaeraceae bacterium
CCCCCCACAGAGACGCGCGTGAAATTTCGTATGCACGTGTGTGAGCTGCGCTTCGTCCACGTGGGTGTAGATTTGCGTGGTCGTCACATCCGCGTGGCCGAGCAATTCCTGGACGATCCTTAAATCGGCCCCCCCGGCCAGAAGGTGGGTCGCGAAGCAGTGGCGAAGTGTGTGCGGAGACAGCGGCTCTTCAATGCCGGCGAGCCGGGCGTATTTGCGCACCAGACGCCAGATGTTGCTGCGGTCCAGCGGGCGACCGGTTCGAGACAGGAAGAGTGCTTCGTCGTGGCGGTCACCGAGGAGCTTGGATCGAAGGTCTTCGAGGTATTCTTCGGTGGCGTCGATGGCGAATCGCCCGACGGGAATCAGCCGTTCCTTACGTCCTTTGCCAAGGCAGCGGATGTAGCCCAACGACAAGTTGATCTTGCCAAGCGTGAGGCCAACCACCTCGCTGACGCGCATTCCGGTGGCATAGAGCAATTCCAGCAGGGCGCGATCACGGAGGTAGAATTCCATATGCGCTTGCGGTGCCGCGAGCAAGGCTTTCACCTGTGGATAGCGTACGGTGTTGGGGAGCGTTCGCCACCGCTTGGGAGATTCCAGCAACGACGCCACGTCGCGGCGGAGGATACGCTCATTGAACAGGAAGCGAAGAAACATCTTGATTGATGCGAAGTGACGCACGATGCTCGAAACCGCAAGCCCGCGTGCGCTCAGCCGAATCAAATGCTGTCGCATGTCGTCGGCGGAAATCTCACTGGGCTCAACATCCAATTCTACGAGATGGCCCCAGAATTCTTTGAGATCGCGCTGATAAGCGACAATCGTTTCGCCGGAAAGACCGCACTCGATAAACAGGTAATCAAGAAAACGCTTGACCAGCGGCGCGGGCTGTTCGATGCTTGGCGTTTTCTCTGCGAGTAGCATAGGCCTCTTCCTCAAAGGGCTCGGACAGCCCGAACACTAGATACAACCAATGGCGGTTAACGATGGAAAGCCGGTGCCCTGCGGGGATTGGCGTTCCTTTTCCCTCCACGGGCATTGTAGGGGCTGTGCCAGCATCCACCAAACCTTTTTATCTCGCGTTGGTCCCTGGGCGTGGAACGCGCTACGCCTAATGAATATCGGACGGTACCGATTTTCAACAACACCCGAAAGATGGTTTTCCAGACGAATGGGAAGCGAAAAACAGGGTGAGTCTTCGCCATCGGGCGCGACGAGCAACGTACCGCGGCAGAGCGGACACCAAGCGTAGTGTCGGGCGCGCGGATCGCACAGAATCCGCGACCGGGCCACGATGGTAGAGTGGCGACCCGACGCGGATCAGCGTCCGTCGTTCGCCGGGCGAGACCTCATTTTCCATGTAGCAGGCGATGAAAGCCCCTCGGTTGACCAACGCCCCAAAGCCGCCGGCGTCAGCATGACTGCTCGTGGAGCATGATCCAACAACCGATGTGCGAAGGACGGCACCGCTCTGGTCTTGCAACCTTCGGAATTCCGGTCATAATGCCCGGCAACTGGGGGCCATGGCGCAGTTGGGAGCGCGTCTGCATGGCATGCAGAAGGTCGCGAGTT
>CAZYXP010000400.1:0-1563 GCA_964651325.1 uncultured Phycisphaeraceae bacterium
ACGTGGGGTGGCTGTGGTCGAGCAACATGCTCCGCGACGTCACCGCTGTTGAAAACCACCAGCGCCACGTCGCCCGCCTGCACCGCGCCGAGATCGCCGTGCAGCGCCTCCGCCGGATGCAGGAACATCGCCGCGGTTCCCGTGCTGCTCAGGGTCGCCGCGATCTTGCGTCCGATCAGACCCGTCTTGCCCATGCCCGTGACTATCACACGCCCCGAACAGTCGAGCATCGCCTGCACGGCGTCGGCCGCGCGCGAGTCGGCTTTGCCGAGCACATGGGAGAGCCCGTCGCGCGACAAGCCCAAGGCCTCTCGTATGTGGTCCAGAATATCCATATTGTGTTTCGACTATGCCAGAAGGGCCGGGACCATTGCCACCATGCGCAAAGGGCTGGGTCTGCGTCATCAGTTTGGGTTTGCTGGATTTCCCTTTCTTTTGCAGCGAATAATGTAGTATGCTTACTACATTGGCATACAACTCAGGAGACCCTTACCCATGATGACCAAGAACTCGATTGAAGAACGGCGCCGCGTAGTGCTGAACCAATTGGCGGCTATTCGTTCGTTGCGCAAAGGCACGCTGAACGAACAGTGGGCGCCGGTGGTGCGTGACGGAAAGGAAACCGGCGAATTGCGGGGTCCGTATTTTGTCTTCAGCTACAAGGTGGGCAGTAAGACGGTGAGCGAGCGGATCAAAGGCGAGCAAGCGCAGCAATGGGCGCGGCAAGACGCCCAAAGCTATAAACGGTTCAAAGAGTTGTGCCTGGAGCTCGAAGAGCTGACCCATCAAATGGGCCTGGTAGAACGGAAAGAAGCCGCGCGGAGCGCCGGTCTTAAAAAAAAACGCAAGTCGCCATCGAACAAAGCCAGGAAGTCGCACACTTAGTCGCGGCAGCCACGCGTGCGGCGGGGGTAGACCTGGAGGCGCTGGAGGGGGCGCTGCGCGATGCGGTGCTGGCGGCGGGCGCCAAGGCGCTCGAAGAACTGTTGCGCGAGGTGGGCGTGGGGCGGCGCTCCGCGCGGCTGCAGTGCCCGTGTGGAGGCACGATGGAGAGCTCGGGCACACGGGCCAAAACGTTGCATACCTTGTTAGGCGAAGTCCATTTCGAGCGCAGCCGCTACGCGTGCCCGGAATGCGGCGAGGCGCGCTATCCGGGCGACGAGGAGTTGGGCGTGGTCCAGACCTCGCGCTCGCCCGGGCTCCAGCGCCAGACCGCGCGCCTGGGCGCCAAGGAGCCCTTTGCCGAAGTCGCCAAGGATCTCAAGGAGTTGGCCGGCGTTCAGCTCTCGCGCAAAGACGCCGAACGCATCAGCGAGGCCGTGGGCCAAGACCTGGAGCGATGCGACAAGCGCGAGCGCGACCGGCTGCGATTCGAGGAGCCGCCCGCGTCTGAAGCGCAATGCGCCAAGAGCATCGAGACGCTCTGTATCCAATACGACGGCAGCGGCGTGCCCATGGTTGCCCACGAAGTGGCGGGGCGCCACGGCAAAACAACCCACGGCCACGCCCAGACCCGCGCAACAACACACCGCTGAGAGCTCACACCGTCTACACAGGACGCGT
>CAZYXP010000401.1:0-1542 GCA_964651325.1 uncultured Phycisphaeraceae bacterium
TGCAGGAAAGAACGGCGCCCAAGCCGCCGAATGGGTCACGCACCCGGTGCGGGAAAATGTCGCCCGGCTGGTTTTGGCGTAGCTGGTTCCGGTGTACTGGCGTCAATGTGGTTGGTTCCGATGTGCCCCAGCCGAGGGCGGCTGGGCTACATGCTGATAAAACGAAGTTGATGAACGTGAAGCGAGGCGGTTGATGTTTTTCGGATCACGCAAGGCACAAGGGTTTCTCGAGTGGTTGACCAACCGCAAGAAGCCCCTTTCGCGGATGACCCGGTCCGAGCTGCGCCGACAGGAGTTGCTGCTGGAAAAGGATCGTACGCAATTGCTTAAGCGCGTGGAAAGGCTTTCGACTGACAAACAGCGGCTGTTTGAAAAAGGAGCCAAGGAAAAAACACCGGAGGTGCGGCAGATTCTCGCGCAGGAATTCGAGCTTAAGACGACTGAACAGCTCATGCTTGGCCGGCAGCTCAACATCCGCAGCAAGGAGATGCTCACCGTTTCGCGGTTGCGTATGCTCCGCGAAAGCGCCGACCGCGCCGGGGATCGCGGCCGCGTCGGGCTGATCGGCGAGACCGACATCCTAAGGCTCACCAAGCTGATAGAGATGGATTCGATCAAGACCGAGGTCTATCAGGAGCGCCTCGATGAGGTTCTCGCGATCGGTGCGGCGGTCGATCAGGGGGCGGCCAGCCTCGGCGACGCCGGAACGAGTGTGCTGAATATATGGGGCAAAATGGACGCGGGCGCCATCACCGATACAAACGAAGCCTACGAGGAAGCGGACCGGACCGTGCGGCAGCGACACGCCGCGCCGGAAGCCTGACGGGGCCGCCCAACAGGAGTTGCACCGGCAAAAGCCAACAGGAGCAAGCGACCCATGAGTAGCTACAACAAATCACTGCGACGCGAGATGCACAACCGCCAAATTGCAGGCGTCTGTTCCGGCATTGGAGAATTTCTGGGCATCGATCCGACCGCCGTACGCATCGCGTACGTGCTGCTGTCCATCCTCTCCGTGACGTTTCCCGGCATCGTGGTCTACATCGTGCTCTGGCTGTTGATTCCAGAGCGGGAGTATTACTAGCATGGGCCTGTTTAAATCCGACGAAGAGCGACGCATCGAGCGGGACATCAAGATTCGCCAGGGCATCCGGCGCGTCGAGAAATCCATTCGCGAGCAGGGCAAGTTTCAAGACGAGTTCATCAAGAATGCCCAGCACGCCAAGAAAATCGGCGATAAGGCCCAATACGCGTTTATTCGGAATTCGCTCAAGAAGACGGCCGCCATCCGCAAGATGCTCGAGCGGCAGTTGCTCTCGATCAAAAACGCGCTGCTGATCAAACGCCAGGCGGAGGCCTCGGCGGATTTCTCCAAGAGCATGGGTATGATGGCCACCGAAATCGGCAAGCTTTTCGGCGAGACGGACTTGGTGAAAACCCAGGCGGACTGGGAAAAAGCCATGGTCCAATCCCAAACGATGGAGGAGCGCATGGACATGTTCCTCGATTCCGTTGAAGACATCGCCGCGGCGGACATGGAAT
>CAZYXP010000402.1:0-1524 GCA_964651325.1 uncultured Phycisphaeraceae bacterium
AGGTTACAGGTTCGAATCCCGTGCGGCGTAGTTTGCAAGTCTTTTGTTCGTAACGACTTACGTGCATTTTGGGTAGCCTGATTTCGACCGGATTCGGGCGTGGTGTGTTGGTCCAGCGAATGTTGCGCGGGGGGAGGGGCCGCTCGACCAGCGCCGAATGATGTCGCATCATCGTGACTCGCGATAGGCATGAGCCGCGCGGGCCGGTGTGTTGGTCCGGCGATTCTTGCGCCACGCCCGATTGCTCGTAACGCCTTTCCCTTCAATATTTTATGATAGCCTTGAGCAGCAACTGGCGGCAACATGACAGACAATAGGAATCCACCCAAAAAACGCGATCCCACGAGGCTGGCGGAGGCATTTTCCAATGAGCGACGAGAAACGGGATGTCGGTATCTTACTGGTTCTTCTTGCGGCGCTCGCGGGCGTCATGTTTTGGGCTGATCTCGTTCAAACCACGAAGCCTCCTTTGCAACGAGCCTACGATCATTGTAACGCATGCGGCCTGGAGCCGTCCGAGGTGAACGGCCTCATCCGGGAAGTCCTTGATGCCGGTGGAAGACGGCCGAAGACGCTGGTTGAGTTTCAAGCACGCAAAGCCCAAAGCTCACACGACTCCTCCGACGCCTGCTCGAATTGGATCATGTCAGCGGCCATGGGGTTCGAATTGCGGGGCGATCGACCATGACTGACCGCGGACTTGCGTGTTTGCTTGGCGCGACTACGCTCGGCCGTGTGTGGGGCTTGGTTGGGCCGACCGGCACCGCTGGTTCTTGGAGGATGGTCATGCGTATTGTTTTGCTCGCCGGCTGGATGGCGTTTGTTCTTGGATGCAGCACCGGCGTTGGGGATCCGAATGCCGGTCGCGAGAGTTTGTCGGCGCGCGCACGGTGTCAAGACCTCAACCTGCGCGAGGTGCACATCGATACGATTTTCAGCGCTCTAGTTTCCCAAGCGGAAGGCGAGCATGTGGTCACGTTGCGGTTCGATTCGGCCCTGCCCCAATGCGCCCCGGAGGAAATGGACGATTGCGTCGCCACCACCGGCCAATCGCGTGACCAATGTGCGGCGGAATGCCTGGGATGCATCGCGGCGGTGGCCGCGGAACTACTCAGCCGCTAGCCTTTGGCGAGACGCCGCCGCGCCGGACGGGGGGGCTTGTGGCAGTCGGTGGGCCGCGGGTGCATGGCACTTGCGGCGGATTCAACGCCGCTGCTTCCTGCAGCCTGCGTGGTGGGCTGTAGTAGCCGTGGGTTCGCTCCCGCCGGATTCGCGGGCACCGGACAACCTATGCCATTCGACCCCGGAGGAGTCGGCTAACAGTACAGCGCAAAGTCGTCACAAACCCGGAGCGCAGGCATCTTGCCTGCATCATCATCGCGGGTCGTGCAGGCTGGAAGCCTACGCTCCGAACGACGTTGCGCTGTACTGCCAAGCGTCACGTCTCACGCATCGCACAGGAAAGACAACCCCTGTAGGGTCAAGCGGTTCGATGGCAACGCGATCCGGAGGCGGCGCTGCGCT
>CAZYXP010000403.1:0-1508 GCA_964651325.1 uncultured Phycisphaeraceae bacterium
GAAGAAACGTGCGGTGTGGCTGATGGCGGTCTGCTCGGATGTCGTAGGCGCCAGGTTCCGATTGCTCGGCGGCCATGAACCCGTTGCGCCCAAACCCGGTTTGTCGCACGCCGCGCAAACGCTTTACATGTGCCACGGGATCGACCCGGACGAAACGTCGGCCCGCCTACTCGATCTCACGCTCGTCCTCTACGCCGAGCACGAATTCAACGCGAGTACGTTCACAACCCGCGTCATCGGCTCGACCACGTCGGACATGGTTTCCGCGGTCACCGGCGCGATCGGCGCGTTGAAAGGCCCGCTGCATGGCGGCGCCAACGAGCGCGCTATGGAATTGATCTCGCGATTCAAAACCGCGGAGGAAGCGTCCGCCTGGGTGGCCGACGCGCTGGCGAAGAAAGAGCGAGTCATGGGGTTCGGCCACCGTGTCTACAAGAACGGCGATCACCGGGCACGCATTCTCGAATGCGAGATGCGCACCCTGGCCGCCGAGAAAGGGCGCGAAAACCTCATCGCGATTTACGACGCGATCAAGGATCCAATCGTCGGCAAAGAGCGGCCCATCTATCCCAACGTGGATTTCCCCTGCGGGCTGACCTATTACCTGCTCGATCTGCCGCTTGATCTTTATACGCCCTTGTTCGTATGCAGCCGGATCACCGGCTGGTGCGCGCATTTCATCGAACAAGCCCAAGACAATAGGATTTACCGTCCGCTCAGCCGCTACACCGGCCCGGCCGAACGCAGCGTCGCGGCCACGGCCAGCCGCTAGAGCGGTCGCGTTTTTCGCGTAGCACAGCGGCCCTCCGCTGTGTACCCCGCTAACCATCTCGGCATACCCAGCCGGGGGCGGCCGGGCTACATACAAATCCAGACCGATTCGAGCACCCGATTGCGTGATGCCCTTATGGTCGCCGGCGTGGGGGTCGGCGGCGCATCCCGTTGGGCCGTCCCCGAGCTTTCGTGGTAGCACGCGCGGGCTTGGTTTCCAGCATCGCCTCGCGTTCGATGCGTTGCCAGATACTTGTCATTTTCTTCCGATCGACGATAGGTGTCCCGTTGAAGACCACTTTCATTCGAAGCTGCGTCAGGTTTTGGTTGATCGGGGTCAGCATGAACGTGACCATTTCTTCGTCCCGACCTTCAGAGATCGTGGCCATGGGCAGAATCAACAGAAACGTCACGCTCGACTTGGCCACGTGCGTGACGAGCCGGGCGCCGAGAATGCCGGACGCCTTGTCACTGTGGCTGATGGCATAGCCCAAGGAGAACAGGCCATTGGCGGCCGCCCGGTAGGCTTCGTCGTACCCCAAACCCAGCTCCCGCGTTTCGAGAAACTTGATTTCGGATTGACTCAGGGTCGCGCAACCGGGCAGCGAACCCACGAGCAGGAGCAGCGCGCCGAAGGACGCGATTCGCAAGCGTGGCGTAGACCCCATCGCGTAAATTCCCCTTAGAACTTGGCCTGCGATAATTGGTAATCAGCCACAATATCGCCGTCGTCAAAA